>SDAY01000112.1 GCA_006212015.1 Halothiobacillaceae bacterium
GCCACGGCCTTCGGCCTAACGCGAAGCTGGCGTAAGCCCGCGATGACGCCGCGGGTGTGCAGGAGCGCGCTTGCTCGCGATGATGGAAAGGGTCGTCATTGCGAGCCGCAGGAATGTCGCCGCGAGCCAAGCGTGGCGGCGAAGCACTCCATGAACCGTCGAGCCCGATTTCAGATCACCCCGCGCTCGGCCAGCGAGACCGGTTCCCCATCGCCGACGATGAAGTGATCCAGCAGCCGCACCTCCACCAGGGCCAGGGCGTCGCGCAGGCGCAGGGTGATGGACTCGTCGGCCCGGCTGGGCTCGGCCACGCCGGAGGGATGGTTGTGCGCCACGATCAGGGCGGCGGCGTTGTGCTGCATGGATCGCCGCACCACCTCACGCGGGTGCACGGCGGCCTCGCCGATGGAGCCGAGGAACAGCTCCTCGGCGGCGATCAGCCGGTGACGGGTATCGAGAAACAGGACGAGAAAGACCTCACGCGGCTGGTCGCGCAGGCGGGCCGAAAGATAGCCGCGCACCGCGCCGGGCGAGTCGAAGGCCTCGCCGCGCTCCAGCCCCTCGCGCATGTGGCGGCGGGCCATCTCCAGCACCGCCTGCAGCTGGGCGTACTTGGCATCGCCCAGGCCGAGGCCCTGGCAGAACTCCGTGCGCGAGGCGCTCATCAGGGCGCGCAGCCCGCCGAAGTTTGCGAGCAGCTCGCGCGCGAGGTCCACCGCCGATTTCCCGACCACGCCGGTGCGCAGGAAGATGGCGAGCAGCTCGCCATCGGACAGCGATGCCGGCCCATGCTTGAGCAGCTTCTCCCTCGGACGCTCGTCCTCGGGCCAGTCGGTGATGGCCATGCCTTGCTCCCTTGTTCCCTGGCTGACCGTGCCAGTTGTACCACGAACCGCTAAACTGCCGACATGACACTTTCCGGCAAGCACATCCTGCTCGGCATCTCCGGCGGCATCGCCGCCTACAAGGCCTCCGACCTCACCCGCCGCCTGCGCGACGCGGGGGCCGAGGTGCGCGTGGTGATGACCGAGGGCGCGACCCACTTCATCACGCCCCTGACCCTGCAGGCGCTGTCCGGTCACCCTGTGCGCGTCTCCCTGTGGGACGAGGAACATGAAGCGGCGATGGGTCACATCGAGCTGGCGCGCTGGGCCGATGCCATCCTCATCGCCCCGGCCAGCGCGGATCTGATGGCGCGCCTTGCCGCCGGGATGGCGAATGACCTGCTGACCACCCTCTGCCTCGCCTGCGAGGCGCCAATGTTCCTCGCCCCAGCGATGAACCGGGTGATGTGGGCGCACCCGGCCACCCGCGCCAACGCCGCGACCCTGCAAGAACGTGGTGCGACCCTGCTCGGCCCCGGCGCGGGTTCGCAGGCCTGCGGCGAGACGGGCGAGGGGCGGATGCTGGAACCGCTCGATCTGGTCGAGCACCTGCACAAGCACTTCAGCATCGGGCCGCTGGCGGGCAAGAAGGTCGTCATCACCGCCGGCCCCACCCGCGAGGCGATCGACCCGGTACGCTACATCTCCAACCGAAGTTCCGGGCGCATGGGTTACGCGCTGGCCGAGGCCGCGCGCAATGCGGGCGCCGAGGTGGTGCTGGTCAGCGGCCCGACCGCCCTGCCCGCGCCTGCCGGCGTGCAGCGCATCGACGTGGAGTCCGCGCTTGCGATGCGCGAGGCGGTCATGCAGGCCCTGCCCTGCGACCTCTTCATCGGCACGGCCGCCGTGGCGGACTACCGCGCGGCGGTGATCGCCCCCGGCAAGATCAAGAAGGCCTCCGACACCCTCGCCATCGAACTGGTCAAGAACCCCGACATCCTCGCCGAGGTCGCCGCGCGGCCGGATCGCCCCTTCACGGTCGGCTTCGCCGCCGAGACGGATCATCTGCTCGACCACGCCCGCGACAAGCTGGTGCGCAAGCATCTGGACATGATCGCCGCCAACCGCGTGGGCGAGGGCCTGGCCTTCGACCAGCCTGACAACGCCCTCACCGTGCTCTGGCGCGACGGCATCAAGGAACTGCCGCAGGCCGACAAGCGCGTGCTGGCGCGCCAGCTCATCGAACTCATCGCAGACAGGGTCCACGACCATGCATAACATCCAGCTCAGGATCCTCGACCCGCGCATCGGCGACACGATACCGCTGCCCGAATACGCGACCCCCGGCTCCGCCGGCCTCGACCTGCGCGCCTGCCTGGACGCCGCCGTCACCCTCGAACCCGGGCAGACCACGCTGGTGCCGACCGGCCTCGCCATCCACATCGGCGACCCCGGGCTTGCCGCCGTGATCCTTCCGCGCTCGGGGCTCGGCCACAAGCATGGCATCGTGCTCGGCAACCTGGTCGGCCTGATCGACTCGGACTACCAGGGCCAGCTGTTCGTGTCGGTGTGGAACCGCGGCCAGAGCGCCTTCACCATCGAGATTGGCGAGCGCATGGCGCAACTGGTGTTCGTGCCGGTGGTGCAGGCGCACTTCGAGGTCGTCGACCAGTTCCATGAAACGGAACGCGGCGCCGGCGGCTTCGGCTCGACCGGGCGCGGCTGATGCTCACCCCCGCCCTCCTCCGCCACGCCTACGACCTGCGCGGCCGCATGGGCGTGGACCTGGAGGCGGACGACTTCCGCCGCATGGGCCTCGCCTTCGCCGCCCGGCTGCGCAGTCATGGACGCCGGCGCATCGCCATGGGGCGGGATGGACGCCTGACCAGCGAGGCGCTGGCGCGGGCCTTCGCGGACGGCCTGGTCGCGGGCGGCATGGAGGTGCTCGACCTCGGCCTCGCCCCCAGCCCGCAGGTCTACTTTGCCGAAAAACACATGTCCGCCGATGCCGCCGCGGTCATCACCGCCAGCCACAACCCCGCCGAGTGGAACGGCCTCAAGCTGGTCGAGCATGGCCGGATCGTCTTCGGCGAGGCCCTGGTCGAGCTGGCCACCCAGGCCAACGGCCCGCTGGAGCAGGCGCCGGGCGGCCATCGCGCCCCGGTCGACCTGCGCGAGCCCTACCTTGCCCACCTCATCCACGACGAACCGCCCGCCCGCCCCATGCGCATCGGACTGGAGAGCCTGCACGGCGCGGCCGGTCCGCTGGCGCGCGAACTGCTGGAGCGCCTCGGCATGGAGGTCATCGCCCTGCGTTGCGAGATCGACGGCCGTTTTCCGGACGGCCCGCCCGACCCCTCCCGCCCGGAAAACCTGGCGGCACTGAGGGCGGCTGTCATGGCGCATCATCTGGACCTTGGCCTCGCGCTGGATGGCGACGGCGACCGGCTGGTGGCGCTGGACGGGCGCGGCGAGATCATCGAACCCGACCGCCTGCTGGTGCTGTTGGCCCGCGCCGCGCTCGAGCATGAACCGGGCGCCTGCGTACTGATGGACGTGAAGGGCTCGCATGCCGCGCAGCGCGCCATCGAGCACGCCGGCGGGCGCGTGCGCCTGGTGCCCAGCGGCCATGCCCACATGCGCGAGGGCCTGCGCCAGCACGGCGCGCTGCTGGGCGGCGAGCTGTCCGGCCACATCTTCTTCGCCGACAACGGCTTTGACGACGGACTGGACGCCGCCGCCCGCCTGCTGCGCCTGCTGGCCCGGCAGGACGCATCCCCCACGCAGCTGTTCGACGCCCTGCCCCGCGCCCACGCCACGCCGGAGATCCAGGTCCCGCGCCCGGCGGGGCTGCATGTCGAGGCTCTGCTCGATGGGCTCGCCGCCGACCTGCCCGCCCCCGGCGAGGCCCTGCTGCGCATCGACGGCCTGCGGCTGGATTCCCCCGAGGGCTTCATCCTCGTGCGCGCCTCCAACACCCAGCCGCTGCTCACCCTGCGTATCGAAGGTCAGGACGAGGCGGCCCTCGCGCGGTTAAAATCCCGACTCATCGAGGCCTGGCCGCCATCGGCCCCGCCGCTTCCCCATCCGCTCTGACGCGAGAACACCATGGACAACTCGATCGCCCTGAATACTGCCAACGTCCTCGTCGAGGCCCTGCCCTACATCCAGCGCCTGCACGACAAGACCGTCGTGATCAAGTTCGGCGGCAACGCCATGGTCGACGAGGCCTTGCAGAACGCCTTCGCGCAGGACATCGTGCTGCTCAAGCAGGTCGGACTGAACCCGGTGGTCGTCCACGGCGGCGGCCCGCAGATCAACCAGATGCTGGAAAAGATCGGCAAGAAGGGCGAGTTCATCCAGGGCATGCGCGTGACCGACACGGAAACCATGGACGTGGTGCAGATGGTGCTCGGCGGACTGGTCAACAAGGACATCGTCGCCCTGATCAACCGCCACGGCGGCCGCGCGGTCGGACTGACCGGGCGCGACGCGGGCCTGGTGCGGGCGAAGAAGCTGCACATGACCCACAAGACACCGGAGATGGATGTGCCGGAGATCATCGACCTCGGCCATGTCGGCGAGGTGGACCGCATCGACCCGTCCATCGTCAACGCCCTCGACAAGGCCGACTTCATCCCGGTCATCGCGCCCATCGGCGTGGGCGAAGACGGCGCGGCCTACAACATCAACGCCGACGTGGTCGCCGGCAAGCTGGCCCAGGTGCTGAAGGCCGAGAAGCTGCTGCTGCTGACCAACACCCCGGGCGTGCTCGACAAGCAGGGCAAGCTCTTGACCGGCCTGACGGCGAAGGATGTGGACGCACTGATCGAGGACGGCACCATCTACGGCGGCATGCTGCCGAAGATCGACTTCGCGCTGGACGCGGTGCGCGGCGGGGTGAAGACGGTGCAGATCATCGACGGACGCGTGCCGCACGCGGTGCTGCTGGAGCTCTTGACCGACAAGGGCGTGGGCACGCTGATCCGGGGCTGAGAGGCTGTGAATTAATCGACCGCGCAGCCCGATCGCTGCCCCGATCACGATCTTGGGCTGTGCTCGCTCCTACCGCCAAGGTCAGGTTGCCCGGCAAAATCGTTAAGGCCCATCCCCGGCCGGCGACAGTTTCCGCTTCAGCCGCCCAGGTCCGACAGGCTCCTGGCGCTGCGCGTCAATTGCCGATCGCGCAACTGAGCCAGATCCTCGCTGTACCGGCGCAAGACAGCGCGCCGCTCGCCCTGCATCCCGGCGATGCTCGCCTCTGTCCTGGCGATCCGGGCGCGCAGCTCCGCCAGCTCATCGGGCGTCAGGACATGCCAGCCTTTGTTCATCGCGCGCTCCTGCTCCGCGGCGAGCCGCCGCTGCGCGACCTGAATGCGACCATCCACCCTTGCCAACTGGGCATCCCGCATCTGCAGGAGCGCGTCTTCAGTGGCGTAGATCCGATGCGCAGACGCGGCGTATAGCCTGCGCTGCTCCTGCTCGCACGCCGCATCGCACAGCGGCGAGGCCAGCTGGGACACCCGCGTGCCCAATCCATCCTCCCCCAGGGCATGGATCGCGGAGGGAGCCCCCCGTTCATCACCGCCCCCATGCTTCTCCGTCATCGCAATCGCATTTGCAACCAGGACGCCCCCCCCAAGCAAGACACCCACCTTGATCATCAGACCGCGCAACATCATGTCATCTCCATGGCTATTCAACATACCCTGAACGGTATTGAGAACTTGTGAATAAATCTACCGCGCGCCCCTCTTGCCGCGCTTTATTGACAGTCACCGAGTAAATCACGATTCAAATGTCCATGACAGCCCTTGATACCGCCATCCTTCTCATCGTCTCGCTGGCCGCCAACCTGCTCTCCGCCCTGGCCGGCGGCGGGGCGGGCCTGCTGCAGCTGCCGGCGCTGATCTTCCTCGGCCTGCCCTTCGGCGTGGCGCTGGCCACCCACAAGGTCGCGAGCGTCGCGCTCGGCGTGGGGGCCTCGCTGCGCCACGCGCGCAACCACACCCTCGAATGGCCGTTCACCCTGTTCATCCTCGCCTGCGGCCTGCCCGGGGTGGTGCTCGGTTCGAGCCTCATCCTGAGCATGCCCGAGACCCCGGCGCGCATCGCCCTCGGCCTGATGACCCTCGCCATGGGCGTCTACTCCTGGCGCAACCCCGGGCTCGGACAGGAGCACACCCCCCGCCACCGGGACCGGCGCGGCCTGCTGATCGGCGGCGCGACCCTGTTCCTGATCGGCGCGCTGAACGGCTCGCTGACCTCGGGCACCGGGCTGCTGGTCACGCTCTGGCTGGTGCGCTGGTTCGGGCTCGACTACAAGCGCGCCGTGGCCTACACCCTGGTGCTGGTCGGCCTGTTCTGGAACGGCGCCGGCGCCCTGACCCTGGGGATGCTCGGCGAGATCCGCTGGGACTGGCTGCCCGCGCTGATCGCGGGCTCGCTGATCGGCGGCTACCTTGGCGCGCACCTCTCCATCGTCAAGGGCAACCGTTTCATCAAGCGCGGCTTCGAGCTCATCACCATCGCCACCGGACTGGCCCTGATCGCGCGCACACTTCCGTGACCGGCGCAAGGGTGGTTATGCACATTTCCGGTGCATGCCATCGCAAGTCATTGATCTGTCATGAAAGTCCGGCCAACCTCATCGATAAATCGCAAGTCATTGATTTTGAATCAATATCACGAACAGGTCATTTCGTGACCAGCGGGCCTGCGGACCCGCCCCCATGCGCATTCGTCAGGACTGCCCACGATCCATCCACGGAGTTATCCACAAGCCATGGGGATAACCATCAAAGGGATGGGCATGGCGCGTCAGGGCGCCCCGGGGCGTACACTCGATGGCGCAACCTGAAGATGAAGGAGGATTCCCATGCATGACGACA
>SDAY01000022.1 GCA_006212015.1 Halothiobacillaceae bacterium
AGCGAGTTCGCGGGCGAACTGCCTACATGGGGGCATGGTTGGGGGCACGCGTGGTGCGTGCCCTCCCTTCACGGAGAAAACGTGCCCATGGAAACGAATGAAACCCGCGCCAATACTGGCGTTAGCCCCGAAAATCATGCCCCCAGCAGCAGCCAAAACCCTGCCCCCAGACGCGGGATTAGCGATGCGGCACTACGGGGCGCCTCGAATGACCCGAAATCTGACACGCGAACCGGGAAATGAAGCTCGTAAAGAGCCCATTGACGGTGTCGTCGGTGGCGTTCCGGCCTGATTGGCGGCGCCGATCTGACGCTCGGCGGCGGCGAAGCGGCGCGCGCGCGGCGCTCTTCTCGCCTCAAAACGCCTCGATTCCCGCCCGCTGCAACCAGGTCAGGCGGCGGATGTTGCAGGTCGTCGCCATCATCGTCATGGCGAAGCTCGCGCGCGCCTCGCGGCCGATCTTCTGGCGCGGCGCAGGCACCAGCGTCGCATCGATAATCTGGCCGCCTCGGGCGATGAAGCCAAAACGCAGCAGCCGCGCCGTCACACCATCGAAGAGCGCTCGCGCGCCCGCTTCGCCGATGCGATTCTCGAAGGTCCAGATGGTCGTGCGGTCGGGGATGTTAAGTGCGTCGGCGAGCCCAGCGAAGCGCTGGTAGCTCATGCGGTCGAGCAACTGGAACTCTATCTGCTCATCGGAGAGGTTGTAGAGACGTTTGAGCACCAGGATGCGCACCATCGTCTCGGTCGGGAATGGCGGACGACCGCCCTGCAGGCTCACCGGACGCGGGGCCACGCGATCGACCTCGGCGGCCAGCGCGGCGAAGTCGATGCGCGAGGCGATCTGGGCGAGCGGGTCGCCCAGTCGATCGATCTTCGCTCGGTGCTCGTGCGCTGCAAACAGGTCTGTCTTGATCGCGCCGCGCTTCTTCATCGTGCCACCAGGTTGCCGTTGCCATGACAACAACATTTTACCAGCGGGCGCGCGCAGAGCTGAGGTTTTTCGAGGCGCCCGACCGTTCCACGCGCCATGAGCAAGCCGCATGACGGGCGGTCAGGGGCGCTATTGCTTGAATCGTGATACCACTATCCGCTACCATTAGACCAATGAAGCGAAAGCACCAGCGCACCCTTGAACTGATCTTCGCCCGGCCTGTCTCGGCGAATGTCCGCTGGGCCGACATCGAGGCGCTGTTCATCGAGTTGGGCGCGCAGGTCGCCGAGCGGGAAGGTTCGCGCGTGCTGGTGCGTTTGTTTGGCGATAGGCGGGTGTTTCATCGGCCGCACCCCGAACCAACGACGGACAAGGGCGCGGTGGAATCCATCCGCAAGTGGCTGGAAGATCACGGAGTAAAACCATGAACACCATGACGATCAACGGTTATCAGGCAGTCATCTCGTTCGACCCGGACATTCAAATGTTCCGGGGGGAGTTTATCGGGCTGAACGGCGGTGCCGACTTCTATGCCAAGGATGTTGATGGTCTGCGGCATGAAGGCGAGATTTCCTTGCGGGTTTTTCTGGAAGCCTGCGCCGAGGATGGCGTCGATCCACGCAAGCACTTTTCCGGCAAGTTCTCCCTGCGCATCGATCCCGAGTTGCACGAGGCCGCCGCCATCGCTGCCGCTGCGCATGGGCAAAGCCTCAATCAGTGGGCCGCCGAGGCGATCCGGCAAGCAGCGCGGGCGACATGATGCCCGCTGGCAAAACGAAAACCGGGTATGGAACCGGGTACGAAATGAGTAACCTGAGCCGGACATCTCGTAGCGGTGCGGCATTCAGGCCGCACTTCGCATTTAACGTCTGACCGCGCCCGCGCACCGAGCTTCCCTCGCCCCTTGAGGGCGCTGGGGATGGGGGCTCACCTTGACCGAACGGCCACGCCTGGGCGTGGCTTTCTCGTGTCTGGCCATTCCACCCCCCGCCCGCCTGGAGTAGATTTGAAACCTCCGCGCGCAGCGGTTCCACGGAACGAATGGATTCATGGCGATACCTGCCCGACCCCAGTGCCTGGTGCTCGACCTCGAGGCCACGCCGGCCCAGCCGGATCAGCCGGCACGCATCTTCAAGATCGGCGCCCTGCGCCCCGATACCGGCGCGGAACTTGAGCTGAATGTCGGCCATGCCCTGAATGACGCCCTCAGGCGTCTGGATGCCATGGCCGATGGCGCGATCTTCCTGCTCGGGCACAACCTGCTGGAGCACGACATTCCCCTGCTGCGCGCCGCCGCGCCCCATCTCTCCCTGCTCCGCCTCCCTGTCATCGACACGCTAAGGCTGTCGCCGCTTGCCTTCCCTCAGAACCCCTACCATCGGCTGATCAAGGACTACAAGCTGATCCGCGACAGCCTCAACTCACCGCTGGCCGACTGCCGCGCGACCCTGTCCTTGTACATGGATCAGTGGCAGGCCTTCGGCGGCATGGCCGAGACGCACCACGACGAACTCTACTGCCAGCAGGGGCTGATCGCGCCGCACGCGGGACCGGGGCTGGGCGACCTGTTCCAGCGACTGACGGGGCGCACCGCCCTGGGCATCTCCGCCCTGCGCACCCTGATCCCGGAGATCCTCAAGGAGAACGACCCCACGCAAGAACGCGACCTGAAGGTCTGCCGCACACGCCTGTCCCGCCTGCTTGAACAGGATCTCGTCCAGCCGGAACAGCCATGGCCCATCGCCTACGCGCTGGCATGGCTGAGGGTTTCGGGCGGCAACTCGGTGCTTGCGCCCTGGGTCCGGCATCAGTTCCCCGCTGTGAGCCGCCTGATCCACGAGCTGCGCGACATGCCATGCGACGATCCCGCATGCCGATATTGCCGATCGACCCATGATCCACGTCATGAACTGAGGCGCTATTTCGGCTTCGACGACTTCAGGCGGAACGCCGATGGAACCAGTCCCCAGCACGACATCGTGCTGGCCGGCATGCAGGGCCGATCCGTCCTGGCCGTGCTCGCCACCGGAGGCGGCAAGTCCCTCTGCTATCAGCTGCCCGCCCTGAACCGCCATCACCGCAACGGCAGCCTGACCGTCGTCATCTCGCCCCTGCAGTCGCTGATGAAGGACCAGGTCGACGGCCTGCTCGGTCGCAACATCCAGTGCGCCGCCGCC
The DNA here is from genome assembly GCA_006212015.1 of Halothiobacillaceae bacterium. GTDB lineage: Bacteria > Pseudomonadota > Gammaproteobacteria > Halothiobacillales > Halothiobacillaceae > Thiofaba. Next base: position 3,112 of record SDAY01000022.1, read on the forward strand.
CTCAATGGCCTGCTGACCCTGCCCGAACGGGCCGATGTGCTGGAAAAGGTCCAGCTGGGCGACATCGGCATCCTGCTGGTCTCGCCGGAACAGTTCCGCAACAAGGCCTTCCGGGGCGCCATCGCCCATCGCCAGATCGGCGCCTGGATCTTCGACGAGGCGCACTGCCTCTCCAGGTGGGGCAACGATTTCCGCCCCGACTACCTCTACGCAGCCCGATTCATACGCGAATTCGGCAAGGACGCCCCGCGGGCACCCATCGGCTGCTTCACCGCCACCGCCAAGCAGGACGTGCTGGACGACATCCGGCGGCACTTCAAGGATGAGCTGGGCATCGAGTTCGCCGCCTTCATCGGGACGCCCGAGCGCGACAACCTCAGCTTCGAGGTCATGCCCGTCGGCGCCGGCGAGAAATGGGCGCGCGCGCACCAGCTGCTGGAGGACAACATCGGTCGGCAGGACGGCGGCGCGGTCGTCTTTGTCGCCAGCCGCAGGAACGCCGAGGAACTGGCGGATTTCCTCGACAAGCAGGACTGGGCCTGCCGTCACTTCCATGCCGGACTGGAACCCCATGCGAAGAAGGACATCCAGGACGCATTCAAGGCGGGCGCCCTGCGCGTGATTGTCGCCACCAACGCCTTCGGCATGGGCGTGGACAAGCCGGACGTGCGGCTGGTGATCCACGCCGACATCCCCGGTTCGCTGGAGAACTACCTGCAGGAAGCGGGACGGGCGGGGCGCGACCAGTTGCAGGCCCGATGCGTGCTGCTCTATGACCCCCAGGACATCGAGACCCAGTTCGGACTCAGCGAGCGCTCGAAACTCAGCCAGCGCGACATCCAGCAGATTCTCGGCAAGCTGCGCGCGGAATATGCCCGGCGCAAGGGCGGCCAGATCGTCATCACGGCCGGCGAGATCCTGCAGGACGAGGGCGTGCACACCAGCTTCGAGGCCGACGACCGCGACGCGGAAACCAAGGTCGTCACGGCCATTGCCTGGCTCGAACGTGGCCATTACCTGCGTCGCGAAGAGAATCACACCCACATCTTCCCCTCGCGGCCGACGCTCAACGAAGAGGAAGTCGAGGCCCGCCTGAAGAAGGCCGGCCTGCCCGCGCGACGGAAGGAGGCGTATCGCGCCATCATGCGCTTTCTTTACGAAGCCAGGGCCGACGAGCGTATCAGCACCGACGAACTGATGATGCTGACCGGGCAGACGCACGAGGAGGTGATCGGGGCGCTCAGGCAACTCGAAGCCCTGGGCCTGGTGAGCAACGACGCGCAGCTGACCGTGTATCTTCGGCATGGCGTGGCCGGCGCGTCCATCGAACGGCTCGGCCAATCGCGGCGACTTGAGACGGCGCTGTTCGAGACCCTGCGCGAACAGGCCCCGGATGCCGACCAGGGCGACTGGCAGGACCTGCATCTTCCCCATCTGACGGCGCGGCTGCGGGAAGCGGGCGAGCTGCCGGACCTGCTCCCCCTGCATGTGCTTCGCCTGCTGCGCAGCCTGGCCCAGGATCGGGACGGCGAAAGCCAGCAGCGCAGCCACCTCGAGCTTCGGCAGCTCAATCGCGATGTCCTGAAACTCCGCGTGCGCGGCCGCTTCGGCTGGGGGCACATCCAGGCCTGGGGCGAGAAGCGACACGCCATCGCGGGCGTCATCCTCGCCTTCCTGCTGGGCAAGCTCGGACAGGGCACGAGGGGCAAGGACCTGCTGGTGCAAACCACCTTCGGCGAACTGCTCGGCGCCATCGAGAACGACATCGAGCTGCGGGCCACCCTCAAGCCGGAACAGCGCCGCCGGGCCATCGAGCACGTCCTGCTCTATCTCCACCAACAGGAGGTCCTGACGCTCAACCACGGCATGACCGTCATGCGCCGCGCGATGACCATCGAGATCAACCCGGACAAGCAGGGCCAGCGTTTCCTGAAGGAGGATTACCAGAGGCTCGACGAGCACTACCGGGAGAAGCGCATCCAGGTGCATGTCATGCGCGAATACGCGGAGCTCGCCCTGCGCGAGATGGCCGACGCCCTGCGCCTGGTGATGCACTATTTCCAGGATGGCAAGCAGGAATTCCTGAAACGCTATTTCAACGGCAAGGGCGAGGTGCTCAAGCTCGCCACCAGTGAAGGCTCATGGAAGGCCATCGTCGATCAGCTCAACCCCATCCAGCGAAGCATCGTCACGGATCATGAGGACCGCAACCGCCTGGTGCTGGCCGGGCCGGGCTCGGGCAAGACGCGCCTCATCGTCCATCGCATCGCCTATCTGCTGCGCGTGCGCCGGGCGCCCGCCGCCAGCATCATCGCCCTGACCTTCAACCGGCATGCGGCCCATGAAATCCGCACGCGACTGGTGCGACTGGTCGGCGGCGAGGCCTACGGCCTGACCGTCCTGACCTATCACGCCATGGCCATGCGCCTGACGGGCACAAGCTTCGAGCAACGTGAACGCATCGGCGAGGGCGAGCTGAATGCCCTGCTCGAACGCGCCGCGGATCTGCTCGAGGGCAGGCATCAGGTCGAGGGCGAGGATGACCTGCGCGAACGCCTGCTGCGCGGCTACCGCTACATCATGGTCGACGAATACCAGGACATCGACGATCGGCAATACCGCATGGTCAGCGCGCTGGCCAAGCGTCACAGCGATCATGACGCGGACCTCTGCATGCTCGCCGTGGGCGACGACGACCAGAACATCTACCCATGGCGGGGCGGCGACAACCGGCACATCGAACGCTATCGCGATGAATACAAGGCGGACATCAGCTACCTGGTGGAGAACTACCGATCCAGCCGGGCCATCATCGAAAGCGCCAATCAGCTGATCCAGCGCCATCCAGCCCGCCTGAAGGCAAACCACCCCATCCGCATCGACCAGGCACGCGAGGACCACCCGGTCACCGGACACTGGCAGACGCTCGATCCCGAACGCCAGGGACATGTCCTGTGCATCGCCCTGCCCTCCGACGACCGCGGCCACGGCAACCTGCAGGCCCAGGCCGTCATCGCCGAAATGCAGCGTCTGCGCCTTCTTGAGCACGCGCCAGACTGGCAAGGCTGCGCTGTGCTGGCCCGCACGCATCGTTACCTGTGGCCATTCCAGGCATGGTGCGAACAGCATGACGTCCCCTACCACCTCGCCTCCGACAAACAGGCCCCCCTGCCGCTGACCCGACAACGCGGATTCATGCAGGTCATCGAACGGTTGCGATCCCATGCGTCCGCGACGCTCGAGGTGCGTGTCGCGACCGAAGTACCGAACGAACTGCCACTGGACGAGAGCTGGCGAGCCTTCTTCGCGACCGCCTTCGAGCAGCTGAAGGCCGAGTTCGGCGACTGCAACCTGGCCCCGGGAACCCTGATCGAATGGCTGTACGACTACGCCAGGGAGGCCCGCCAGGCGCGACGTCGGGGCCTGTACCTTGGCACCGTGCATTCGGCCAAGGGCCTGGAGTTTCCCCATGTCTTCCTGCTGGACGGCGGGTGGAGCGAACAGAACCTTGAAGAGGAAAGACGCCTCTACTATGTCGGCATGACCCGCGCCATCGAGACGCTGACCCTGTGCGAACACGCGCCAGGCAACCCGTTGATCCGCGCCATGGACCTTTCCCCGCGCCCACCCGCCGCGCCCCTGACGCCGATCCCGGAGCTCGACACCCGCTATCAGTCGCTGAGCCTGAAGGATGTCGATCTTGGCTACCCTGGACGCCTCCATCCTCGGGACCCCGCGCATGAGGCCATCCGCGCGCTTGAGCCCGGCGCGCCGCTGCGCCTGCGGCAAGACGGCGAACGCCATGTGATTCTGGACGACGAGGGAAGGACGGTCGGCCGCACCTCCAGAAGCTTCACCCCCGAGAGTCCGCCCATTCGCTGCGAAGTGGCCGGCATCATCACCCGCTTCGCCGAGGACAGCGACAAGGCATTCAGGGAGCAGCTCAAGAGCACGCGCTGGGAAATCATCGTCCCCCGGATCATTCACTGAGGGGCATCCGCGCGCTCAAAAATTGTTTGACGCACCCATGCCCGACATGGATAATGCGCCCCACGATTTTACGGCTATATAGCTCAGTCGGTTAGAGCACAGCACTCATAATGCTGGGGTCGGTGGTTCGAGTCCACCTATAGCCACCACATCAGCTTCCAGTGGGTTCCACTGAAGCCCTGAAACCCGCGATAGCGCAAGCTTCGCGGGTTTTTTGTGTGCGCCCGTGCCGGGCGCGCCCGGAGGCGCGCCCCTGATCATCCGGCGATGAGGTGGATCACTTCATCGGCAGGCGCGCATTCACCGGCTGCAGCGGACGGTGGGTGTCACCGCCCATCAGACTGTGGAACGTCTCGACCTGCGCCCTGGAGACCTCCAGCGGCTCGGTCATGAGCAGCCAGGTCACGCCCTCGCTGCACGGCGGGGTGGTCAGGGAGCCGCTGTAGCGGTAGTACTCCGGCTTGCTCGGCAGCAGCGCCTTGGCGGATGCGGTCACGCCCTCGACGGCCTTCTCCTTGCCCAGCTCGGTCGGCATGTTGGCCCAGATGGGCGCGAGGGCGGCGTTCTCGGCACCTTCCCTGAACAGCACGCCGACCACGGCGAGGTTGCCGTCCTTGTCCTTGTGCACGAAATGCGCCTCCAGCGGGAAGGACTTGGCCTCGACGGTGTGCTCGCTCGGGCTGTGGAAGTGGAACTGGGCCAGCGGGTACTCGTGACCGTTCACGCTGATGCTGGAACCCGGCGCCACGTTCACCTGGATGGTGTGGCCGTTGTTGATCAGCTTGAGCGGGCTGTCCTGATAGTTGAACGCGATGGACTTGCCTGGCCGTGATAGGACCCGTGCGGGGCATGACCATCGGCCATGGCGACGGCGGAACAGCATCCAAGCACAACCACGCCCAGGGCTGCGGAGACGGTCTTCATCATCCTTCGTTATCCTCGTGTTGATCGGGACCTGCGCCACTGGGCAAAGCAGGGTGCCGGCCAGTATCGACGCCCTCCCGCCCACGGGACATTAGAAAGTTCTGATGAAGCCAAAACCTCGCTGATTCAGCCTGCGGCACGCATGACCTGGGCCACCTCGGCAAAGTCACGGCACCAACGGTGCGCGGCGGCCTGGGTGGACATCGGTTCCCCATGACGCGCCAGGCCCAGCACCTGCATGCCCGCCGCGCGCGCCGCATCCAGCTCGGCCGGCATGTCGGACAGGAACAGGATCTCGGCGGGCGGAAGCTCCAGCGCCTCGGCGATCACCCGGTAGGCGTCCGCCTCGCGCTTGGCGCCGATGGTGGTGTCGAAATGGCCCGCGAACAGCGGTGTCAGGTCGCCCGCGTCGGAATGGCGGAACAGCAGCTCCTGCGCCTGCACCGAGCCCGATGAATAGACGTAGAGACGCAGGCCCTGCGCGTGCCAGCGGCGCAGCCACTCCACCGCGTCCGGGTACATGTGCCCGGTGAAATCGCCGTTGCGGTAGCCCTCCTCCCACAGCATCCCTTGCAGGGCCTTGAGCGGGGTGATCTTGCGGTCCTCGTCGATCCACTCGACCAGGTAGTGGATCGCCTCCTCCAGCGGAATGTGGTCGTCCCCCACCTCGCGGCCGACGGCCTCGATCTGCTCCTGCACCGCCGGTTCGCCGGCCCGCTGGCGCACGAAGTCCGCGATGCGCTCGCGCGCGTAGGGAAACAGCACCTTGTGCACGAAGTCGATGCTGGAGGTGGTGCCTTCGATATCGGTGACGATGGCCTTGATCATGAAGCCTCCCACGGTCGTTGTAGAAACGTCATTGCGAAGGCCGGCCCTCGCGATGACGCGGATGGAAAAGTCAGGCGGACATGGCATCCAGCGTCGGGAACGCCTGGTCGATGCCGCTGCCGGTGAAATGACCCACCCAGCCTTCGGGCGTGGTGAAGAAGCGGATGCACTTGAAGCTCGGGTTTTCGCCCATGTCGAACCAGTGGGTGACGCCCGCCGGCACGGAGATCAGGTTGCCCTGGGTGCAGAGCATGGCGTAGACGCGGCCCGCGGCGTGCAGGTAGAACATGCCCTGGCCATCGACGAAGAAGCGCACCTCGAAGTCGTCGTGGGTGTGCTCGTTGAGGAACCTGGCGCGCAGCTCGTCCTTCTGCGGGTGGTCCGGGCGCAGGCTGACCACGTCCACGGACTGGAAACCGTATGCCCTGTTCAGTCGCTCCACGTCCTCCCGATAGGCCGAAAGAACGGCATCCTGGTCGGCGTCGGCCGCCAGCGGCCGGCTGGCCTCCCACTGTTCAAAACGCACGCCCATCAAGGCCAGCTCGCGGGCGATGTCGGCATGATCGGTGTAGTTACCGATCGGCGCCTCGGGATGGGTTTCATCAAAGATTCGCAGCTCGGACACCGGCAGACTCCTATCCCAAAAATCAAGAAAATCGCTGTAGGAGGCCCGCCCTCGGGCCGATGGCCGGATCGCGCCGAGGGCGGCGCGCCTACGTGGCATCGAATGGCCTACCCCACGCGCCTCAACCACAATTCACATTCAAGCATGAATTCCAGCGCCTCGACGTGGCGCACCGTGTCGTCCACCGTCGCGCCCCAGGTGTAGAGGCCATGCCCCTCGATCAGGTAGCCGACCGGCATGCCGTGACGATTGATCCAGGCATCCACCTCGGCGGCCAGGCGCGGGATGTCCTGGTCGTTGGCGAACACCGGGATGGTCAGGGTGGACTCGTGCGTGCTCACGCCCGGAAAGGCCTTGGCCAGCTCGTAGCCTTCCAGCGCGAGCGCCCCCTCGGTCAGCCGCGAAAGCACGGTCGCGGGCATGGAATGGGTGTGCAGCACGCAGCCGATGGCCGGCTCGCGGGCATAGAGCTGGGTGTGCAGCAGGGTCTCGGCGGACGGACGACGGCCGACTTCCAGCGAAAACCCGCTCTCGATCGACACGCGCAGGAAGTCATCGCTGCTCAGCCGCCCCTTGTGGCGGCCGGACACGGTCAGCAGGGCGCGCTCGTCGTCCAGCCGCGCGGAGAAATTGCTGCTGGTCGCAGGCACCCAGCCGCGCGAGAAGAAGAAGCGCCCGGCCTCGACCAGGGCATTCGCCAGTTCGGTCTGCATCATCAAACGCCCCTCAAACGAGCCACCATCACGATGGACGCAAGCCTAACATAGCAGCCTGTCGGGCTTGAGGCGAACTGGCTGCAAAAGCCGCAGGCCGGTCCATATTTCGCCGATTTCTTGGGCCATAGTCCGTGCTATGGCCCGGCAAAATCGTCAAAATCTGTCCTCGGCCGGCGACTTTTTCGCTTCAGCCGCTCAAGCCCGACAGGCTGCTAGGCATCGGGGTAGAATGCCCGCCTGATTTGCAGCCCGATTCGTCATGAAATTCATCATCAAGCTCTTCGCCGAAATCACCATCAAGAGCGACAGCGTCCGTCGCAAGATGGTCCGCCAGCTGGAACACAACCTGCACACCCTGATGCGCGAGGACGCCCCCGGCGCAAAGGTCATCCGCCTGTGGGACCGGCTGGAAATCATCCCGCCCGAAGGCTGCGATGCAAGCTGTGAAGCCGCCATTCGCGCCGCGCTGATCAACACGCCGGGCATCGCCCATATCCTCGAAGCCGAGGAGATCCCCAACCAGGGCATGCACGACCTGATCGAGAAGGCCGCCCCCCTGTATGTCGAAGCCATCGCCGGCAAGACCTTCCGCGCCAGCACCAGGCGCACAGGCAAGAGCGATTTCACCTCGATCGAATTCGACCGCGAACTGGGCGCGCGCCTGCTGGAACTCTGCCCGACGGCGAAGGTGGACCTGCATCACCCGGACGTCACGGTCAGCCTGACCCTTCATATCCAGCGCGACGGCAGCATCGACGCCTGGCGCATCAACGCCCGCCACGAAGGGCTCGGCGGCTTCCCGCTGGGGGAGATCGGCAGCGGCCTTGCGCTGATCTCCGGCGGCTTCGACTCCGGCGTCGCCACCTACCTTGCGCTGCGCCGCGGACTGATCACCCATTTCTGCCTGTTCCGCCTGGGCGGCGAGGCCCATGTCAGCAGCGTGCTGCCGCAGATCTACCTGCTGTGGCGGCGCTATCTGCGCTCGCACACCCCGCGCCTGGTCATCGTGCCGTTCGAGGACGTGGCCGAGGCGCTCAAGGCGCATACCGACCCCGGCCTGATGGGCGTGCTGCTCAAGCGCATGATGTTCAAGGCCGCCGAGCGCGTGGCGCACAAGGCCAAGGCCGGCGCGCTGATCACCGGCGAGAGCCTGGCGCAGGTCGCAAGCCAGACCCTGACCAACCTCAACCGCATCGACAGCGCGGTGGACATGCTGGTCATCCGCCCGCTGATCACCATGCACAAGCAGGAGATCATCCGCGAGGCGGAAAGGCTCGGCCTGGCCCACCACGCCATCTGCACGCCCGAATACTGCGGCGCGCTGATCGAGCGCCCGCATGCCTCGGTCGGCGCCGCCGCCATCGACAGGGCCGAAGAGGTCTTTCCGTGGGAAACGCTGGATCAGGCGCTGGAGCAGGCCGAGGTGCTGACGGTGGACAAGATTCCCGAACGCGCGACCGGCAAGACCTCCCTGCCCCTCGTGACCGAGGCGGGCGAGGCCCTCGTCATCGACCTGCGCGAGGCCGCCGAGGCCGAACGCCGGCCGCTGGCGCAGGCGGCCCTCGTCCTGCCCTACGCCCAGCTCGACAACCGCCTCAGGGAGCTGCCGCGCGACCGGCCCCTGGCGCTCTACTGCGCGCGCGGCCTGCTTTCCGCCGTGGCGGGCGAACGCCTGCGCGAGATGGGCTACGATGTAAGCATCTACCGTCCAGAACACGCCTGATGGCCTTGTTTCTCCCTCTCCCCTCGTGGGAGAGGGCTGGGGAGAGGGGGGAGCGCGGGCGTATCGCCAAGGTGTCAGCGCCCATCACCCCCTCCCCAACCCTCCCCCGTCAAGGGGGAGGGGCACATCTGACAGCCTGTCGGACTTGAGGCGAACTGGCTGCAAAAGCCGTGGGCCGGTTCATATTTCGCCGCTTTTTTGGGCCATAGTCCTGGCTATGGCCCGGCAAAATCGTCATTGTCTGACGCCCAAGGGAGTCACTCCATGCCCAAGCGCATCCTTTGGTCCGTCGCCATCCTCGCCCTCCTCGCGGGCGCCTGGTGGTGGACGAGCCGCCCCGAGCCGGTCATGGTGCGGCTGCACAAGGTCGAGCGCGGCGTGGTCGAGGCCACCGCCAGCAACACCCGCGCGGGCACCGTGACCGCCTGCCGCCGCGCCAGGCTCTCCCCCTCGATCAGCGGCCAGATCGTTCGCCTGCCCTTCCGCGAGGGCGCGCAGGTCAGGCAGGGCGATGTGCTGGTCGAGCTGTGGAACGAGGACATCAAGGCCGAGCGCGTCCTCACCGGGCAGGAACTGAAGGCCGCCGAGGCGCAGGCCCACGCCGCCTGCACCCAGGCCGCGCAGGCCGAGCGCGAGTCCGCGCGCCTGGGCCGCCTCAGGCCCGGCGGGCTGGTGTCCCTGGACGCGGCCGACAAGGCCCAGGCCCAGGCCGCCAGCGGCCGCGCCCAGTGCAACGCCAGCCGGGCGCAGGTCGAGGCGGTCAAGGCCCGGTTCGGCGTGCTGGACACGCGGCTTGAACGCACCATCGTGCGCGCCCCCTTCGACGGCATCATCGCCGAGCTCAACGGCGAGCTGTTCGAGATCACCGCGCCCTCCCCGCCCGGCATCCCCACCCCGCCCGCGGTGGATCTGGTCGAGTACGGCTGCATCTATATCAGCGCGCCGATCGATGAGGTCGATGCCGCCGCCGTGCGGGTCGGCATGCCGGTGCGCGTGCAACTGGACGCCTTCCGCGACGAGACCTTCGGCGGCCATGTGCGCCGCATCGGCGCCCATGTGGAGGACAGGGAGAAGCAGGCCCGCTTCGTCAGCGTCGAGATCGGCCTTGACGACGACCCGCGCAACGCCCGCCTCCTGCCCGGCTACAGCGCGGACGCCGAGATCATCCTCGACCGTCGCGAGAACGTCCCGCGCCTGCCGACCGAGGCCATCATGGAGGTCGGCGGCGTGCTGGTGTTCGCCCCCGCCAGCGGGCGCATCGAACGACGCGCCATCACGAAGGGGCTCGCCAACTGGCGCTGGACCGAGATCGCGGAGGGCCTGAAGGAGGGCGAGCGGGTCGTGCTGAACTTCGACGACGAAGGCGTGAAACCCGGCGCCATCGCGCGGGCGAGCGACGCCCGATGAGCGAGGCCATGATCCGGCTGGAAGGGCTGTCGCGCATCTACCCGGTGGGCGACACGCAGGTGCATGCCCTCGACCGGGTGGACCTCGCCATCGCCCCCGGCGAATACATCTCGCTGATGGGGCCGTCCGGCTCCGGCAAGTCCACCCTGCTCAACATGCTCGGCCTGCTCGACCGCCCCACGCAGGGCGTCTACCGGCTGGAGGGACGCGACACCCAGGCCCTGGACGAACTTGAGCGCGCCCGCCTGCGCCGCGAGCGCATCGGCTTCGTGTTCCAGGCCTTCCACCTGCTGCCGCGCCTGACCGCCTTCGACAACGTGGCCCTGCCGCTGGTGCTGGCGGGCATGGCGCCCGCCGGACGTCGCGAGCGGGCGGACCATGCGCTTGCCGCCGTCGGCCTGACCGACCGCGCCCACCACCGGCCCGACCAGCTCTCCGGGGGCCAGCGCCAACGGGTGGCCATCGCCCGCGCCACGGTCATGCGCCCCGCCCTGCTGCTGGCGGACGAGCCGACCGGCAACCTCGACAGTCATTCCGGCGCGGAGGTGATCGAACTGCTGGAAGGCCTCAACGCCTCCGGCATCACCCTGATCGTCGTCACCCACGACCCGGACATCGGCGCACGGGCAAGAAGGCGCATCCTGCTGCACGATGGCCGCATCTTCGAGGATGCGCAAACATCCCCCTCCCGCCCTCCCCCACACGCGGGGGAGGCGTAAAACCGGTGATGAGGGCGCTCGACCAACTCCGTTTCGCCTGGCGCGCCATGACGGCATCCCGCCTGCGCACCCTGCTGGTCACCGGGGCTGCGGCCATCGGCGTCGCGGCGGTCGTCATCCTCACCGCGCTGGGCGAAGGCGCGCGGCAATACATCATGGGCGAATTCAGCGCGCTGGGCAGCGAGCTTTTGATCGTTCTGCCCGGCAAGACCGAGAAGGGCGGCGGCCCGCCAGGCATGATCTTCGAGACGGAGCGCGACCTGACCCTGGAGGATGTCGCCGCCCTGCGCCGCCTGCCGCATGTCAACGCCGTCTCGTCGCTGTCGGTCGGCGCCATCGACATGTCCGCCGGCGCGCACTCGCGCGAGGCCCTCCTGCTGGGCTCGGACGCCACGCTGGAGCAGACCCGCAGGCTTGAGATGGGACGCGGAGATTTCCTGCCGAGGCTTGATCTCGACGAGGCGCGGGCCGTCGCGGTCATCGGCGCCACGCTGGCGCGCGAGCTGTTCGGCCACGCCCCCCCGGTCGGTCAGTGGGTGCGGCTGGGCGACCGGCGCTTCCGCGTCATCGGCGTGCTGGCCGGGCAGGGCACCTCGCTTGGGCAGAACATGGACGAGGCGGTGATCATTCCCGTCGCGAGCGCACAGGCCCTGTTCGACAACCCGGCCCTGTTCCGCATCCTGATCGAGGTTGATGGCCGCTCACGGCTCGAAGGCGTGCAGGATGCCGCCCGCCGCGTGCTGATGGAACGGCACCAGGGCGAGGAGGACTTCACCCTCATCACCCAGGACGCGGTGCTCGCAACCTTCGATGCGATCTTCGGCGTGCTGACCCTGAGCGTGGGCGGGATCGCCGCCATCAGCCTGCTGGTGGCCGGCATCATCATCATGAACGTCATGCTGGTGAGCGTCAGCCAGCGGCGCGCGGAGATCGGCCTGCTGGCGGCGATAGGCGCGCCGCCGCCCCTGATCCTGCGCCTGTTCCTGCTCGAATCCCTGCTGATCGGCCTGCTGGGCGCCATCGCCGGCCTGCTGCTGGGGCGACTGGGCGTGCTCGCCCTGGCCTCGATCTACCCGAGCTTTCCCGTCATGACGCCACTTTGGGCCTGCATCGCCGCCGCATCGACCGCCATCGGCGCGGGCCTGCTGTTCGGCTGGCTGCCCGCACGACGCGCAGCGCGGCTTGATCCCGTGCGCGCGCTGACCGGTCGCTGACATGCGAACCGCCGACCTTGCCCGCTTCACCCTCGGCACCCTGGTGGCCGAACGGATGCGCTCGGCCCTGACCATGCTCGCCATCGCGGTCGGTATCGCCTCCGTGGTCATCCTGACCGGCCTCGGCGCGGGCCTGCAGCGTTATCTGGTCAACCAGTTCACCCAGTTCGGCACCCACCTGATCGCGGTCATGCCGGGCAAGGCCAATACCACCGGCTTCTCCATCAGCGTCGTCGACACCCGGCGCCCGCTGACCCTGCGCGACGCCGAGAGCCTGTTGAACGTGCCCGGCGTGCTGGCCATGACGCCCGCAGTCAGCGGCAACATCACGGCCGAACATGCCGGACGCGCGCGCCGCACCCTGGTCCTGGGCGTCGGGCCGGATGCCCCGAAGGTCTGGACCATGGCGCTGGACCGTGGCCAGTACCTGCCCCGGGACGACCTCATCGCGCCGCGCCCCGTGGTCATGCTGGGTCACACCCTGGCCCAGGCGCTCTTCGACCATGCGAATCCGCTCGGGGAGAAGATCCGCCTCGGCGGCATGAGCTTCCGCGTCGTTGGCGTGCTGTCGGCAAAGGGTCAGCTGCTCGGCATCGACATCGACGATGCCGCCTACATCCCGGCCGCGCTCGCCCTGCAGCTCTTCAACCGCGACGGCCTGATGGAAATCGACCTGCTCCATGACCCGCGGGAGCGGGCCGAAACGGTGATCAAGCGCCTCTCCCGGCGCCTGACCGAGCGACATGGTTCGGAGGACTTCACCGTCCAGTCGCAGGACCAGATGCTGGAGTCGCTCAACAACGTGCTCAACATCCTGACCTTCGCGGTCGGGGCACTGGGCGGCATCGCCCTGTTCACCGGCGGCATCGGCATTCTCACCCTGATGAGCATCGCGGTGGCGGAACGACGCGCGGAGATCGGCCTGCTGACCGCCCTGGGCGCACCGTCCGGGCTGGTCTTGCGCCTGTTCCTGGGCGAGGCCGCCATCCTCGGCGCGCTCGGCGGCCTGCTCGGCGTGGCGCTCGGGCTGGCGGGACTGGGCGCCCTGCACCTCGCCATCCCCGCCCTGCCCTTCACCCTGCGGCTGGATTATCTGGCGGTTGCCGAAACCCTGGCCATCCTCATCGGCCTGATCGCCGGGGCGTGGCCCGCCTACAAGGCCAGCAAGCTCGACCCGATCGAGGCCCTGCGCGCGGAGTGAGCATAACGGCTCAAGTTTTCCAGCAGGCTGCCGTAAAAACGCCTACATTGATCGAGACATCCGGATTTTTTATGGATACAGGAGCTTCATCATGTTCGACGCCTTCAGTCGCCTGGCCATCTCGCAACGCATCGCCATCGGCACCATCGCCATCCTCCTGCTGGCCATCACGGCCCCCATGCCGTTCCTGTACCAGCAGTTCCAGGAGACGACCGAGCAACAGGAGCGCGAGATCCTCAAGCAAGTCTTCCTGAGCCTGGATGCGAAAATCAAGGCGCGCGGACATGTTGCCCAGGCACTCGCCGAGCAGACCGCCCTGACCCCCGGCGTCGGCGCGATGCTGGCCGAAGGTCGCCGCGAGGATCTGCTGCGCTTCACCCAGACCGCTTACCAAAGGATCAAGGAAAGCGAGGATCTGAGCCAGATGCAGTTCCACCTGCCGCCCGCCACCTCCTTCCTGCGCCTGCACAAGCCGGAAAAGTTCGGTGATGATCTATCGTCCCTCCGCCCCTCGGTGGTCAAGACCAACCAGACCAAACAATCCCTCTTTGCCATCGAAAGCGGCGTCTTCGGCATCGGCATTCGTGGCCTGGCGCCGGTCTTCGTGGGCGACCGCCATGTCGGCAGCGTCGAGTTCGGCGCCGACCTGGGCGAACCGTTCGTGCGGGAGTTCAGCACGCGCTACGGCGTGCAGATGGCCATGCATGTCGTCACCCATGGTTCGCTCAAACGGCTGGCGTCGACCCTGGGCGAGGGCGCTTTTCTGGACGAGGCCAGCCTGAAAAAGGTTCTGGCCGGACAAGACCTGCTCGTGCGCACGACCCTGCAAGACAAACCCTATGTCATCGAAGCCAAAACCCTGACCGGCATCAACGGCGAACCCGTAGCCCTGGTGGAACTGGCGGTGGATCGCTCCGTCGCCTTGAGCGCCATGCAGACATCGACCGCACAGCTGCTGGGCATCGGCGCCCTCATGCTGCTGCTGGGCGGTATCGTGGCCTTTTTCAACGGCCGCAGCCTGGGCCAGCCGATCGCCGCCAGCGCCCGCTTCATGGCCCAGATCGATGGTGACCTGACCCACCGCCTGCCCGAGCACAAGGGCCACGAGAACCAGTTGCTGGCGAAGGGCTTCAACCTGCATGTCAGCAAGGTGCACAGCACCGTCAACGAGGTGGCCCAGTCCACCGTCCAGCTGGCCTCGGCGGCCGAGGAATTGTCCGCCATCACCCGGAACACCCAGGCCATCGTGGAAAACGAGTCGCATGAAATCGGCATGCTTGCGACCGCCATGACCGAGATGACCGCCACCATCCAGCAGGTGGCGCAGAATGCCTCCGAGGCGGCCCACGCGGCCGCGCACACCAATGACCGGACTCGCGACGGCAGCAAGGCGGTGCTCGAGACCATCGGCACCATCGACGAGCTTGCCCATCAGGTCGAGCGCATGGTGGAGGTCATGCACCAGCTGGAGCAGGACAGCGTGCGCGTCGGCTCCGTGGTGGAGGTCATCCGCTCGATTGCCGAGCAGACCAACCTGCTGGCGCTCAACGCCGCCATCGAGGCCGCCCGCGCGGGTGAACAGGGGCGCGGCTTTGCCGTGGTGGCGGACGAGGTCCGCACCCTGGCCAGCAAGACCCAGGCATCGACCGAGGAAATCCGCCAGATGATCGAGACCCTGCAGAACGGCGCCCGCAGTGCGGCGGACAGCATGCAGCTCAGCCAGGCCCAGGCGCGCATGAGCGTGGAACGCGCGGGCCGCGCGGGTGAGGCACTGGAGGCCATCACCGCGGCTACGGGCCAGATCGCGGGCATGAACCGGGACATCGCCCACGCCGCCGAGCAGCAGGGCGAGGTGGCCGAGGAGATCAACCGCAACCTGGCCAACATCAGCCATCAGGTGGAGCGCACCGCCGAAGGCTCCCGCCAGACCGCCATCGCCAGCGATGAACTGGCCCGTCTCGGTACGCGGCTGCAGTCGCTGGTGAGTCAGTTCAAGGTCTGAAGACGCCCTTCAGACCTGCTCCCTACCCGTGTCCATCCAAGGCCTCATCCGAGGCCTTGAACCATGGCTTACGGCAGACGCAGCCATAGCAGGGCGCTGAAAAACCTCTTCCTTGAGTTTTTCAGCGATACCGGGTCCGGTACGTGCCCGGACCGGTATCCACAAATCAATCACTTATGTAATCGACTTGCGTGCGGGACATCCATGTCCCGCCTTATCAGGCGGCTGAAACATGTATTTCAGCCGCCTGATAAGCCATGGTGAATATCCATAGGGCGCCTCGAAAAACCGTCATCGCGAGCCGCGAAGCGGCACAGTGATCCATGCAAGCCTTGGCAGAACAGCGCGTTATGGATTGCTTCGCTTCGCTCGCAATGACGAATACCAGGTTTTTCGAGGTGACCTCCATACTGCCTTGATCGCGGCAGGAAGCTCGGATTCACGGGCTCTCAACCCTTGCGGGTATCGAAGCCCTCGCGCAGGCCCTCGCCGATGAAGATCAGCAGCACCAGCAGCCCGACCAGCACGCCAAAGGCGGAGATCGAGAGCCACCAGGCCTCGATGTTCTCCTTGCCCTGCGAGAGGATCTCGCCGAGGCTCGGGGTGGACGGCGGCACGCCGAGACCAAGGAAGTCGAGGCTGGTCAGGGCGAGGATGGCGCCGGAGAGGCGGAACGGCAGGAAGGTCAGCACCGGGGTCATGGCGTTCGGCAGCAGGTGCCGCCACATGATCGCCGCATCGGACACCCCCAGCGCCCGCGCGGCGGTGACATACTCCAGGTTGCGGCCGCGCAGGAACTCGGCGCGCACATAGTCGGACAGGCCCATCCAGCCGAACAGCGAGAGCAGGATCAGCAGCAGCCAGATGGTCGGGGTGAAGATGGAGCTGAAGATGATCAGCAGGTAGAGCTCCGGCATCGAGCCCCAGACCTCGATGAAGCGCTGGAAGGCGAGATCGAAGCGCCCGCCAAGATAGCCCTGCAGGGCCCCGGTCAGCAGGCCGATGCTCACGCCCACCACGGTCAGGGCAAGGCCGAACAGCACGGAGAGGCGGAAGCCATAGATCAGGCGGGCCAGCACATCGCGCCCCCGGTCGTCGGTGCCGAGCCAGTGCTGGCCATCCGGCGGCGCCGGGTTGGGGTGGGCGGCGTAGTAGTTGATGCTGTTGTAGCCGTAGGGGATGGGCGCGCGCAGCATCCAGTTGTCGCCTTCGCTCAGGCGCTGGGTGACGAAGGGGTCATGGTAGTCGGCCTCGGTCTCGAACTCGCCGCCGAAGGCCGTTTCGGGATAGGTCTTGAGGACGGGGACATGCAGCTCGCCCTGGTAGCTGACCAGCAGCGGCTTGTCGTTGGCGATCAGTTCCGCCATCAGGCTCAGGCCGAACAGGGCGACGAAGATCCACAGGCTCCACCACGCGCGAGGGTTGGCGCGAAAGCGTTGCCATGCTCGTCCTGGCCTCGCACCCTTCGGCCATCCCTGGCCGACGCCCCCTGTGGGGGAGGGGCGCTCGGCGCGACGGCCGGGGGTGAGGTTCAGGCTTGCCGTGGTCATATCACCGACCCACCGCGCCGAACTGGATGCGCGGGTCGACCATGGCATAGCTGAGATCGGTCAAGAGCTTCGCCACCAGCCCGAGCAGGGTGTAGATGTAGAGCGTGCCGAGCACCACCGGATAATCGCGCTGCAGCACCGCCTCGTAGGACAAAAGCCCCAGGCCGTCGAGCGAGAACAGGGTTTCGATCAGCAGGCTGCCGGTGAAGAAGGCGCCGATGAAGGCGGCAGGAA
Organism: Halothiobacillaceae bacterium; assembly: GCA_006212015.1. Classification (GTDB taxonomy): domain Bacteria; phylum Pseudomonadota; class Gammaproteobacteria; order Halothiobacillales; family Halothiobacillaceae; genus Thiofaba. The sequence continues at coordinate 20,245 of SDAY01000022.1, forward strand.
AGCCGGTCACCAGAGGGATGACCGCGTTGCGGAACACATGGCCGTACAGCACCTGGTTTTCCGACAGGCCCTTGGCGCGCGCGGTCAGCACATACTGCTTGCGGATCTCCTCGAGAAAGCTGTTCTTGGTCAGCAGGGTCATCACGGCGAAGTTGCCGACCACCATCGCCGTGACCGGCAGCACCATGTGCCAGAGGTAATCAACGATGCGCGCGGGCCAGGACAGGTCCGCCCAGTGATCCGACACCAGCCCGCGCAGCGGGAACAGGTCCCAGAAGCTTCCGCCGCCGAACAGCACCAGCAGGAACAGGCCGAGCACGAAGCCCGGGATGGCGTAGCCGACCAGCAGCAGGGTGGTGGTCCAGACATCGAACGGCGTGCCATCGCGCACCGCCTTGCGCACGCCGAGCGGCACGCTGATGAGGTAGGTGAGCAGGAAGGTCCACATGCCCAGGCTGATGGACACGGGCAGCTTGTCGCCCATCAATCCCAGCACACTCTGATGCTGGAAGTAGCTCTCACCCAGATCGAAGCTCAGGTAGTTGCCAATCATGTCCAGGAAGCGCTCGTGCGCCGGCTTGTCGAAGCCGTAGAAGGCGCGGATCTCCGCCAGCCGTTCCTCGTCCAGCCCCTGCGCGCCGCGGTACATGCCCTCGGCGCCCATGCTGGCCTCGCCGCCCTCGCGCCCGCCATGCTGGAGCTGATGCACGAGCTGCTCGACCGGCCCGCCCGGCACGAACTGGGTGACCGCGAAGGTGATGAGCAGCACCCCGAACAGGGTCGGGATCATCAGCAACAGGCGTTTGAGGATGTAGTGGGCCATTGAAAACCTTGCAGTACCGTCATTGCGAGCCGCAAAGCGGCGCGGCCATCCACGACGCCGGGATCAGCGCCGGCGCCTGGATCGCCACGGGCCCGAGGCCGTCGCGATGAGGCTGGATCGGGCGGTTCGGCCCGATCATGGCATGACCGGCTCGAACTGCTTCACATCGTCCGGGCAGTTGTCGATGCAGCGCTGCTGGGGGATCACGCGGCCGCCGCAGGCAGCATAGCAGGCGTTGTAGGTCTGGATGCAGCCGCAGTCGCGCGAGCAGCGGGACTGGGCCTCGGCGATCTCGTCAACCAGGCTCGGCGGGTAGGGGCGCGAGGGAGCATGGGGACGATGGTGTTCCAGATGCCTGAGCTCCCTGCGCGCCTGCTCGGCCAGCTCGCAGGCCGTGCGGTCGCGGTCGTCGTTCTTGCAGCGCGATTCATACAACGAACGATCACGCTTCAGATGAGCGAATCGATGCTGGTAGCGATCCCATTCAGCCTCGTACATCGCCTGTTCGACGTAATACATGTGCAATTCGCGATCATACTGATCCATCATCAAGTCGAAGCCATCGCGTGCGGCCAACTCCGCCCGGTTCAGGCAGTGCTGGTGCCTGTCTTCACAATCGAAGCGGCACGCCTGCTGGTCTTTCACGCAACGCTGGGCGCAGGCCTCCGCCCCCTGCCCCGTCGGCGGCTCGTACTGATAGACCGTCTGCCAACGCGGCCCGGCACAGGCGGCAAGGCCAAGGCTCAAGGCAAACAGGACCATCATCCTTGCGTACATCATGGGGTTTGTGACTCCCCAGGCGATTGGGGCGGGCGCTGTTCCTCGACAATGCGACCGCCGCAGCGCAGGAAGCAGGCCTCATAGGGCGGCTGGCAGCCACAGTCCTTGCGACAGGCCCGCAGCGCCCGTGCCATTTCCATCGCCAGCGTGGGTGGCCCCGGCGGCAGCTCTGGCGGCGGATCGTAGTCATGCATGAACCAGCCCACGCCCCAGCGGGGACGCCCATGCCCGAAGTAGACCCCGGTCTGCCAATGATTCAGGCGCCAGAACAGCATGTCGGTTCGATACCGCTCCATGGCGGCGGCATAGGCATCCAGCGCGGCGGGAAGCGTTTCGCGGGCGCGGCCTTCGGCCTGGGCCTCGCAGGCATCGCGCTCGGCCTTGCAGCGGGACTGGCAGGCGGCAAGCTGCGCCTCGCAGGTCTGCAGGCAGGTCTGGCCGGTGGGTTCCGCGGGCGGAACATAGCGCTTGACCAGCACCGTCTGTGGCGCGCAAGCGGCAAGCACCAAGGGCAATAAAAGGACCAGTCGATAGAGTTTCATCAAACCACCTCACTCGGTTTCTGCGGCTCCGGCATCGGCTTCAGGCGCGGCAAGCCCCAGCGCTCGCGCGCGCGGTCGCAGGCCGAATCCGGCTCCGGGTCGTCCAGCGCCATCAGGAACTCGCGGCAGGGCGAGGGACGGTTCGCGTAGATGGCGCAGGGCGTGAAGCCCCCCACCTCGCCCTGCAGGGCCACGCAGCGCGGCTGGGGGCGGTTGGTGCCCTTCATCACGGCACGGAAGTCGTTGAGCTTCTCGGTCAGCTCCGGCGGCACGCAGCCGCCCGCCGCCGGCTCGGACTCCGTCCAGTAGAAGCTGACCCGGAAGGTGGAGCAGCAGGCGCCGCAGCTCAGGCAGGGAGGGTGGTCGATCTCGGTCATGGTTTGCGCCACCAGGTCTTCAGCACCCAGGATTCGGCCTCGAAATAGAGCGGCAGGGTATCCGGCCAGGCGAACGTGTCCCAGTAGGCCATGCGATGGCTGGCGATGTACCAGTTGGGCACGAGGTAGTGGTTCCACAGCAGCACGCGGTCAAGCGCGCGGGTGGCGTCCACTAGGCTGGCGCGGTCCTTCGCGTAGACGATCGTCTCGACCAGCGCGTCCACCACGGGATCCTTGGCCCCCATCGCGTTGTTCGACCCTTCCCGGTCCGCGCTGGATGAATGGAACATGTTGAACAACTCATTGCCGGGCGACTGCGAGGCGCCGAACACCTCGATCACCGCATCGAAATCAAAGGTGTCCACCCGGCGCTGGTAGAGCGCGGCGTCGATGGTGCGATAGCCGGCCCGGATGCCGAGCTTCCTCAGGTTGTAGACATAGGGCGCCATGATCCGCTCGAAGCCCTTCTGGCCGAGCAGGATCTCGAACTCGAACGGCCGGCCCTGCCCGTTGACAAGCACGCCGTCCTTCACATGCCAGCCCGCCGCGTCCAGCAGGCGCTTGGCCTTGAGCAGGTTGTCGCGCAGCGCGGTGGCATCCGGCGAGGATGGCGGCTGGAAGGCCTTGGTGAACACCTCGGGCGGAAGCCGGTCGCGGAACGGCTCCAGCAGCTCAAGCTGCGCCGCATCCGGCAGGCCCCTGGCCGCGAGCTCGCTGTTGCTGAAATAACTGTCGCAGCGGGTGTACTGGCCGTAGAACAGGTTGCGGTTCGACCACTCGAAATCCATCGCCAGGCCCAGCGCCTCGCGCACGCGGCGATCGCTGAACGGGGCGCGGCGGGTGTTGAACACCACGCCCTGCATGCCCGCGTTGTTGCGGTGCGGAATGGCGATTTTTTTGATCTCCCCGCTCGCATAGCGCGGCCCCTCGTGGTCGCGCGCCCAGCGCTTGGAGTGATTCTCGTAGAAGAACTCGAACTCGCCCGCCTTGAACGCCTCCAGCGACACGGTGCGGTCCTTGTAATACTTGAAGTCGATGCGCTCGAAGTTGTACATGCCGCGCCGCACCGGCAGGCCCTGCGCCCAGTAGTCCGGGTTCTTGCGGTAGCGGACCTGCTTGCCCCAGTCGAAGCCCTCCACCACATAGGGACCGCTGCCGACGGGGGCGACGCGGGCGAGCGCATCGAAGGCGCGATCGCCCACCCATTGCCGCGACAGCACCGGCATCTCGCCCAGGATCAGGTGCAGCTCCGGGTTGGCGCGCTTGAACACGAAGCGCACGGTGAGTTCGTCGATGACCTCGGCATGATCGACATCCGCCCAGTAGAAGCGGTACATCGGGTGGGCCTTGTCCGAACGCAGGGTGTCGAAGGAGAACTTCACGTCCGCCGCACGCACCGGCCCGCCGTCCGAGAAGCGCGCCTGGGGCCGCAGGCGGAAGGTCACGGACAGGCCGTCCGGCGCCAGCGAGACATCCTCGGCCAGCAGTCCATACATCGAAAACGGCTCGTCCAGGCTCTTCTCCAGCAGGGTCTCGAACACCAGTTGGCCCAGCCCCGCGGCCGCCAGCCCCTTGAGCAGGAAGGGATTGAGCGAATCGAAGCTGCCAAAGGCCGACATCAACAACTCGCCGCCCTTGGGTGCGTCCGGGTTCACATACTTGAAATGACTGAAGTCCGCCGGATAGGCGGGCGCGTAGCCCAGCGCCAGGGCGGGCGCGGCATGGGCCGGCGCGGCCATCACGGCGAACAGCAGGCCGAGGACGGCCATAAAGCGGAAGGCAGGTGCTATCATGCGTCGGATTAAATCACAGACTGAGGAGTGACAGCATGGGCTTTCTCGCCGGTAAACGCGCCCTGATCATCGGTATCGCCAACGAGCGTTCCATCGCCTACGGCATCGCCAACGCGATGCACCAGCAAGGCGCCGAACTGGCGCTCACCTATGTGAGCGACCGCTTCAAGGAGCGCATCGAGAAGTACGCCGCCGAGTTCGGCTCCAGCATCACCCTGCCGCTCGATGTCAGCGTCGATGAGCAGATGAACGCCCTGCCCGGCCTGCTCGCCCAGCACTGGGACGGCTTCGACATCCTCGTCCACGCCGTCGCCTTCGCCCCGAAGGAGCAACTGGCGGGTGACTATGTTGACAACACCACCCGCGAAGGGTTCATCACCGCCCACGACATCAGCGCCTGGAGCCTGACCGGCCTGGCCAAGGTGCTGCGCCCGATGATGAAGAACCGCGAGGACGCCTCCATCCTCACCCTCTCCTACCTTGGCGCCGAACGCGCCATGCCCAACTACAACGTCATGGGCGTGGCCAAGGCCAGCCTGGAAGCCAGCGTGCGCTACATGGCCGCAAGCCTTGGCGCGGACAACATCCGCGTGAACTCCATCTCCGCCGGCCCGATCAAGACCCTGGCCGCCGCCGGCATCGGCGAGTTCAAGATGTTCCTCGACTATGTCGAAAAGAACGCCCCGCTGCGCCGCAACGTCACCATCGACGACGTCGGCAACACCGCCGCCTTCCTCGGCTCCCCGCTCGCGCGCGGCATCACCGGCGAGAACATCTACGTCGATTCCGGCTACTTCATCACCGGCATGGGCCGCTGCGACTGATCTGAAGCCGTTGCAGAATGATGAGCTTGAAACCCGCCACCCGGCGGGTTTCTAACAACGTTCAGCCGGACTTCTTTCCTGCCTGTTCAGTTGGATACCGACGGTTAGGCCGAGCGATGCGGCGAACTCAGAGG
>SDAY01000113.1 GCA_006212015.1 Halothiobacillaceae bacterium
CTTACCCCAAGCTTTCGGGAATGGGTGGGCATGCTAGAATGCGCGCCACGTCCCCGTAGCTCAGCTGGATAGAGCGTCCCCCTCCTAAGGGGAAGGCCACTGGTTCGAATCCAGTCGGGGACACCATTTTTCCCCCTTTCCCATCCATGCGCTCACGGCATTGACCCGTCGGGTGCCTCGCGCTCGCCCGTGCGCGGGTTTTCGATCCTCCACATCACGTCGCTGATCAGGCCATGACTTTCTGCCCGCCCCGGCATGGCAATGGACGGGTGCAGGAGCTCGGCCCGGCGGGCGCGGGGCGTGGTCAGGCTCCGCCATGACTCCCAGAGCATCCGTCATTTCCCATGGCGACGGGTCTCCGCCCGCCAAAGCAGCCACGCCCCGCCCGCGAACAGCGGCAGCACGGCCAGCATGCCGATGCGGTGATCACCGCTCACGAGGGTCAGGCCGCCGACCAGGATCGGCCCGAACAGGGCGGCGAACTTGCCGAGCATGTTGTAGAAGGCGAAGAATTCCGCCTCGCGCCCCGCCGGGATGAGCTGGGCGAAATAGGCGCGGCTCATGGCCTGCACCCCGCCCTGCACCAGCCCCACGCCGACCGCCAGCACATAGAATTCCAGCGTGCTGTCCATCTGCGCTGCCCAGAACACGATCAGCACATAGACCGCCAGCCCCGCGAAGATCGACCGGGCGATGCCGATGCGCTCCGCCATGCGGCCATAGAGCACGGTGGCCGGGAAGCCGACGAACTGGACGATGAGCAGGGCGATGATCAGCCCGTCCGAGGGCAGGCCGATGGACAGTCCGTAATCGACCGCCATGCGGATGATGGTGTCCACGCCGTCGATGTACAGCCAGTAGGCGAGCAGGAAGGTCAGCGCGCGCGGTTCGGCGCGCATGTGACGCAGGCTGGCGCGCCACTGGCCCATGCCGCCACGCACCGCCTGCCGCCAGGGCGGCGGCGTGGCGGGGCCGTCCTCGCGCACATGCCGCATCAGGGGCAGGCTGAACAGCAGCCACCACAGGCCGGTCAGCAGGAAGCTGAGGCTGACCGCCTCGGCCGCGTCCGCCAGCCCGAACCCGTCCGGCCAAAGGGTCATGCCCACGCAGAAGGCGAACATCACCCCGCCCCCCAGATAGCCGAGCGCGAAGCCGCGCGAGGACACCGAGGCCAGCTGCTCGGGCCGCGCCACGGCCGGCAGCAACGCGTCATAGGCGATGTTGGAGGCCATGAAGGCCAGGCTGGCGAGACCGTACAGCCCCAGCGCCCAGACCCACTCGCCCTGCGGGATCCGCCACAGCAGGATGGTCGCGCCGATCCCGAGCAGGCTGAAGTGGAGCAGGATGCGCTTGCGCCAGCCCATGGCATCGGCCAGCCCGCCGATCACCGGCGCCATCAGGATCAGCGCCACGCTCGCCAGCGTGGTGGCCAGCCCCAGCCAGAAGGTGCTCTCCTCGGCCGGCAGGCCCGCCGCCCAGTACTGCTTGAAGAACAGCGGGAAGAAGCCGGCCATGACCACGGTGGCAAAGGCCGAGTTGGCCCAGTCGTACAGGGCCCAGGCGGTGGCGGGCGAGAGGCTGCGATGGGTCATGGACATGCGACGCTCCGGTGTGCTGGGCTTACAATAGCCCATCCTTTGAACGACCGATGCCAGACATGCCCCTACGCCCCGCCCTCGCCGCCCCCTCCATCGCCCTGGCCCTCCTGCTGACCGCCTGCGGAGGCGAACCGCCCGCAAGCGTGACCCAAAACTTGCCCTGGCAGATCGAGATCCTGCCGGACGGTCACAGCCGCGTGTTCGGCATCGTGCCGGGCCAGAGCACGCTGCTGGAGGCCAAGCGGGCGCTGGACCAGAAGGCCGACGTCAGCCTGTTCAAGGCCGCCGACGGCAGCCTGAGCCTGGAGCTGTACTACGGCCGCATCCAGCTCGGCTTCCTCGACGCGCTGCTGATCACCGAGGTGGAGGCCAGCGGAGAACAGCTGAAGATGCTGGCCGAACATGCCGAAAACCCCAAGGCACAACCCAGCGGCTCCTGGAAGCTCGACATTCGCGATCAGGACTACGTCACCATTCAGGATTGGCGTGTTCGCTCGCTCACCTACATCCCGACCTCGGTCCAGTTCGATGCCGGCATGCTGGAAAAGCGCTTTGGCAAACCCGCCGAGCGCAGGCCCATCGATGAGGGGCGCGAATACTGGTTCTATCCCGACAAGGGCCTGGCCATCATGCTCGCCGCGAAGGAGAAGGACATGCTGCAGTACGTGGCGCCGAGCGACTTCCAGCGCCTGAAGGAAAAACTGAGCCGGGAGCTGCCGCGCTCGATCATGGATTGATGGTCAGTGGTCCGGGAATTCGAGGCACCGGGCAAGGGGTGAATGCGGCAGCACCCCTGACCCTTGGCGGCTCGTCCTCACTGTGTTGGGTGACGCGCGGGACATCCCTGCGGGCGTCCCTTCCCGCGCTCCCCAACATCAGCTCGGCCTTCGCCACCTGGGCGGACGCCCTGCGCGGTGGCTTCGCTCCGCACAATGGCTTGACGCCCTCCAGGCTACCGCACGGCTCCCCGGCCTCGCTCAGCTCTCCATGCCGGGGTCGGTTGTGCTATACCTGTATAACAACTTCAGATCAGGAGCTAAAAATGCTTGCCATCCGACTACCCGCCGAAGTGGAAAACCGCCTTGAAGCACTGGCGCAGGCCACAGGGCGCACCAAAACGTTCTATGCCCGCGAGGCCATCCTTGAGCACTTGGATGACCTCGAAGATTTGTACCTCGCAGAGCAGCGCCTGATCGACGTTCGCGCAGGACGAAGCCGTACCTACACGTTGGACGAAGTGGAGCGCGATCTTGGCTTGGCGGATTGAGTTCGACGACAAAGCCAGGAAGGACTTGGCCGCGCTGGACAAGACCATCGCCAGGCGCATCACGGCTTTCCTGCGCGAGCGCGTATCGACACTGGACGACCCGCGCAGCATTGGCGAAGCGCTCAAAGGTTCCAAGCTGGACGCATTCTGGAAATACCGTGTGGGCGACTATCGCGTCATTGCCAGCATCGAGGATGAGGCTTTGCGCATCCTCGTTGTGCGCATCGGCAACCGCAAGGAGGTTTACCGCCAATGATCGATAGGAGCGAGCTTGCTCGCGATCCGTGCAGCACATCGCGGCCTTGCGCCCGCTTCGCATGAGCAAGCGCGCTCCTACAGGGATCACTCCGTCACATAATCCCCATGCTCGCGGGTCGCGAGGAAGCGGATGTCCGGCCAGCGCTCCCGGGTCATCTGCAGGTTGACCCGTGTGGAGGCGATGTAGACCAGGTCGCCTGCGTGATCGAGCGCGAGGTTGGCCTGATGCTTGTTCCTGAAGTCGTCCAGCATCTTCTCGTCATCGCACTCCACCCAGCGGGCGGTGTTGACGTTGACCATCTCGAACGAACAATCCACGTTGTATTCGGACTTCAGGCGGTGGGCGACCACGTCGAACTGGAGCACGCCGACCGCGCCCAGGATCATGTCGTTGTTGATCAGCGGGCGATACAGCTGGGTCGCGCCCTCCTCGCACAGCTGCATCAGGCCTTTCTGCAACTGCTTCATCTTCAGCGGGTCGCGCAGCTGGGCCCGGCGGAACAGTTCCGGGGCGAAGTTGGGGATGCCGGTGAAGGCGAAGTTCTCACCCTCGGTGAAGGTGTCGCCGATGCGGATGGTGCCGTGATTGTGGATGCCGATGATGTCGCCGGGAAAGGCATCCTCGACATGCTCGCGCTCGCTGGCCATGAAGGTCAGCGCGTCGGCGATCTTGATCTCGCGCCCCAGGCGCACATGCCGCACCTTCATGCCCTTGCTGAACGTGCCGGAGCAGACGCGGAAGAAGGCCACCCGGTCGCGGTGGGCCGGGTCCATGTTGGCCTGGATCTTGAACACGAAGCCGCTGAACTTGTCCTCGTCCGGCCGCACCACGCGGGTGCTGGTGGCGCGCGGCTGCGGACCGGGGGCCTGCTCGACGAAGAATTCCAGCAGCTCGCGCACGCCGAAGTTGTTCATGGCCGAGCCGAAGAACACCGGGCTCAGTTCGCCGCGCCGGTAGGCCGCAGGGTCGAAGGCGTGGCTTGCGCCCTGCACCAGTTCGATCTCCTCGCGGAACTCGGCCACGCGCATCCCCAAAAGCTCGTCCAGCCTCGGGTTATCCAGCCCGTCGATGACTTCAAACTCGGCCTTGCCATGCGGCTCGAACACGAAGATGCGGTTGTCATACAGGTGATAGACGCCCTTGAAGGCCTTGCCCATGCCGATCGGCCAGGTGATGGGCGCGCACTTGATCTTGAGGATGTCCTCGACCTCGTCGAGCAGCTCCATCGGCTCGCGGCCCTCGCGGTCGAGCTTGTTGATGAAGGTCATGATCGGCGTGTCGCGCAGGCGGCAGACCTCCATCAGCTTGACCGTGCGATCCTCGACGCCCTTGGCGCTGTCGATCACCATCAGGGCGGAATCCACCGCCGTCAGCACGCGGTAGGTGTCCTCGGAGAAGTCCTCGTGGCCCGGCGTGTCGAGCAGGTTGACGATGCGCCCCTTGAACGGGAACTGCATGACCGACGAGGTCACCGAGATGCCGCGCTGCTTTTCCAGCTCCATCCAGTCGGAGGTCGCGTGGCGGCTGGCCTTGCGCCCCTTGACCGTGCCCGCCATCTGGATCGCGCCGCCGAACAGCAGCAGCTTCTCGGTCAGCGTGGTCTTGCCGGCGTCAGGGTGGGAGATGATGGCGAAGGTGCGGCGCTTGTCGCGGCTCTGACCATCCATGGTCACAGCCCTGCGGGTGTCGCCTGTCGGCGACCCAACGCCGCTCCCGGCGGCGTTGTTCTCAACATTCAGATCGGTCATGGCGGGGCCGGGGAAAGCAAAAGTGGCGGGATGATAGCAAAAAGCCCGGCGCGGGGCCGGGCTTGAGGTGGAGCATGAGCTTGGATGCGTGGTTCAGGAAGAACCACCCGTGAATTCCCGCAAGGGATTCACGGAGCCCGCGGCGCGCTTTGCCGCAGCGGTGCGAGTCGGGCTGGGCCATGGATGGCCCAGCCCGACATCAAATCAAATCTCGCCCTTGGAGCCACGCTCCATCATTTCCCAGATGGTGTCACGCACGCCCATGGCGGCGGTCTTCAGCTCCGGATTGCTCTCCAGCGACTGGCCCATCTTCAGCATCATGTCCATGTTGAGGGTGTACAGCCACAGGCCGTCGGCCTTTTCGACCACCGCGATGCGGCAGGGCAGGTAGCCCGCCATGTGCGGGGCGAAGTCGGTCATCTTGCGCGCCGTTTCCGGGTTGCAGTAGGACGCGATGTAGAGCGTGCCGGACTTGATGCCACGGGCCGTCAGCTCCTCACCCAGCGGCAGCTCGCCCACGGCCTTGATATTGCGCTCGGCGGCGACGGAGGCCAGCGCGTCCTTGATGTCCTGCAGGGTCACGCCGTCCTTGACCTTGCGCTCCCAGGTGGTGGTGTAGGCGATCTCGCCCTTGCTCTCGACCCAGCGGCCGAGCATGGTGGCGGTTTCCTCGGCGGCGCCCGGCGCCAGGTTCTTGGCGGCGGCGATCATGCCGGCCGGATCCTTGTTGATCAGTTCGATGATCGGCTGCATGCCGGGGCTCAGCATGCCCGGCATCAGCTGCATCATGCCCGGCATCTTGGCGAACATGAAACCGCCGGCCGCCAGCGCGACGATGCCGATCAGGGCGAGAAGGTTACGAATCATGGGGAGGACGCCTCACTGTAGGTCTGTCGTTGTTTTGAACCGCATTAGCCTAGCGCATGGGTAGGACAAGCCCAATCAATTAGTTTTTATGCCAAATACATAGAAGTAATTGCTAATGCGCTAATGCCGGGGGTTTTCATGGGGCCATCAGCGGACTTTTTAGATCAAAGCCCTTTATGAATATAAAATTAAATTAGTTTGTACTCATTAAGAATCGGCTTATAGACTGGTCATTCAGGGCAGCCTTCAGGCTTCCCGTCCACGAACCACCGCCGAGGACAACGCGCCGATGAAATCCACGACCCCATCACTGGCCAAGCTGCTGATCGCGGCCACCGCCGCCCTCTCCCTGAGCGGCTGCGGCTTCCTGTCCATCAAGGAAAACCTTGACCCCGAGGCGATCCCCACCTACATGGACCTCTACAGCAGCTTCGTCGATAGCGGCGGGGATCTGGGCGCCGCGACCGTTTGGCGCATGAAGGTCAAGAAAGGCGTTACAACGGATGACATCGGCGAGGCCTTCAAGTCCGCCTCGCTGGGCACCGGCCTGCTGGATGTCGGCCAGATGCCTCTTTCAAAAGAGATCGAAGCACGCAGTGGCGTGAAGCAGCGCTACCTGCATATCTACCAGTTCTGCAACCCGCTGACCGCGCGCTCGGCGGCCGACTTCAGCCCGTATTTCACCGCCTACCTGCCCTGCCGCATCTCCGTGGTCGAGGACGAGAACGGCGAGCTGTGGCTGTACAGCCTGAACATGGACATGTTCGTCCACGGCGGCAAGAACATGCCGGAACCGTTCAAGACCGAGGCCATCAAGGTCCGCGACACCATCTGGAACATGATGCAGAAGGGCGCCAACGGCGAGTTCTGATCCAGAAACCTGCCGGCGCCCCCCGCAAACCCCGCTCCGGCGGGGTTTTTTTATGCTCT
>SDAY01000114.1 GCA_006212015.1 Halothiobacillaceae bacterium
GCCGCTTCACCCTCATGATGCCGCACCCCGAGCGCGTGTACCGCGCCGTGCAGCACAGCTGGCGCCCGGACGGCTGGGGCGAGGATGGCCCGTGGATGCGCATGTTCTGCAACGCGCGGGTGTGGGTCGGCTAAGCGATAGGCGGTTCCGTCCTGATTTATTCTCATAAAAGGGCAAGGTCGTGAAGGACTACAAACGTAAGGTTCTTGTCGCCGCCATCGTGGCGGCTATCGCTTCGACCAGCGGTTGCGCGGTCAATCCACCGACTGACGCGATGGGCATGGCGCTCAGCGTGAAGCAGGAGTTCGATCAGAACTTCAACAATCCCGACCCCTGCGCCGACAACAGCATGAACTTGGGTGCTATCGGCGGCGCATTGCTTGGTGCGGCCATCGGTGGCGCCACCGAGGGTGGCAAGGGCGCAGTGGCTGGGTTCTTTGCCGGCCTGTCGGTGGGCGCTCTCGTCGGGCATCTGGTGGACCATCGGGCGTGCGAGCTTTCGAAGATCGCCAAAACGCACAACCTCGACATGGAAAGCACACAACTCAAGGCCGATAACCTCGGCATGCCTGCTGCGCCCAGTCAGGGCGCCGGGGGCGCGGAAGCCGTGGGGCTGGACGTCCAGATCAAGGGCGCCGACCGCGATTTCGTGCCCGGCACGGCGCAACTCACGCCTGCAGCCGAAAGCTACCTCAAGGAAGTTGCGGTTCTCTACACACCCGAGAACCAGGTCGCCAAGATCCCGAAGACGGCCACCGCCGAGCAGAAAGCCAAAGCCGCCAACCGCACCGTCCTGATCGTGGGTCACGCGGACGAGCAGGACGGGGTCCAGGGCGAAACGCTGGCCAAGCTGTCCGATGATCGGGCGCGAGCCGTGGCCGAGGTTTTCGCCAAGGCGGGCGTGCCTGCCAGCAAGATCAACTACCAGGGTGCGGGCGATACCCAGCCTGCGGTGTCCGCTTCGGCCCAGGGCACCGCCCGCAAAGCCAACAACCGTGTGCAGATCGTGGACGTGCCCGACGAGAAGGCACTTGAAGTCTACGCGGCCAAGCGCACGGCGAACCCGGCCCATTTCAAGGTGGCCGTGCCCGCGACTTCAGCCCCCGCGCCGGTCGCGGCCTCGTCACCTGCCGCTACGCCCAAGCCGGAGGCCGTGGCCAAGAAAGATGCTTCCATGGGTCTTTCCTTCGGGGGAAGCCCGCTGCAAGGCGACTACACCATCGACCTCGGCATGCTTCCCGCCAAGGGTTCTTTCCTCGGCATCATTTCCTCCGCCCACGCGGATACCCCGGTCATGGTCGGCTCCTGCCACGGAGACAGCCCACGTCATTCGACGGGTATCAAAAACCTCGCCACAGGCAAGGAGTTGTTGGTGCGTGATGCCTTGCCGGGGCTTTATGGCCAGCCGTGGGGCGGGCAGCAAGGCAATGCCTTCGTTCTGCTGGATCATGTGTACGTGCCTTCCGATGTCACCGCACCGGTGCCGAATGTCACCGTGGAGTTCTTCAAGATCACTGACGGCAAGCCGCACAAACCGGCCAGGCACATGACCAAGAACGCTCCGGTCAACGTCTATCGCGGCTCCAAGGCCACGCTTTATCGTGTCTTCGTGGATGGCCCGGCACAATGCGTGGACCTGTATGTTCCGACCCGCTCAGGCACGGGCGAGGGCACCCTGATCTATCCGGATAAAGGGCTGACCCACAAGGCCGTGTCTCCCTACAAATCCCTCGGTTAAGCGTAAGGACTCAACGTGACTGAATTTCTCAGTATCTTCTCCCAGATCCCCGTATTGGGCTGGGTGGGCATGGCCAGCGCTCTTCTGATGCTGGCCTTCATTTGGTGGCGCCACGCCCACGAAGCGGCGTTCTTCGACTTCCTGGTGAGCTTTCCGATCCCTCTCTTCGGTCATATCGGCAAGCTCAAGCGCCTGAAAGGCAACACCACCAACCTGAACAGCCCGTCCGGCTGGCGTGAAGGGATGCCGACGCAGGAGCATGAGCTGTGCTCTGCGTACTATGACAAGATCAGTGGCATCTTCAGTGAGCGCGAGTTCAACAATGCGCTTGTGTACCTCAGCGTCACTGGTCAAGCGTCCGTTCGCCCGTTGGGTTTTGGCATCGTGGCCGTGCTGTTCGTGCTGACCATGGGCGAAGCCATCGGCACGGGCTTCTTCATCTCCCCCTACGTTTCCCAGCACATCACCAGCAACCAAGCGATCTACGTGGCGATGGCGTTGGCCTTCGTGCTGGCCATCACGCTGCTGGCCCTCACCCACATGGCGGGCAAGACCTTCTTCGAGCGCAAGACCTTCCGTGAAATTCTTGGCCAGCTCGACAGCGAGGCCATCCCGGAGGGCTATCGCCACGGGGACAGCATGGCCTATGGCACCACTCACGACCAGCGGGCTGATCACGGACGGTCTCAGGCCGTGCGCTTTTTCGCTCGTCTGGAGAAGCAGAAGTATCGCGGGACCCTTTCGTGGACCATTGGCATCACATTGACCCTGCTGGTGATCATGGGCACCGTCTTTGGTGGCCGCTATTACGAGATCAATGAGAAGACCACCCTTGAGGCACAAACCATCAAGAATGAAGGACTCGATGGGGGCGGCTCCGCCATGTTCCCAGGCATGACTGAACTGCCTCAGTCTGTCATGGACGCACAGGCCGAGACCCGGGAACGGGCTGCGGAGGAGGTGGTGGCTAGCCGCTTCGGCCAAGGCATGATGGCGGCCATTCTGCTGGCCATGTTCTACCTGATCGTCCAGGTCGTGGGTTTTGCCGTCTCGATGACGCACGCCTTCTTCCAGAACGGCAGCAAGGCGTTCAAGGACACGCGAGGCTGCACCACGTATGAAGAATATCTGGCCACGTACCTGACCCCGTTCGTGACCCGCGCCCAATCACGTTTGGACGAGCTGCGTGCCCGCTATGCCCGCGTGAACGAGAACTACAGCCACGGTGCCCCGATCATCAGCTTCGTCGAGTATTACCACCTTCGCAAAGCCGACCACCACAACGCGCCGCAGGCGGCGCAAGAGTTGCGTGCCCGCGAGCAGCAGCGCGTCGCCGCCCCGGCTCCCGCAGTTGAAACCACCCTTCCCCCGGCCGGGGCTGCTGCTGCGGATCTTCATGCACTGGCCCGCGAGATTCGGGCCCTGCCTGATCGCGATGCTCGCCAAGCCCGTCTGGTCGGCATTCTGGCGGCACTGGATGCAGATCAGCAGACTCACCTTCGCTCCATCATGGCCTCGATGAAGGACGAGGATGAACGCAAGAAGTTGGCGATGTCCCAGTTCGACGACCTGATCTAACCCTGCCCCACCGCCCGGTCCACGCCGGGCGCTCTTGCGACTGGATTACCGCATGAACCCTTTCACACTCCACACACTCGCCGCGCTGGCCGCTGGCGTGGCCCTCGCCCTTCCCATGGGCGCCCATGCGGGCCTCGATAACGACGTGCCAAGCTGCTATGTGGCACACAAGTTATCGACGCAATCGGCCCCCGCCGACAAGCTGTTCTATGTGCTGATCGACCAGACTGTTGAACTGGACGATGGCTTGAAGGCGTCCGTGCGGAACAACATCCGCCGAATGGTCCAGCCGGGCAGCCGATTCGTGATTAGCCAGTTCTCGGCCTTTTCCCAGGGGCGATACCTCGAGGTCCTGAACACGGGTTTCGTGGAAAGCCCGATGACCGAGGAACAGGCCGGCAACGTCCCCATGAGCAAGGTGCCGGGTTTCAATGCCTGCATGAAGCAGCAGGGGCAGTACGCGCTTGGGCTCATGGACAAGGCGGCGCTGTCCGCCATGAATGGCGCCACCCACTCGCTTAACCAGTCGGACATCCTTTCGGCCTTGAAGCAGGTGTCCGTGGCGATCAAGGAGGCCCCCGAAAAGAACAAGGTGCTGTTTCTCGTGACCGATGCGCTGGAGAATTCATCGATCACAAGCTTCTACACCAGGAACAGCGTCGCCAAGATCGATCCCGCCAAGGAGATGCAGAAGGTCAGTGGTGGCGACCTTGTGGGCGACTTCGGCGGCGCCAGGGTCTATGTCCTCGGCGCGGGGTTGCTGAAACCTTCCACGACGGGTTCCCGTGCCGAACGGGATGGCTACCGTGACCCGGACACCATGCGTCGCCTGCAAACCTTCTGGGGCGAATACTTTGGCAAGTCCAATGCCCATTTGGTCGAGTTTGGCGCACCGGCGCTGCTTCAACCGACCACATACTGACAGGACGTCGGAATGAACAAGGCCGCGGGCTGGATGCCTGCGGCCTTGTCGTTTGTGGCGGAAGGAAGATGCCGGACGGGGTGGGGGCGCGTCTCAGGTTCTGAAACGCGAGAGCGATCCGCGCAATTCCTCCGCAAGCTTCGCAAGTTCAGCAGAGGCCACCGTGATCTGGCCGGATGAGGAGGCATTCTGCTCGCTGATGCCGGACATGCTGCTGACCGTCCTGTTCAGGTCCTCGGCCACGTTGCGCTGCTCGAGGGCGCCATGGGCGATCTGCTCGTTCTGGCCGATGACGTTCTCGATGGCCTGGGTGATGGAGTCCAGCGCCGCTCCGGCTTCGGTCACCGTGCCCACGCTTTCATGCGCGCGCTGGGTGCTCTTGACCATGGCCTCCACGGCCTGATGGGCATTGCCCTGCAGTCGCTCGATCATGTTGCGGATGGCCTCGGTGGAGGATTGCGTGCGGCTGGCCAGGGTGCGCACCTCGTCCGCCACCACGGCAAACCCGCGACCCTGCTCGCCCGCGCGCGCCGCCTCGATGGCCGCGTTGAGGGCAAGCAGGTTGGTCTGTTCCGCGATGCCCCGAATCACGTCGAGCACGGAGCCGATCTCGCGACTGTCGCCTTCGAGCTTGCGGATGACTTCCGACGCGGTAGAAATATCCCGCGCCAGCTCATCGAAGTCGTGCACTGCCTCCTCCACGACCCGCTTGCCCTGCTGCGCTGTCTGCTGGGCCCGGTTGGAGGTGGCCGCCGCGCTGCTGGCGTTGTCGGCGGCCACATGGGCGGTGGCGCTCATTTCGTTGATCGCTGCGGCGAGCATCTCGGTTTCCTGGCGCTGCTGCTTGATGCCGCGGTTCGTCTCGGCGGTGATCGCGGAGAGCTCCTCGCTGGCCGCGGCCACCTGTGCGGTGATCATCGATGCCGTGCCTACCAGCTGGCGGAAGCCCGAGGCCATCAGGTTGAGGCTGGCGGCGATCTCCCCCATCTCGTCCCGTGCATCGATGTGGACCTGCGTGGCGAGCTGGCCATCGCCGAGCTTGATGGTGGATGATCGCAGCGCGGCGACCGAGCGCTCGAATGACGTGTAGAAACCCGTGAACAGGTAGGCGATCAGCAGCAGGGTCAGCAGCGTGCCGGCCATGTAGAGGCTGTGCATGAAGCGGGCCTGCTCCACATTTTCCTTCAGCAGCCGGTCCATGGAGCCGAGCATGGCATCGTAGAAGGCAAATACGCTGCCGATGGCCTTGGTGCTGATCTCGAAGACCTCGCTGGCCTTGAGATCGAGGGTTTCCTTGGCAAGGATGCGCGTTTCCATGAACGTGGCGTAGCCGCCGGCATCCCCGGAGGCCTGCCTGGCGAGTGCCCCCAGTTCCGTGCGCAGCCGCGGGCTTCCCCTCTCGATCCTGTCCATGGCGTGCCGGGTGATGCGCTCGAGGCGTTTGATGCGATCCACCCGGCTGACCAGCTGGGACAGACTGGCCGGTGATACGCTGCCCTTGGCGGCAATGCCGGAGGCGACGGCGCGCCCCTGTCCCATCGTTTCCGCCAGGTTGGGCAGGGTTTCCGCCATCAGCCTGATCAGTACGCCGCTGTCCAGGTCTCCTTCGACCATGAAGTGCGAACTGCCCGCGGCATCCGTGGCCAGTTCCAGGATCGATGTCACCAGATCAGTCTGCTGACCGAAGCTTTCGGCGGGAGTCAGCTGGAACAGGCTGCCTTTCAGGTCGTTCCATGTCCTGCGCTGTTCGGCAATCTTGCCGGTCAGTTCGGACGTGCTGCCCGGGCTGTCGGCCAGCCCGGCCAGTCTGCTCCAGGCCTGGTCGATGACGGCCTGCTCCTCGAGGATCTTCGGCCGGAACGAGGCATCGCCATTGAGGAAGGCGGCGCTCATGCCGCGATGCTTGGGAATGTGCTCGAACAGCGGGCGGAGGGCCTGGATGTAGGCGAGTTTTTCGCGCTCGCCATCCAGGAAGGCCTGTTGCTTGTTCAGGCCGGAGATCAGTTCGTAGGACAGCAGCAGCAGCGGTAGGGTGAACAGCACCATGATGAGCCCAAACTTCTGCCCCACGCGAAGGCGATTCATCAGGCTGATGGCCGGCGTGAACAATACGGTCATGGACGCGTCCTTATTGATGTGCTCTGTCACTACTTATCGGCAGGAATGATACAAGCTTGAGTGCTCGGTGGCTTGCGCCATCCCAGTGTCTTGCTTGGGGGGCGCGTGCGCGTCAGTCGCCCAGCATGGCCTTGAGGTGGGCCTGCACGCTGCGGGCCAGGGCGTTGTGGGCGTAGCCGCCCTCGAGCATGGACACGATGCGGCCGGAGGCATGCGGTTCCGCCAGACGGAGCGCCTCGCGGGTGATCCACGCGTAGTCATCCTCCACCAGGCCAAGATGGGACATGTCATCTTCCCGGTGGGCGTCGA
>SDAY01000115.1 GCA_006212015.1 Halothiobacillaceae bacterium
TCAGGGTGCCGCTGAGAGTGATTGATTCATCCCCTGGCCCGAGGTGCTGGTGCGCGGCAATCTGGCCAAAGCGGTTGTTACTGGCGATGCGCTGGGCGGTGGACCTGCGCAGCTGGTCGAAGGGTGCTGTGCGCAATCCGAACACGAAACGACCAAGGACGGCGAGTGGATGGCTCATGGATCAGACCTCGTCATACAGGCGGCCCCGGGCGCGGGCGGTCTGGCCGCGCTGGATCTTCTCGATCTCGTGCGCCACCAGCTTGGCCAGCGCCTGGCCGTCCGTGCCCGCCGGTGCGGTCACGCTGATGTTGATGATGGTGGTGCCAGCGTTCGCGCCAGTGGCCGCCATACCGGGCGATGCCACGGCGGCCCCGGCGGTGACGCCCATGGCCAGCGCCGTGGGTAGCGCACCTGGAAGCATCGCACCAAGCCGTCCAGCCGCCTGCAGGGCAAGCTGAGCCTTGTCGCTGATGCCCACGCCGAGGCCTTCGGATATGTAGCCGCCCAGCTGGGCGAATACTCTGGACGGGCTGTGGATGCCGAGCGTTTCTTTCACCCAACCGACCGAACCATCGGCCATGCCGACCACGCTGTCACGGACGGAGCCGAGCGCGCCCTTAACCCCGTCCGCAAGGCCTTTGGCAATGTTTTTGCCGTACTCCAGCATGCGCGACGGCAGCCCGGCGATGTAGTCCACGAACCCGCCGACCGTGGTCTTGATCTGGTCCCAGTGCTGGATGACCATGCCCACGGGGGTCATGTTGAGGAAGGCCCATTTGATGCCGTTGGCCATGCTCACGGCCGCGCCCTTGATCCACTCCCACGCGCCGACCAGCCATCCCTTCACCGTGTCCCAGTTCTGCCACACGAGGAACGCCGCCGTGGCAATGCCGGTCAGGATCAGCCCGATGGGGTTCATGAGCAGGGCACGGCCGATGAACATGATGGCTGCGCCTACGGCGCGGCCTGCCGTGGCCATGACGGCGAAGCCGGGCCCGGCGAAGGCCATCACACGCAACAGCCCTGCAATGCCGATTGCAAGACCGCCGACCACGGGCGCGAAGATCGCCAGCGCGGTCAGCAGCGTGGCGGCGTGCTTGGTCGCCTCCGGAAAGCGGGTCATGATCCCATCAAGCCAGCCCTGAAACTGGCCGATCATGCCGATGGCGCCCTTGAGTTCAGTCTGGATGCTGCCGATCAGCTTGGCCTTGAGGTTGTCCCATGTGCCGCTCACGGCCTCCCACAGGTTGGCAAGCGTGGCGGTCTGCATGTCAGCCTTGGCGGCCAGCCCGGCCTTTGCATTCAGTTCGGAGGTCAGCTTGTCGAACCCGTCCCGCCCATCCTTGATCAGCGCGGCGACCATCTGCGCGTCTGTGCCGGTGCCGAAAATCTGCGTGAGCACCTGATTCAGGTCGGCGGGGTCGAGCGTGCGGAGCTTGTCCAGCTCGCTGACCATGTTCTCCACGCCTTTGAAGTTGCCCTTGCCATCGAACAGGCGCAGCTGGATGCCGAGGCCTTGCAGCATCTCGCGCGCCTCGGCGCTCTTCTTGCTTGTACCAAAGGCGAGCTGCTGCATGGAGTTCAGGGCGGACGCGAACCCGGTGCCTACGGTTTCCCCGGACAGACCAGATCGAATCCATGATGCATAGAGCACGCTCATGGTGCTGGCGGCACCGAGGCCCTGGATGTTCAGCTCTTTGAGCTTGCCCGCGGAGCGGCTGAAGGCGTACTCCATTTCGCCCAGGTCCACGCCCAGGCTCTTGGTGCGCTGTACCGTGTCCAGGAAGCCGAGCATTTCGCCGTCTGCCACGCCGGTGGCGTTCTTCAGGCGCGAGACGGCCTTAGCCGCCTCGTCATAGCTCACGTTCAGCACCACGGCCAGCTTGGCGGCGGACTCGCCCACGCCGTCGATGATGGACTGCGCGCCAACACCGCTGTTCAGCATGACCTCGAACATGGCGTAGAAATCGCGCGTGGTGCCTGGCAGGGCCGCGCCGAGGCCCTTGGCCAGCCCGTCGATCTGCGTGAACAGCGGCGATATTTGCCCGGTCGCGTCGGTCATGGATGACTTCAGCCTGACCGAGGCATTTTCCAGCTCGGCGAAGGCGCGGACGGAGCTATCGAACAGCGGGCGCGCGGCCATGCCGACGCCAACCGCGGCCGCTCCGCCAGCCGCCGCGATGGTCGATGCCTTGTTCAGTCGCTCGCGCACCTGCGCAGCGCGCGCGGCGGCTTCGTTGTGGTGCTTGATCGATGTGGTCAGCTGGTCCATCTCGCCGCGCAGCCGGGCCTGCTCCGCAGAGAGGCGCTTGGTGGATACACCGCCCTTCTCGAGAGTCTGCTGCATCTCCTGCATCCGCGCGCGATGCCGGTAGCTGCCTTCGGAAAGCTGCTCAAGCTGTCGCTTGGCCGCTCCGAGCGCAGACTCCATTTTCTTGCTCGGCTTCTCGGATGATGCGATCTGCGCGGAAAGATCGGCCACGCGCTGCTTGGCCTTGGCGATCGCTTCGTTGTACTCAAGCGTCTTCCGCTTCATCGCATCGAAGCGGGCCAGCTGCTTGGACAGACCAGCAGCCTCCGAGAGTTGCTCCTGCAACTCGCCCGCGGCCTTGCTGGTACTATTGAGCGTGCCGCGCGCGGCCTTCAGTGGCGCGCTCAGCTTGTCGTAGAATGAAAGGGTCAGGCCCAAGGCCAGGGCTGTCGAACTCATGTAGGTGTCACCATGCCGAGCTCAGAAGACTTCGCGGCCATGCCGCCGCTTAAGAAGGCGCTGTCCACCGTGATGGCGTTCTGGCTGTTCCCAGCCGTGCCTGTGATTGCGTGGCTGACAGACAGCCAGGAAGGCGCAGGAGCCGTGATCTTCATGGCCGTGTTCATGTACGTGCTGACGGGCATCGTCATCGGCATCCCCATGCTGATCATCGGGCTATTCACTCGCCGCCGTTGATGCGGTTGTGAACGGCGATCACGCGCGCGTGCCAGTCGAGCAGATCGTCGACATCCATGTCGATCATGTCTCGCGGCGACCAGTGGCAGAGCACCGCGAGCTCGGCCATCACATCATCGATGCACTCGGGGATGGCGCGCCTGTGAAAAAAGCCAGCACCTCCACCATCAGCTTGGTGCTGTCCTCGATGTCCATGCCGGCGATGTCGGCATCGGTCAGCGCGGGTTCGCTGATGCGGGTGAGCAGCGCTGCAGTCTGCGTCTCATCCAGCTGCAGCAGGTCCATCCGCTTGAGCCCGCGCAGCTCGCCAGTCTTCGGCTTGCGCAGGGTTACGGCATCGATCAGCTTCTCGCCGCGCTGGATGGGATGGCTCAGGGTAATGGTCACGTTATTCATGGCTCACCTCACACGCCCAGCGCATTGCGCTGCTCAGCCAGTCGATCCACGCCGCCGACCATCTCCACCATGTTCACCGGGTCGAGGATGATCAGGGGGATGTCGTTCTCGTGGTACTCGTAGCGGCTGAGGCTTGCGGACAGCTTCATGCTGGTCTTGTCGCCTCCCTTCACGGACCCCATGTCGATCTCCTTGAAACGTCCGCGCATGACGATCTCGATGGCGGTGGTGCCGCAGCTGCCGTCGTCGGTCACGGCCGCTCCACGGAAGCGCATCAGCACGCCATCCACGCCGCATGCGCCGAACTGCAGCAGCAGTTCGCGGCTGATCTCGGCCATGGTGATCTCGGCCTCGAGTTTTTCGAGGCCCATGTCGATGTCGACCGGGCCGGACATGCCGCCGGCGCGGTATTCCTCCATCTTGCGGGCGAGCTTGGGCAGTTGTACTTCTTCGACGCGCCCGGTATAGCCGAAACCGTCGATGAAGATGTTGAAGTTCTTGATGGTCTTGGGCAGGGCCATGTTCAGTTGCTCCTTATGCCACCAGCTGGCTCAGATAATTGGTGGTGATGCGCTGGTAGAACATCAAATTCTCCAGCGGCGGGACCGGGGTGTAGTCGTAGTCGATGTAGAGCTTGCCGGCGGCCAGGCTCAGCGGGTCATTTTTCTCAGGATCGACCCACGCTGTGCCGTCCACGATGTAGCCCTGGGCCTTCAACTGCCTGAACTTGGTGTTGACGCCATCAAGGATGTCCTTGATCAGGGTCTTGGACATGGGCTTGTCAATGGCCCACAGGTGCGCCTCGGCGATGGTGTCGGCCAGGATGTCGCCGGTGCGGGTGGCGGACTCGAACGCGAACAGCGGGTCGGCGGAGCAGGTGCGGCTGCCCCAGAAGCGAAAGCCGGACTCGCGGATCAGCGTGGTGACCTCGTTGGCGTTGAGATAGCCAGCGACGGTGTTCGGGTCTTGCAGATCCCACGGCACGTCCTTGCTGATGCCGGTCACGCCATTCACGGGGATGTTTGACAGCGTCTTGTGCCAGCCGATGTCGTTGTCCAGCTTGGCGCGCAGGCCCAAGGCGCGGGCCACGGCATGCAGGGTGTCGCTGCTGTTGGTGGATGTGTTCCAGCCCACGAAATCGGGCCAGATGACCATGCAGCGCTTGCTGCCGAAGTTTTTGCGATACAGCACTGCAGCCTCGGCTGTCTCGGCGCCGTAGGCGGACACGTAGGCGAAGGCCCGCAGGCTGTCGGCGATGCCGATCAGCTCCGCCGCCACGGCCTGGGTGTCAATGCCGGGCACGCCGAGGATGCGCGGTTTGATCCCGAGCACGGTCTTTGCGGTCAGCATCGCTTGCAGTCCCTTGTGCTGACCTGTGGTGCCGTCCACGCCGCCGATGACGTTGGAGACGGTGGCCGCCAGCTTCTCAGCATCGGTGGCGCCCGCCCCCTCTTCGACGCGCACCACCACGATCATCGCGCCGATCTGGTCGAAGATGGCGTCCATGGCCTTCGGCAGCGTGCCGCGCAGCGTGCCCACGGTATCCAGTTTGGCCGCCTTGCTGCGGCTGCCTGCGATCAGGACGGGGGTGTTGAGCGGGAACACCGCCGGGTCAGCGTCCGGGGCGGTGCCCACGATGCCGATCACGGCACTTTCAACGGTGCGAATGGGGCGCGCGCCATCGGTGAGCTCGATGACGCGGACGCCGTGATGATAGTCAGCTGGCATGGGCCGTTTCCTCCGGTTGGATGGCTATGCATCCAGCCTATGGAGGAGCGGCGAGCGGGTCGCGTGCCGCGCCGTGTAGGGGCGCGGTTTACCGTCGGCGGCTGTTTTAAGACGAAAAACCAGCACTAGGCGGGTGTGTTGTGGCCGTTATCGACTTGGTGAAATTATTTTGATAAGTGTCTTGCATCCATTGTTGATTGGCGCATACTGTATTCAACGGCGCGGGATTGGCCCAAGCCGCCAAAGACGAGGATGAGATCATGAGCACCAGACCTATCCGTGTAGCGACCATCTGCCACAACGAGGATGACGCCAGCGACAAGGCTCACCGTCGGGTGCGCGTCGAGCTCATCAAAGAGGAGGGCGGTGGATACGTGTGGCGCACTGCTGACGGCAGTGAGGATTGTTCTATGGGTGTGCATAAAACCGTGCGCGACGCAGAGATTGCAGCCATGCAGAGTTGGGGTGCGGATGAATGGGATTTGCGCGCCACATGGCGCTGGAAGCGGGGGTTCGCCATCGAGAGCAGGGCGGGATTGTGCTTTGGATTCTGGCCAGGCGAGACGCCCAAGGATGCATTGATGACCATGTTCAAAAACTCCGGCGACGAGTACGGGAGCCCGACGGCGGGGACCGAAGACGACTGGATCATCTACTGATGGGGCGCGGCGGCCCCGGACGCGGGCAGGGGCGCAAGCCTCTGCCTGAAGGAGACCGAAAGCGGACCTTTAGCGCCCGCCTCCCGGCGGACGTGCTTGACTGGCTGACCTCCCATGCGGAGGCATCAGGGGTGGCGCGGGCGGGGATCGTGGAGGCCGCGCTGCGCCGGCTGATGGCCCATGACGTCGGGCCACATAGGGACGAGTGATCAAGCCACGCGCCGGAGCGGTTGACCTATTGCCCGCTCGGCGGGTGTGTGGGCTGTGGTGCCGGCATCAGCACCGTGAGGCCAAGATCAGGCGCTGTCGCCTTCGTCGGCCTCGATAGACCCCTCGCAGTGGCCCGGATCGACCAGGTGCAGCATCCGGCATAGCCAGTAGCACGGGCGGTTGCCACCCTTGCGGGCGCATTTGCCTGCCCTGCTGCTGATGGTTTCGTCAGGATCACCGAGCGCCAGCGCGTTGCCGAGCTGGTCGATAGCGATCAGCACGTTGAGCGACTTCCGGTCGCGGAAGGCGAGCCACGTCATGGCCGCTAGGGGGAGCATGGCCAACCCCATAAGCCAGATCGGTGAATAGGCCAATACAAAAATCGCGTTACGCATCTTACCCTCCCATAATGGCGGCAAAAGCCGCCTTTGATTCGTCGGTTGCCATCTGGATGGCTGCTGCAATCTCATCGTGCGTAGTCGCGGCCTCAATAGCCTTTTCGGCCCGCCGCTTGATGCCGAGGGCCGTCCCGATGATGTGTTCGACTGCACGAGCTTTGCCGATAATGCCCATGGCCAGCGCGGCCACCGTCTCACCACCGGCGCAGATAGCGGATAGCAGATTGGATTGCTCAGGTGTTGCAGTACCGGTCTGGTGCGCTTTAGCCGCTGCGAGTTGCA
>SDAY01000116.1 GCA_006212015.1 Halothiobacillaceae bacterium
CCGCGCCTGGCACGGCGCGCCGGTCATGCTTCGTGACGCGCAGGGCCGCGATTCCCATCCATCGCGGCCCAAGGTCCGCTCCTACAACACACGCCATGCAACCACGCGCCTACCTGATCGACAGCAACATCTACGTCTACCGCGCCTGGCACGGCGCGCCGGTCATGCTTCGTGACGCGCAGGGCCGCGCGCTCAACGCCGTGCATGGCTACGCCGAGTTCCTGCTGCGCGTGCTGGAGGACGTCGGCACGGATCGCGTCGTGCTCGCCTTCGACGTGCCGCAGGCCGAGCCCTACCGGCGCGGCATCGACCCCGCGTACAAGGCCCACCGCCCGCCGCCGCCTGCGGACCTGCGCCCGCAGTTCGAGCTGTGCCGCGCCTTCGCCGAGGGCGTCGGCCTGCCGGTGCACACCTCCGACCGCTACGAGGCCGACGACGTGATCGGCACCCTCGCCGACCGCCTGCGCGCGGAAGGCCTCGCCGTCACCCTGCTCACCGCCGACAAGGACCTCGCCCAGCTGCTCGAAGGCCAGGACCGCTGGTGGAACCACGGCCGCACCGAGGTGCTGGATGCGCGCGGCGTGGAGCGCGTCTGGGGCGTGCCGCCCGCCCTGATCGCCGACCTGCTCGCCATCACCGGCGACGCGGTCGACAACATCCCCGGCGTGCCCGGCATCGGCCGCACCACCGCCGCGCGCATGCTGCGCAAATGGGGCAGTCTGGATGGGATTCTTGCGAACCTGCACGCCATCGGCGCGCAGAAATTCCGTGGCGCGCCGCGTGCGCAGAGGCTGATGCTGGAGCATGAAGACACCGTGCGACTGGCGCGCCGCTTGACCGGCATCGTCCGCGACGTGCCGCTGGGGGATGACATACGGACACACTGGCAACGGCCAGCCGTGGAGCACGTGGAGCCGCTGTTCGAGGCCTTGAGATTGCCGGAGAGCTTGCGCCAGCGCTGGCTCAGCCTGCTGGATGGATCGCGGGGCGCATGAGCGGGCTTCACCAACTTCGCGTTAGCGTGCTCGCGACCTGCGCCTCATATCGCGAGCACGCCCGCGCCTACATGGGGAACGTGTGAAGCCATCCAGGCATCGTCCATCATCGAGCAGCCCGGATGAAGCGCACGCGGAATCCGGGGAGCCAAGAAGCGCCACCCCGGCGCATACAAGGGTCGCGCCAGCCCATCGGCCCGGGGCGGACCCACCCGCCTGAGCAGGCTGCTGAAATACTTGTTTCAGCAGCCTGCTCAGGCGGGACATGGATGTCTCGTCCTCACTGTGTTGTGTGACGCGCGGGACATCCCTGCGGACGTCCCTTCCCGCGCTCCCCAACATCAGCTCGGCCTTCGCCACCTGGGCGGGCGCCCTGCGCGGTGGCTTCGCTCCGCACAATGGCTTGACGCCTTCCAGGCTACCGCACGGCTCCCCGGCTTCGCTCAGCTCTCCATGCCGGGGTCGCCCGCACACAAGTCGATCACATAAGTGATTGATTTGCGGATACCGGTCCGGGCATGTACCGGACTTGGTATGGCTGAAAAACTCAAGGAAGAGGTTTTTCAGCACCCTTTAGGGAAGCGCTGAACAAATCCATCCATGGATTTGTTCAGCTCGGCTCACCGCGAAATGAATTCGCGGCGGCCTCCGCGAATCAAGGACTTACGTCCTTGTTCGCGCCAGGGCATCCATGCCCCGGACAGGAAACGCTGAATTATTCAGCGTTTCCTTAGGGGGGCGCTGGCCCATGCCCGCCCTCACCCCCGCGCCGCCGGGCGCCGGATGATCCGCCGACGCGGATAGTCGATGCCGCAAAAGCGGGCGAAGTCCTCCAGCGTGCGCGCCTGACCGAGCCCGAACGGGCCGTCCAGCGTGCGCTCGTACAGCAGGGCCTTCATCCGCGCCTTCGCCGCCATGTCCAGCACCCACCAGCGCTGCGCGCGCTGCCGGTCCAGCTCGGCGTTCCAGTGCTGCGGCTCCTCGGGCGCGCCGGCCGTCTTGTAGAGGTGGAACATCGGCATGCCCGCCGGATGCCAGATGTCCCAGCCGCGCGTCCAGGCGCGGATCGCCAGGCTCTGCTCCTCGCCGTGGAAGTACAGGCGCGGGTCGTAGGGCGCCTCCTCGACCAGACGCCCCGCGCTGAACAGGCAGCCGCCCGCCACATGGAAACCCGGCAGGGCGGCCTCGCCCGTCGCCCACTCCGCGCGGAAGTGCAACACGGGGTGCTCGGGCTGCAGGGCCTCATCCGGCTTGACGCGCAGCACCAGCGGCCGATTCGACGGCCGGTCGGTGACGATCTGGCCGTCCCGCACGCGGAAGCCCTGCGGGTAGGTCGTCAGGATCACCCGCTCATGCGTCCGCTCCGCCACCGCCCGCCAGGCATCGAGCAGGCGCGCATCCCAGTCCTGCTGGAACAGCATGTGCGAGTCGATCTGGAGATAGAACGCCTCGCCCGCGTAATAGCCCTGGGCGAGGTAGCGCGCCCAGCAGGGGCCGCGCGCGTCGATGGGCGGCACGCGCAGATAGCGCACCCGCGGCCACCAGGGCTCGTCACGCGGTTCGGGGAAATGCTCGGGCTCGGACTGGTCGATGATGCCGAAGTGCAGGCGTCCGGGATGGCTCGCCTTGGCCAGCGCATCGCGCACCGTCGGCCACAGCCAGCGGTCGCGGTAGCTCGCGATATTGATGAAGATGCCGGGTTCAGCGCCCATGCCGACGATCCTTCCGGGGGGTCATGCAGCGAGTGTAGCCCCTCACCGCCGGCTCAAGGCACGCGCACGGCCGACATGTCCCGCTGGATGCGTTCGATGCGCCTTTGCAGCGCAGCCGTGGCGGGGCCGCCGTCGTAATGGCGGGGGCTTGGCGCGATGCCCGCCATCCAGGCTGCCTGACTCGGCGTCAGCTGCGCGGCGGGCACACCGAAATAATGCCGCGCCGCCGCCTCGGCGCCGAACACGCCATCGCCCCATTCGATCAGGTTCAGGTAAAGCTCCAGAATGCGCCGCTTGGGCAGCACGCCTTCGATCATCAGGGTGATGAGCGCCTCCTGCCCCTTGCGGATGATGGACTTTTCGCCGGAGAGAAACAGATTCTTGGCCAGTTGCTGGCTGATGGTGGAACCGCCCGCCACCACCCGCCCCTTGCGCAGGTTTTTTTCCAGCGCGTTCTGCATGCCCTCCCAGTCGAAGCCCTCGTGTTCGAGGAATTTCGCATCCTCGGCGGCAATGACGGCGCGCTTGAGGTTGTTGGAAATCCGGGGGTAATCCACCCATTGCTGACGGAGACCGGCCTTGGGGTTGTCTTCACGCAATTCCGCAAGACGAGCGCCCATGAAGGCCGTGGTGGACGGTTCCAGCCAGCGCCAGGCGAGGATGTGGGCGAGATACCAGCCCTGCACCAGCAGGAAGAGGGCAAGCAGCAGCAACAGCCCCCGTTGGAGCCAACGGCGAAAAAAGTTGTGGGAGCGGACCTTGGGCCGCGATCTCACCGTGTCGCGGCCCAAGGTCCGCTCCCACATCGAGGGATCAGAAGCCCAGGCGCTCCCGCGCGGCGGCGATCTGCCGGCGCACCTGATTGGGCGCGGTGCCGCCCTCGATGTCGCGCGCGGCGACCGAGCCCTCCAGGGTCAGCACCCCGAACACGTCCGCCTCGATGCGCGCGTCGAACCGCTGGAGTTCATCCAGCGCCATCTCGGACAGGTCGCGGCGGGTCTCAACCCCCAGGCGCACGGCCTTGCCCACCACCTCGTGCGCGTCGCGGAACGGCAGGCCCTTGCGCACCAGATAGTCGGCAAGGTCAGTCGCGGTGGCGAAGCCCTGGAAGGCGGCGGCACGCATGCGCTCGCGGTCGACGATCAGGTGCGGCAGCATGTCGGTGAAGGCGCGCAGGCTGCCCCGCAGGGTGTCCACCGCGTCGAACAGCGGCTCCTTGTCTTC
Organism: Halothiobacillaceae bacterium; assembly: GCA_006212015.1. Taxonomy (GTDB): domain Bacteria; phylum Pseudomonadota; class Gammaproteobacteria; order Halothiobacillales; family Halothiobacillaceae; genus Thiofaba. The sequence goes on from SDAY01000116.1 coordinate 3,932, forward strand.
CTGATTGTCCTTGTTGTAGGCCAGCGGCTGGCTCTTCATCAGCATCAGCAGGCTGACGAGCGCGCCGACCACGCGGCCGCTCTTGCCGCGCACCAGCTCCGGCACGTCCGGGTTCTTCTTCTGCGGCATGATGGAGCTGCCGGTGCAGAAGCGGTCCGGCAGGTCGACAAAGCCGAACTGCGCGCTGGACCAGAGGATCAGCTCCTCCGCCATGCGCGAGAGGTGGACCATGACCAGGCTGGCGTCGGCGAGGAATTCGATGATGAAATCGCGGTCGGACACGGCATCCAGCGAGTTGCGGCTCGGCCGCGAGAAGCCGAGCAGCTCGGCGGTGTAGGTACGATCCAGCGGGTAGCTGGTGCCCGCCAGCGCGGCGGAACCCAGCGGCATGACGTTGACGCGCTTGCGGCAGCCCATCAGGCGGTCGTGGTCGCGGTCGAGCATCTCGAACCAGGCCAGCATGTGATGGCCGAAGCTGATCGGCTGGGCGACCTGCAGGTGGGTGAAGCCCGGCAGGATGGTGTCCGCCTCGCGCTCGGCGAGCTCCACCAGGGCCTTCTGCATGGCGCGGATCTGGCCGGTGATGACGTCGATCTCGTCGCGCAGGTAGAGGCGCATGTCGGTCGCCACCTGGTCATTGCGCGAACGGCCGGTGTGCAGCTTCTTGCCCGCCTCGCCGATGCGCTCGGTCAGGCGCGCCTCGATGTTCATGTGCACGTCTTCCAGGTCCACCGACCAGGCGAAATCGCCGCGCTCGATGTCGAACCGGATCTCGTCCAGCCCCTTGACGATGCGCTCGCACTCCTCCGCCGTGAGCACGCCGACCCTGGCCAGCATGCGCGCATGCGCCTTGGAGCCGGCAATGTCCTGCCGGTACATGCGCTGATCGAAGGTGACCGAGGCGGTGAAGGCCTTGACGAACGCATCCACCGGCTCGGTGAAGCGGCCACCCCACATGTCCTGGGTGTCTGCGTTCTTCAGGTCGTCGGCGAGGCTCATGTCAGTGTTCCCGGAATGCGTGTGAATGGCGGCAAGTATAACCGGCCTGTGGACCGGCTCGACGTGTAGGAGCGGACCTTGGGCCGCGATCATCCCGGCATGGTCGCCAAACATCGCGGCCCGAGGTCCGCTCCTACGGGACGACTAACGCAGGCGCGATTCGGCCTTTTGCAGGGCGGACTCAAGCTGACTGCCATACAAGTCGATGTTGGTCACGCCGACCAGCGGCTCAGTCAGCACCTGCCCCTCCGGCCCGAGGATCAGCAGGGTGGGGAAGAAACGCACCGCGTGGCGTCGCAGGACATCCCGGACCTCGACGAGCCGCCCGTCACCGTCCCGCAGATCGACCCGGCCCGCATCCAGCTGGCGGATCAGCGCGCGGTTCGTGTACTGCCCGCTGAGCACCATCGGCCGGAGGTGGTCCTCCATCACGTAATGGCAGTAGCCGCAGCCATGGGTGTGGAACAGCAGGATCATCGGCAGCCTGCGCTGCCGCATCTCGGCCAGATCGGCCTGCAGGTCGGTCAGCGCGGGAACAGCGACGCCGGGAGCGTCGTTGGAGCGCTTTGCGTTCCCCGAAGGGCTGGATCCATGGACGGAGCCAGCCACCTCGACCGCATGAACGACCGGGGCCGCGAACAGCCCGAACAGGACAAGGACAACCGCCGCGATTCTTGGCATGAACATGCGCTCCGACATAGGATGACCTCCTCGAATCTTGATACCCGATCCCGACATGACCGTTCCGCACACCGTCCGCATCGCCACCCGCAAGAGCCCGCTCGCCATGTGGCAGACCGAAGAAGTGGCCCGCCGCCTGACCCTGCTCAACCCGGATATCCGGATCGAGATCATCAGGCTCACCACCCAGGGCGACCAGATGCTCGACAGCCCCCTCTCCAAGATCGGCGGCAAGGGCCTGTTCGTCAAGGAGCTGGAGGTCGGCATGCTGGCGGGCGAGGCGGACATCGCCGTGCACTCGATGAAGGACGTGCCGATGGCCTTCCCGGAGGGCCTGCATCTGCCGGTCATCATGGAACGCGAGGATCCGACCGACGCCTTCGTCTCCAACACCTACGCCAGCCCGGACGACCTGCCGGATGGCGCCACGGTGGGCACCTCCAGCCTGCGCCGCCAGATGCAGTTGCTGGAACGGTATCCGCACCTGAAGATCGAGATGCTGCGCGGCAATGTCAACTCGCGCCTGGCCAAGCTGGACGACGGCCAGTTCGACGCCATCATCCTCGCCAGCGCTGGCCTCAAGCGGCTCGGCTTCGCCGACCGCATCCGCACATGCCTGCCGCCTGAAACCAGCCTGCCGGCCATCGGCCAGGGCGCGGTGGGCATCGAATGCCGCGTCAACGACCCGGCCATCGAGGCGCTGATCGCCCCGCTCAACTGCAGGGACACCTTCGACCGCGTGATGGCCGAGCGCGCCATGAACGCCCGCCTCAACGGTGGCTGCCAGGTGCCGATCGGCGGCTATGCCGTGCTGGAGGGCGACACGCTCTGGCTGCGCGGCCTGGTCGGCTCCATCGACGGCACGCAGATGCTGCGCTTTGATGCCCGCGCCCCGCGCCTTGATGCCCGCGCCCTGGGCGTTCGGGTGGCCGAGGCGCTGCTCGCGCAGGGCGCGGAGCGCATCCTCGCCGAGGCGGGGATTGTCGCGGGGTGAGGCCCCGC
>SDAY01000117.1 GCA_006212015.1 Halothiobacillaceae bacterium
TGCTCGGCCTTGTGCAGGACCTCCAGCGTATTCATCTCCGTGCGCAATCGTTCGACGGCACTGATGAATTCGCTGGCCTGAACCGGCTTGCGCACCCAGATGCTGTGCCTCAGCACCTTCTCCCGTACGGACAGCACCAGCGCGGGGCCGGAAAATTTCCGCCGAACATCCAGCCACAAACGATCGGCGCCCACGCCGTCGAGGTCGACCACCACGGCCTCCTGCCGCCCCTCGGGCACGATCTCGCAATGACCGCGCGCGGGGCCCTCCAGAAACATGGCGAACATCCGCGCGGCACGCTCGTCCATGCCGTGCAGCGTGATCTTCAGGGGTTCTGTGCTGGCTTTCATGCGCGAGATACACCCTTGAGGGACGGATTAACGGACCAGGACTCCGGCACCCGGCCAAAGTTGATCATCATCTGCTCACGCATGGACTCCATCCGCTCAAGCTCGCCCATGCGGCCATAGAGATCCAGCAGTTCGGCGACGATCTCGGCCTGGTCGGGCTCCATGAGGAGGGCGTTCTCCAGTGTTTCGAGGGCCTGGTCAAGCTGGCCGTAGGCGAGCAGCTCATGCGCCTCATCCAGCGGGGAGCGCTGCTCGGCCGTGGTGGCCGCCCCGATGCGGTGAACCAATCGCTGGTCGCCGCAGTAACCCTTGCGCAGCAGGGAGCTGCGCACGCGTGCCAGGGTCGGATCGCAGGCCATCAGGCCGCTCTCCAGATGTTGCCGGAGGAAGACGAGCGAGGTCTGGGTCAGGAGGGTCCGGGCATGCTCCAGCATGCGCAGCTTGAGGGCCACCCCCTTGTCCTGCAGGGCGATCAGAAGATCCACCAGCGCGCCATACAGCGAGGCCCCGTCCTCCTTCCGGACCAGCAACAGGATGCGCTGCACATGGCTCCGCAGCTCATGCGGGCGCAGAAGGATGCGATGTCCGAGATAATCGAGGGCGCTATCGACGTCATATACATGCCTGAGCAACAAGCTGACATGCCCATCGATGGCAAGGTGCGGGTCGAGCACGATGCCCGCCGCGGGCAGGACGTCCGGCTCACCCTTGATCTTGACGAGCGGCAAGGCATGGGGCATGCGTAAACCTCCTGCGTACGATGACGTTGATTATGTGGCGATTCATCACTAATGCCCCCATTCAATCATGATTTCTTGCTGCTTGTCATGTGAACATCGCTCCTTGCACCGATCATGGTTCGAGCAGCGTCCTGCTCGCCCCCCGGCCGGCTCCGCCCCAGCCGGTTCCAGCCAAGGCAGGCGCCGGCCACGCTGGCCGGCATCGCCAGCAGATTGATGCCCGGCAGCAGGTGCATCAGCTGCGCGCTCAGCCCAAACCCCATGCTGAAGCCCAGCCTTCCGCCACCCAGCAGCGCCCGTTGCGCCGCGAAACCATGGCCGCGCAGGCCGAGCGGATAGTCCATGTACTGCAGCGCCATCAGCCAGGCCCCGAGCATCAGCCAGCCGATGGGCGCGAGCAGGTTGAGCAGCGGCACGAAGCCCAGCACCAGCAGCAGGATGACCCAGAACAGGAGATGCAGCAGGCGCCGCCCTTCGCCGCGCAGGGTCAGCAGGGCCTCTTTCCACAGCGGGCTCTGGATATCCGGCGGCGGATTGCCTAGCAGGGCCTCCATCCGCATGGCCAGCCGGTAGTTGAAGGGCGAGGCCAGCAGGTTGGCCAGCATGGTGGTGACCCACAGGGTCAGCAGGCCGAGCGCGAAGGCCAGGGCGAGGTAGACGATCCCCGCCGCCCACGCCGGCAGCCCGTCGCGCAGGGTGGCGTCCAGCGTGTCGAGCATCCATGCCATGGCGGCGATGAACAGGGTGATGTTAATGGCGAGCGGCGCCAGCAGGTAACGCCGCAAGCCCGGCTGCCCGATCTGGCGCAGGCCGGTCCAGGGTGCGCGCAGCCCGATCAGGAAGCCGGTCATGCCGACACCCCCTTGAGGGCGAGGCGTGCCGCACCGCAGGCCGGGAGGGCCTCGGGCATCGACTCCACCGACACGCCGAGCAGGCGCTGGCGGATGGCCGTCCAGGCCGGATTGCGCGCCCCGCCCCCCATGCTCAGCACCCGCGCCGGATAGGGCGCGCCGAGTTCCGCCAGCCGCCGATAGCCGTCGCGCTCGATCCGCGCCATGCCCTCCAGCAGGCCCTGCAGGAAGCGCGCATCGTCATGCGGGCGAGGCGTCAGACGGGGCTGCATGGAGGGATCGGCCACCGGGAAGCGCTCGCCCGGCGCGGGCAGGGGATAATAATCGAGACAGAGATCGCGCCGCGGGTCGATGCGGGAGGACAACGCCGCCAGCGCCGCGTCATCGAAGAACCGACGCAGCACCGCGCCGCCGCTGTTCGACGCGCCACCGGCCAGCCAGGCATCGCCCAGGCGGTGGCTGTACACGCCGCATTCGGGCGCGAACACGGGGCGGTCCGAAAACACCTTGAGCGCGATGGTGCTGCCCAGCGTGGTCACCGCGTCGCCGATCTCGCTGGAGCCGCTGGCCAGGGTCGCGGCGATGCTGTCGGTGGTCCCGGCCACGATCCGCGCCTCCGGCGAAAGGCCGAGCGCCCTTGCCACGCCAGGCTCGATCATCCCCAGCGGCGTGCCCGGCTCGCGCGCCTCGGGCAGCCGGGCGACATCGACGCCAAGCCCCGCCAGCCAGTCCGGCCAGCGCCGCGCGACCACGTCATAGCCCAGCTTGAGCAGGTTGTTCTCATCCCCAAGATCGAAACGCCCGAGCAGGCGCCCGGCGATCCATTCCGCCTGATGCAGGGCGCGCGCATCGTCACGCAGGCCATGCGCCTTCAGCCAGAGCAGCTTGGCGAGGCTGGAGGTCGCGCCATGCGCCCCGCTCTCGCGCGGGGCGATGGCGGCGATGCGCGCCGCCTCCGCCCGGGCGCGGGCGTCGTGGTACATCAGGGCGGGGTGGAGCGGCTCCCCGGCCGCGTCGCAGGCCACCAGGGTGCCCGAGGTGCCGTCGATGGCGATGGCCGCGATGGCGCGCAGATCGAACCGTGCGCCCAGTCCGGACAGGAGCGTTTGCAGGGCGGCCCACCACAGGTTCGGGGCCTGCTCGCGGCCGCCATCGGGCGTCTCGATGGGGGCGGGCAGGGGCGCGGCGGCCTCGGCCAGCCGCTCGCCATCGCGCCCCAGCACGCAGGCCCGCACGCCGGAGGTGCCGAAGTCGATACCGAGGCCGCTGCCCCATGGATCGCCACGGCCTTCGGCCTCGCGATGACGCTGCGGGCACGGATGTGCGCGTGAATTCTTCACAAGCTCTCAGGGCAGCAGGCAGGCCGTGCCGCTGGCCTGGACCGCAACCGTGCTCTCGCCCGCGCCCACCTCCAGCGGCGGCATGCCGTCCGCCTCGGCAAGCATGGCCGCGCGCATCATCATGCGCGGCGCGCCCTGCGTGTTCAGGTCGATCCGGCGCAGCTGCACGCGCGGAACCTCCAGCGTCTGGCGCAGGGCCTCGGCGCGGGCCTTGAGGGCTTGCGCCGCCTCCCGCATCAGCTGGGTCTCGGTCTCCGCCCGCGCGGCGGGGGACACCCCGAACCACAGGCCGTCGAGCCCCATGCCCTCCTGCTGGCGGGCCACGAAGCGCATGGCGGCGGGAAAATCGGCGGAGGACAGCATCAGCTCGTGACGCACGCGCCAATGGTCGATGGCGCGGCTCTTGGGCGCGTAGACCGGCTGGGTGCTGTAGCCGCCGGAGGTGAGCTTGAGGGCCGTCTCGGCCCGGGCCGCCTGCATCGCCGCGTTGGCGAGGCGGTTGACCTCCTCGGCCAGGGCGGCGGGCTCGGACCCCTCGCGCTCGATCACCAGGCGCGCATGCAGCGTGTCATTGGCGATGGCGCGCTCGGCGCGGGCCTCAAGATGCAGCTCGGTGGCACCGGACGGGCAGGTCGTGCCCTCCTCCGCCCAGCTTGTGGAGGAGGCCAGCAGCAACAGGGGGAGAAGACGGATCATGCAATGCTCCTTACGGCAGTTCGACCTTGACCGGCGGCAGCCAGCCTTCCTGGCGATGCTCGGCCACCACGGTGGTGTAGACCCCGCCACGCACGTTCCACTCGCCGGTCACGCGCATGTAGCGCGGGTCGGTCGCCTCGACCAGATCGGTCAGGATGCGGTTGGTCATCGCCTCGTGGAAACCGCCTTCCTCGCGGAACGACCACATGTACAGCTTCAGCGCCTTCAGCTCCACGCACTTCTGGTCGGCGATGTAATCGATGAAGATGGTGGCGAAATCCGGCTGGCCGGTCTTCGGGCAGATGCAGGTGAACTCCGGGACGCGGATGCGGATGGTAAAATCGCGCTCCGGGTTCGGGTTGGCGAAGGTTTCGAGTTCTCTGGACGGGCGCGTGGACATGATTTTTTCTCAAGGTTTTGAATTGAATGGCGCAAGTATAAGCCAATGAGGCTGGCCTCTCTCCGTCTCGCCGGGTTCAAATCCTTCGTCGAACCCACCGAGATCCTCTTCCCCTCCGAACTGGTCGGCATCGTCGGCCCGAACGGCTGCGGCAAGTCCAACACCCTGGACGCCATGCGCTGGGTCATGGGCGAATCGTCCGCCAAGCACCTGCGCGGCCAGTCGCTGGACGACGTGATCTTCGCCGGCAGCGGCCAGCGCAAGGCGGTCGCGCAGGCCTCGGTCGAGCTGGTGTTCGACAACAGCGCGGGCCAGCTGAAGGGCCCCTGGGCGCGGCCCGGCGAGATCAGCGTGCGCCGCGTGCTGAGCCGCGACGGCCCGTCGAAATACTTCCTCAACGGCACCCGCTGCCGGCGCAAGGACATTGCCGACCTGTTCCTCGGCACCGGGCTCGGCTCGCGCAGCTACGCCATCATCGAACAGGGCCAGATCGCCCGCCTGATCGAGGCCCGCCCGGAAGACATGCGCGCCACGCTGGAAGAGGCGGCGGGCATCTCGCGCTACAAGGAAAAGCGCCGCGAGACCGAGGGCTCCATCCTCCATACCCGCGAAAATCTCGCCCGCATCAATGACATGGGCGCAGAACTCGCCCGCCAGCTCGACAGGATCGAACGGCAGGCCAGGGCCGCCGAGCGCTTCCGCCTGCTGCAGGGCGAGGAGCAACGGCTGGAACTGGCCGTCCACGCCCTGCAATGGCGGCGCCTGCACGCCGAGCAGGGCGCGGAACAGGCGCGCCTTGCGATCGAGGAGGCCGGCCTGCACCAGGCGCAGGCCGAGCAGCGCCAGGCCGCGACCCGCCTCGACGCCGCCCGTGCGGACGAGGCCGCCCGGCAGGAGGACCTGCATCAGGCCCAGGCCGCCGCCCATGCCCAGGGCGCCGAGGTGGCCCGGCTGGAACAGGCCCTGCGCCATGCCCGCGAGCTGCTGGCAAGGCTTGCGCAGGAACGCCTCGTCCTCGAACACGAAGGCGAGGCCCACGCGCGGCAGACCGGTGAGGCCGGCGAACAGCTGGCCGGCCTCACGCTGGAGCTGGGGATGGCGGAAGACGCCATCGCGCCGCTCGACCGGCATCTGGACGGCGCCCGCTCCGCCCTGACTGAAGCCGAGCGCAAGGCCGCCGAGGCGCGCGCCGCGCTCGAGCACGCCCAGACCCAGGCCCAGGAACCCGCCCAGCAGGTCCATGTCGAGCGCACCCGCCTCGAACATGCGGAGCGCCAGATCCAGGGCCTGCGCGAGCGCCAGCAGCGCCTGCGCATCGGTCCGGTCGAGGACGACATCCGCCGGCTGGACGCCGAACTGGCCGAGGCGCGCGCTGCGCGGGAGGGCCTCGCCCGGAGCGCCGCCTCGCTCGATGCCGACCACGAGACGCGCGAGCAAGCCATCCAGTCCGCCCGCGCCACGCTCGCCCATGGCGAGGCCGAGGCCGATGCCCTGCGCCGCGAGGAGGCCGGGGTCGCCGCCGAGCTTCGCGCCCTGCATGCGCTGGAGCAGGCGCACGCCAGCGACGAGCCCGCCGCGCTGCGCGACTGGCTGAAGCGGCACGGACTGGATGGCGCCCGCGCCGGCGAGCGGGTCAGGGTGACGCCCGAATGGGCGGAGACCCTGGACACCGTGCTGAAAGACGCCCTGGACGCCGTGCCGGTTCAATCATTGGATGAATGGCGGGGCACGGCCTCTGACGAGGGCGCGCGCGGCCTGTGGCTGGTCGAGGCGGAGCGTGATGCCCGTCCGAGCATCCCCTCCCCAGCCCTCTCCATGAATGGGGAGGGTGCTTCCTTCTCCTCCCCCATGCATGGGGGAGGTCGGGAGGGGGAGCGCGGGACCGCGCTGGGGCCCGCCATCCTCCACGGCGAACTGGCCGAGGCCCTGCTCCACGGCCTGCGGCCCATCGACAGGCTCGACCAGGCGCTCGCCCGCCGCCATGAACTCGGCCCCGGCGAGGCCTGGCTTACGCCCGACGGCGACCGGATCGCCCGTCACGGCTGGCGCCGCCCGCCCGCGCCACAGGCCGGCGGCGGCATG
>SDAY01000118.1 GCA_006212015.1 Halothiobacillaceae bacterium
CTGACGGTCGAGGTGATCGACGACCGCAGCCTCATCGAGCAGACCCTGCCGCCCTGGACGCCCGCCGGCGTCATGCTCCGCCCGCTGGCCGGCCAGCAGGAACGCATCAGGACCGAACAGGGCGTGCGGATCCTGCACCGCCACCGCTGGGCGCTGATGCCGCTCTACCCCGGATCGATCGAGCTGCAGCCGCCCGCCGTCGAGGCCCGCGTGGCCGGTGGCGGACGGGTCACGCTCACGCCCCCGGCGCTGCATCTGGACGCCCGCCCGCTCGATCCGCTGATCCCGGCCGAGCTGCCCGTCAGCGCCCTGCGCCTGTCCGCCGACCCGCTGCCGGAGGCCATCCCGCGCGGCCGCCCGCTGACCTGGACGATCCACGTCGAGGGCCAGGGCCTGTCCGCGCGCGGCCTGCGCCCCTGGCTGGACGAGGCCCTGCGCGACGCCCCCGGCCTGCGCGTCTACCCGCCCGACATCCGCCTGGAGGACAACATCGCGCCCGAAAGCCCGATGCTGCAGCGGCTCACCGCCCGCGTGGTGCTGGAACCGCGCGCGAGCGGCCTCGTCCGCCTGCCCGGGTTGAAGCTGCCTTATGTCGACCCGACCGATGGCCAGCCCCGGCTGGCGCGCCTTACGGGGAGCGAGGTCCGCGTCATGCATCCGCTCTGGCTGGCCGTGCGCCCGTGGCTGCCCTGGGCCGCCAGCGGCCTGCTGCTGGCCGCAGCCCTGGGGCTGACCCGCCCGCGCTGGCGTGCATGGCGCCGCAGGCAGGCCTGGCTCAGAGTGCTACGGGAGGCGCGGACGCCCGCCGCGCTGCGCAAGGCCTGGCGGCAAGGTGCCTCCGCTCCCGCCGATGACTCGACCAGGACGCTGCTCGACCGGCTGGATGCGGCCTGCTACGGACGCTTCCCGCTCGATGAAACCACGTTCACCGAACTCAAGACCCGCCTGATCGAGCGCGGCTTGCGGCCTCACCCCCGGGAGGTATAGTCTCGGCGCATTGCAACGGCACGAGGGAACGTGGCCATGTCAGCCTGGGGCAAACTCGATCCCGTCCGGGGAACCGCCCTGGCGCTCGCCGATCACTGCATGGACGTCGCCGTCGTCTTCTCCCGCCTCATCCCGCTCCGCCCGCCGCCGCAACCGCTCTCGCCCCGCCAGCAGGCCCGTCTGGCCGTCATCGCCTTCCTGCACGACCTGGGCAAATGCAACCGGGGCTTCCAGGCCAAGGCCGATCCCGCCGCCCGCCAGACCGCCGGACATGTGCTGGAGGCCGTGGCGCTGCTTCATGACGAGCGGCTGCGGGACGCATGGCCTGCGCCCTGGCGGCAGTTGATCGAGGCGATGTGCGGCTGGTTCATGGACAGCGACACCGATGCCCTGTCCATGCTGCTGGCCGCCCTCTCCCACCATGGCCGCCCCGTTGCCTACGAAGACGTCCAAGGCGCGGCGGATCGCGACATGGGGCGATGGTGGCGCCCCGAGGACGGGGACGGCCACGACCCCATGGCCGCCCTCGCGGAACTGGTCGAGGCGGCCCGGACGACCTTCCCCGAGGCTTTCGACGGCCCTGCCGAACCCATCCACGCCTCGCCCGCCCTGCAGCAGTGGTTCGCCGGCCTGTTGATGCTGGCCGACTGGATCGGCTCCGACACGCGCTTCTTCCCCTACCCCCATGAAGGCGCCCGCCGCGCGCTGGCGGAGGCCGGCGCCCGCCGCGCCCTCGACGCCATCGGTCTCGCGCCACGGCCGGATCGTCCCGCGCCCCTTCCCTTCCAGGCCTGCTTCGGCTTCCCGCCCAGCCCGCTGCAACAGGCCTTCGCCGAGCGGCTCCAACCGGGCGATGAAACACGCCTCATTCTGGCCGAATCCGACACCGGCTCGGGCAAGACCGAGGCCGCGCTGGCCTGGTTCCTGCGCCTGTATGCCGAAGGTCATGTGGACGGCCTCTATTTCGCCCTGCCCACGCGCGTCGCTGCGCGGGAACTGTACGGCCGCATCCGCGCGAACATCGAACGGGCCTTTCCCGAGCCCGACACCCGCCCCGGTCCCGTCCTTCTTGCCGCGCCGGGCTATGTCAGGATCGACGGCGAGGCCCTCCTGCCCGCGCCCGACGGCACGCTTTGGGAAGACGACGAGCAGGCGCGACGACGGGAGCGTTTCTGGGCCGCCGAGCACCCCAAGCGCTTCCTGGCCGCGCCCGTCGCCGCCGGCACCATCGACCAGGCCCTGCTGTCCGCGCTGATGGTCAAGCACGCCCTGCTGCGTTCGGCCTGCCTGGACCGGCACCTGCTGGTGGTGGATGAGGTGCATGCCTCCTCCCCCTACATGCGCGAAGTGCTCAAGACCCTGCTCGGCGTGCATCGCCGTCGCGGCGGCTGGGCGCTGCTGCTCTCCGCCACCCTGGGCGAGACCGCGCGCGCGGAGTTCTTCGGCCTCGCGCCGCTCACCCTCGCGGAGGCGGAACAGCGCCCCTATCCCGCCATCACCACCCTCGCGCAAGACCGCCCCATTCCCTCGAACGGCCGCCGCAAGTCGGTGGAGGTCGAGCCCCTGTACAGCCTGGACGACGACGCCCTGCTGCCGATCCTTCGCGACGGCCTGATGCATGGGGCGCGCGTGCTGGTCGTCTGCAACACGGTGGGCCGCGCCATCGCCCTGCAACGCGCCATCGAGGCCGATGACGCCATCCCGCCGGGCAGGCTGTTTCAGGTCCGCGGCGTGACCTGCCCGCACCATGGCCGTTACGCCAAGGACGACCGCGAGGTCATGGATGCCGAGATCAGCCGCCGCCTGGGCAAGGGCAGCGCCGACGGCCCGCTCCTGCTCATCGGCACGCAAACGCTGGAACAGAGCCTGGATATCGACGCCGACCTGCTCGTCACCGACCTCTGCCCCATGGACGTGCTGCTGCAACGCATCGGCCGCCTGCACCGCCACGACCGCGCGCGGCGGCCCGCGCCCTTCGCCTCGCCCCGCGTCATCGTGCGCATGCCCGAAAACGGCGACCTGACACCCTGGCTGAACGCGCGCGGCGAGCTGCGCGGCCCGGCGGGTCTCGGCACGGTCTACGAGGATGGGCGCGTGCTGCAACGCACGGCGAACCTCCTGCGCGAACATCCGCGCCTGGACCTGCCGGATCAGAACCGCTGGCTGGTCGAGGCCACCACGCATCCCGAGGCGCTGGACCGACTGGACGCGACATGGCGACGCCATGCGGACCAGGGGCTGGGCAAGCTCCTCAACGAGCTGCGCGCCGCCGAAACCAGCGTGCTGACTGATCGACCCTTTGGCGAACTGCGCTACAAGGCGCCGGAGGAGCGCGTCGCCACACGCCTTGGGGCCGGGGCTATCGAGCTGCTGCTGGACCGGCCCGCCACCTCGCCTTTCGGCGTCCCGGTCGCGCATATCGGCATCCCCGCCCACATGCTGCCGCACGCCGACCTCAAAACCCTGCCCGAACGGCTCGCCACCACGCCGACGCCCGACGGATTCGCCTTTGAACTCGCGGGCAAGCGCTTCCGCTACACCCGCCTTGGACTGGAGAGCGATGACCATGCACAGCCTGCTGGATGACCCGCTGATCGACATCGACACCCCCGACGGCCCCGCCTCGGTCGCCCTGCCCGCCCTGCTGGGCGGACTCGTCACGGACCGCGTACTTGGCTATTCCGGCCTGCGCGCCCACCAGGCCGACCCCTGGCATGTCTTCCTCGTGCAGATCGCCGCCAGCATCCTGGCCCGACAGCCGGAGATCGACCCCGCCCAGCCGCCCACCGATGCCGCTTTCTGGCGTGCCGGATTGCTCGACCTGGCCGAAGGCATGGAATCGGCCTGGCATCTGGTGGTTGAAGACCCCACCCAGCCTGCCTTCATGCAGCACCCGCTGCGGGATGCCGCCGAACTGAAGGCGTTCAAGTCCAAGGCGCGCACGCCGGACGAGCTGGACATCCTCGTCACCAGCAAGAACCACGACGTGAAGATGGCGCGCGCGCGGGCGGACGATCCGCAGACCTGGCTGTTCGCGCTGATGATCTATCAGACGATGAGTGGCGTCCTTGGAGCGGGCAATTTCGGCACGCTGCGCATGAACACCGGCTCCGCCAGCCGCCCCATCGTCGGCATGGTGCGCGATCTGGTCCCCGCGCCACGCTTTCGCGAGGAACTCGCCCAGGTCGCCGACATGCGTACCCAGACCCTCGAGTCCGCGCTTGGTTACGCCCCGCGCGGGGTCGTGCTGACCTGGGTGCGCCCCTGGGGGCGCAAGGACCACCAATACAGCCTGAGCGAGCTCGAACCCGGGTTCATCGAGGCGGTGCGCCCCGTGCGGCTGATCCACGGCGAGGCTGGCCTGATCGCCATGGGCAGCACCAGCGACGTGCGCCAGATCGGCCCCAAGGCTCTGGGAAACGGCGACATCGCCGACCCGTGGATACCCATCAACACGGCGGACAAAAAGAAAGGCCGCTCCGCCCTGACGCTGAGCGGCCAAGGCTGGACGCCGGAGCGTCTCTGCGACGTGCTGTTTGAGCGTGGATTCGAGCTGACCGCTCTGCAAAAACCGCGCCCGGGCCAGGGCGCGCTCTGGTTTTACGGCAGCGTCCTGGTGCGCGGCCAGGGCACGACCGAAGGCTTTCATCGCTTCGCCATCCCCGTGCCCGCCAAGGCGCGCGGTTGGCTTTCAAGACCCGATGACAAACAACGGCTTGGAGCCTTGGCCCAAGACCTGATCGGCGACGCCAAATCCATCGCCAGGCAGTTGAGATCGGCCCTGCTGGCCCTGGCCGAAGGCGGCCCGGACGCGATTGATTTCAAGCACAAGGCCATCAACGCATGGATTGCGCGCGGCGAAGAGGCGTTGACCCGGCATTGGCGAGACCGCTTCTTCGATACCCTCTGGCGCGCCGCCGACGATGCGCATGACGCCGTGCGTACCGACTGGCGCGCCGAACTCGCCGCGCGCACGTTTGACATCCTTCGCCAAGCCGAACAGACCCTGCCTCTGCCGCACAACCGCCAGTACCGGGCGCGCGTGCGGGCCGAGGGCCTCTTGCACGCCCTGTTGAAGAAAAACGGCTTGATCCCCGCACCCGCCACGCCTGCACCCACCAAGGAGGATGCCGCATGAACGACACCGCCCCCGCAGCCGACGCCCCGCCCAGGAATGCGCTGGGCGCCCGCATCAATCGCCTGGCCCATACCCTCGCCCGCGCCACGAACGGCGAACGCGCCGCGCTCAAGCGCTGGTCGCCCGGCCAGCCCATCCCGCTGGGCTTCTACCGCCTATGGCTGCATGGCATGGGCGAGGAACTGCCCTCCGAACATCAGCTTGCGCCCTGGGCCGTACTGGCCTGGGGGCTGGCCCTGATGGGCGAGGGCGGCCATCGACCCGGGTGCCCGCTCGGACAGGCCCTCGCCGCAAGCACGCTGCACGAGGCCCGCCTTGAGCGCCTGCTCGCCGCCAACGAGGACATCCGCTCCAAGCTGTTCATCGCCATCGTCCGCTTCCTTGCCGCCAAGGGCGAAGGCTTCGACTGGACGGAGGCGGCCCGACTGCTTCTGACCCAGGATGCCGACAAGCGCGAGGCCGCCCATCGCCGCATCGCCGCCGATTATTACCGCCACCTGCCCCGTGACTAACCCGCCCAGCACCGGAGACTGACCATGTTCCTGCAAATCCATACCCTGACCAGCTTCCCCGCCAGCCTGCTCAACCGCGACGACGCAGGCCTTGCCAAGCGCATTCCCTTCGGCAACGCCATCCGCCTGCGCGTGTCCTCCCAATGCCTCAAGCGGCACTGGCGTGAAGCCTTGGTGGACATGGATCAACTCGAATCGTCCATCGAAGGCATCAACCTTGCCGACGGCTATCGGTCTCGAAAAATTTTTGAGCTTATCCGAGAACGTATTGCCCAAGAACTCGATGGTCCGGACGCCAATGAAAAAGCCCAGACGCTGGCCCAAGCCGCGTTGAATGTGGCAATTACAAAGGCCAAAAAAGATAACAAGGGAGAGGACAACGATAAAAAGGACAAGGACGATGATGGGTTGGTGCAAAAACAGGCTATCTACCTGAGCAAGCCTGAAGTGGACTACCTCCTCAAACTGGCGTTGAAAATGCTTGAAGTGGAACCCGAACTTAAGAAGATCCTCAGCCTCTCCGAGCCAGTAAAACAGAGCGACAAGCTGAAAAAGGAGAAGAATGCGTTCCGTAATGCGCTGACTACTGACGAAAATCTTGAGGCCATGCGGAAATCAGCGCGTGGACTGACTTCAGTCTTGTTCGGTCGCATGGTCACCTCCGACCTGCTCGCGCGCGTCGACGCCCCCGTGCATGTCGCGCATGCCTTCACCGTGCAGGCCGCCGACACCGAAATGGACTACTTCACCGTGGTGGACGACCTCAA
>SDAY01000119.1 GCA_006212015.1 Halothiobacillaceae bacterium
TGGAGGCGGGGGCGGACATCCTCGAGACCAACAGCTTCAACGCCACGCGCATCGCCATGGCCGATTACGCCATGGAGGAGCTGTCCTATGAGATCAACGTCGCCGCCGCACGTCTGGCGCGCGAGGCTGCGGATGCGATGACCGCCAGGACGCCTGAGCGCCCCCGCTTTGTCGCCGGGGTGCTGGGGCCGACCAACCGCACCGCCAGCATCTCGCCGGACGTGAACGACCCCGGCTTCCGCAACACCAGCTTCGATGCGCTGGTGGAGTCCTATGTCGAATCCACCCGTGGCCTGATCGAGGGCGGCGCGGACATCATCCTGATCGAGACCATCTTCGACACCCTCAACGCCAAGGCCGCGGCCTTCGCGGTGGAGAAGGTGTTCGACGAGGACGGCTTCCGCCTGCCGATCATGATTTCCGGCACGATCACTGATGCCTCCGGCCGCACGCTCTCCGGCCAGACCACCGAGGCGTTCTACAACAGCCTGCGCCATGTGCGCCCGCTGACCATGGGGCTGAACTGCGCGCTGGGGCCGGATTTGCTGCGCCAGTACGTGGAGGAAATGGCGCGGGTGTCAGAGTTTTATGTCTCGGTACACCCGAACGCCGGCCTGCCGAACGAGATGGGCGAGTACGACCTCGATGCCGAGCCGATGGCCGTGCATATCGCCGAATGGGCGGATTCCGGCTTCCTCAACATCGTCGGCGGCTGCTGCGGCACCACCCCGGATCACATCCGCGCCATGGCGAAGGCCGTCGCGGGCAAGGCGCCGCGCCAGCCGCCCAGGCCCCAACCCGCCTGCCGCCTGTCGGGGCTGGAGCCGTTCAACATCACCGCCGAATCGCTGTTCGTGAACGTGGGCGAACGCACCAATGTCACCGGCTCCGCCCGTTTCCGCCGCCTGATCAAGGAGGGCGACTACAGCACCGCGCTGGAGGTGGCGCGCCAGCAGGTCGAGGCCGGCGCGCCGATCATCGACATCAACATGGACGAGGGCATGATCGACGGGCGGGAGGCCATGGTGCGCTTCCTCAGCCTGATCGCCGCCGAGCCGGATATTTCGCGTGTGCCGATCATGATCGACTCCTCCAAGTGGGAGATCATCGAGGCGGGCCTGAAGTGCATCCAGGGCAAGGGCATCGTCAACTCGATCTCGCTCAAGGAGGGCGAAGAGAATTTCATCAAATACGCCCGCCTGGCGCGCCGCTACGGCGCGGCGGTGGTGGTGATGGCCTTCGACGAGGTCGGTCAGGCCGATACCGCCGCGCGCAAGCGTGAGATTTGCGAGCGCTCGTACCGCGTGCTGGTCGATCAGGTCGGCTACCCGGCGGAAGACATCATCTTCGACCCGAACATCTTCGCCATCGCCACCGGCATCGAGGAGCACAACCACTACGCGGTGGACTTCATCGAGGCGACCGCGTGGATCAGGCAAAACCTGCCGCACGCGATGATCTCCGGCGGCGTGTCCAACGTGTCGTTCAGCTTCCGCGGCAACGAGCCGGTGCGCGAGGCGATTCACGCGGTGTTTTTGTACCACGCCATCAAGGCCGGGATGACCATGGGCATCGTCAATGCCGGGCAGCTGGCCATGGTGGATGACCTGCCCGCCGAGTTGCGCGAGCGCGTGGAAGACATTGTGCTCGACCGCAGGCCGGATGCGACCGAGCGCATGCTGGAGATTGCGGAAAAATACCGTGGTCATGGTGCGACCACTGAGGTGAAAGAAGATTTGGAATGGCGCTCCTGGCCGGTCGCCAAGCGGCTGGAGCACTCGCTGGTCAAGGGCATCGACGCCTATGTCGAGGAGGATGCCGAGGCGGCGCGCCTGTCGGTCGCACGCCCGCTGCACGTCATCGAAGGCCCGCTGATGGATGGCATGAACGTGGTCGGCGACCTGTTCGGTGCGGGCAAGATGTTCCTGCCGCAGGTGGTCAAGTCCGCCCGCGTGATGAAGAAGGCGGTGGCCTGGCTGATGCCGTTCATGGAGGCCGACAAGGGCGCCTGCGCCACCACCAGCGCCGGCAAGGTGCTGATGGCGACGGTGAAGGGCGATGTGCACGACATCGGCAAGAACATCGTCGGCGTGGTGCTGCAGTGCAACGGCTTCGAGGTGATCGACCTCGGCGTGATGGTGCCGACCCAGAAGATCCTCGATACCGCGCGTGAGCAGAACTGCGACATCATCGGCCTGTCCGGCCTGATCACCCCGTCGCTGGACGAGATGGTGCACGTGGCCAAGGAGATGCAGCGCCTCGGCATCAATCTGCCGCTGATGATCGGCGGCGCCACCACCTCGAAAATTCACACGGCGGTGAAGATCTCGCCGGTCTGCGAGCACCCGGTCGTGTACGTGGTCGACGCCTCCCGCGCGGTCGGCGTGGCCGCGAGCCTGCTCGGGGCCAACCGCGCGCAGTACGCGGCGGATATTCGCGCAGAATATGTCGAGCTGGCCGAACAGCGCGCCGCCAACCGCCGCGAGGGCAAGCGGGTGACGCTTGAGCAGGCGCGCCAGAACCGCCTCAAGCTGCACTTCGGCTTCGCCCAGATGGCCGAGGGCGCCAGCTGTGAGGCCGGCTGCTGCGCCCCGCCCACCCCCGGCTACCTGCCGCCCAAGCCGAGCTTCCTCGGCACCAGGGTGTTCGAGGACTACCCCCTCGATGACCTGCGCGAGCGCATCGACTGGGGCCCGTTCTTCCAGGCCTGGGAACTGGCCGGACGCTTCCCGGCCATCCTCAAGGATGAGATCGTCGGCGAGGAGGCGCGCAAGCTCTACGTCGACGCCACCGCCATGCTCGAGCGGATCATCAGCGAGAAATGGCTGCAGGCCGCCGCCGTGATCGGCTTCTGGCCGGCCAACAGCGTGGGCTTCGACGACATCGAGCTGTACACGGACGAGTCGCGCACCGAGACCCTGACCACGCTGCACCACATCCGCCAGCAGATGGAGCGCCAGGGCGGCAAGCCCAACCTCTGCCTTGCCGACTTCATCGCGCCCAAGGAGACCGGAACAGCATCGTCTGGAACGATGTTGGAAGGCAACGCCTTCCCCGAAGGGCAGAGTGCAGGGAAGCACTCTGCCGTGCCGGATTACCTCGGCGGCTTCGCGGTCACCGCCGGCATCGGCATCGACAAGAAGCTGGCCGAATTCGAGGCCGATCACGACGACTACCAGGCCATCATGCTCAAGGCGCTGGCCGACCGGCTGGCCGAGGCCTTCGCGGAACGCATGCACGAGCGCGTGCGCAAGGAATTCTGGGGCTACGCACCGAACGAGCACTACAGCAACGAGGAGCTGATCAAGGAGGCTTATCGCGGCATCCGCCCCGCACCCGGCTACCCTGCCTGCCCGGATCACACCGAGAAGGGCATCATGTGGGATCTGCTCAAGCCGGATGAAAAGATCGGCCTGAACATCACCGAAAGTTTCGCCATGTACCCGACCGCCGCCGTGTCGGGCTGGTATTTCGCCCATCCGCAGTCGCAGTACCTGGGGGTGGGCAAGATCGGCCGCGACCAGGTGGACGACTACGCGCACCGCAAGGGCTGGACGATTGCTGAAACCGAGCGTTGGCTCGCGCCCATCCTCGGGTATGATCCCGACTGATCTCCATCCATCGACTTCCCCCAACAGGACACCCACATGAGCAACATTCCCGCCCAGGTCGATCCCATCACCGACGCCGAGGTCGAAGAACTCGAGAATTTCCTGTTCTCCGACAAGGTGCCGGAAGAATGCATGACCCTGTCCGAGCTGGACGGCTTCCTAACTGCCCTCGCGGTCGGCCCGGTCACCGTGCCGCCGAGCGAATGGCTGCCGGTGGTCTGGCAGGGCGATGGCCCGGTCTTTGAAAACCCGCAGGAACTGGAGCGCGTGCTCGCCCTGATCCTCGCCCTCAATGCCCGCATCATCGAAGGCATCAAGAAGGACGAGATCGCGCCGATGTTCAACATCGAGCCGATGGATGACGGCAGCGAGCTGATGACCCCGGACGGCTGGTGCTGGGGCTTCATGCAGGGCATGCTGCTGCGCGAGGATGCCTGGAAGCCGCTGCTCGATTCCGAAGAAGGCGACCTGCTCGACCCCATCGCGATGATGGCCGGCGGCGGCCGCGAGATGCCTGAATTCGCCGAGATCCAGGACTCCCCGGAGGACTACGACGAGTTCCTCGACCTGATCAGCGGCTCCGCGCTGGACATCCATGACTACTGGGTCGAGAGCGGCAAGAAGCCGGCCCCGGCCGCCGGAAACCTGCACTAAACCTGCGCGCTCGCGCCGTTGTGTGCTATCTAGTGGTGAACGCCGCAACGGCATTCGCCACGGGCACCACGGAGCGAGCGCATGTCCGACAATCCACTGGAACAGCGACTGGGCGCCATCGAGGCGCGCCTGGCGCTGATCGAACAGGCCCTTGCGCCACAACCCCCTCCCCCAACGCCCGCAGTTGCCAAGCCCGCGCCGGCTCGTGAAGCGTGGCCCAGGCCCGCGCCCGCCCCCCGTTCAAGCTTCGACACCACCCAGATCCTCGGCTGGAGCGGTGCGACCGCCCTGGTCCTTGCCGCCATCTACCTGATCCGACTCGGCATCGACAGCGGTTGGCTCACCCCGGTGCGCCAGCTCGCCATCGCCGTGTTCGGCGCCGCCGCGCTGATCGGTGGCGGCCTGCTGCTGCGCCGTCACGACCGCCAATACGCCGCCTTCCTGCCCGCCGCCGGCATCGTGGTGCTGTTCGCCACCGTGTATGGCGCGCACCTCTACTACGGCCTGATCGGCGGGCAAGCCGCCGTCTTCGGCGTCATCGCGGTCGCCTTGCTCGCCCTCTGGCTCGGCTCGGTCTTCGCCAGCGAACTGTATGCCCTGTTCGCCGTGGCCGGCTCCTACACCGCCCCGCTGTTCCTGCCCGAACTGCGCGGCGGCATGGGCGACCTGGTGATCTACTTCAGCGCCTGGAGCCTGGCGTTCTCGTTCTACGCGCTGAAGCTGCAACGCCGCTCGGTCTACCTGCTGGCCATGTACCTCGCGCTGATCGTGTTCTCGCTGCTGTTCGAGCGATACCTGCGCGAGGCATGGCAAGGTGCGCTGCTGTTCCAGACCCTGCAATTCGTCATCTTCCTCGCCGCCGCCGTGACTTTCTCGATGCGACAGGGCCAGCCGATGAGCACCACCGAGGCCGTGTTCCACTTCCCGGCCCTGCTGCTGTTCTACGCCCTGCAGTACGACCTGCTCGACCGTCACCTGCCCGAACTTGCGCCGTGGATTGCGCTGGGCTCCGCCGCCGCCTTGCTGGCGGCCTACCTGTTTGCGCGCAAGCGTCTGCACGATAACCCGGCGGCGCGTAGTCTGGTCAGCGCCTATATCGCGCTGGTGCTGGTGCATTCGGTGTACATGAATCTGCTGCCCGACGGTTTCGGGCCGTGGGTTGGGCTGGCCATGATTTTTGGCCTGCGCCTGTTGTTTACCTTGCGCAGTGACAATGAAAGCGCGCTGGCAAGCTGGCCTTTTTTGCTTGCCGCCGGGATTATTCTGCTCATCAACGTCGCGCGCGTGCTGCTCAATAGCGACATGGGCGATGTTCCGGCCAGCGGCCTGCTGCTGGTGCTCTACCCGGCTCTGGGTTATTTCAGCTATTTCAGCCTGCGCCGCGATGCGGACAGTGCGCGTTGGGCGCCAGCGCTGCTGATTCTGGCGCATGTGTCCGCCATGACGGCGGCGGCGCACTTGATCGACACGCCAGCCTTGGTGTCAGTGGCCTGGCTGGCGGTGGCGAGCGCCGCGCTGGCCGCAGGATTCATGCTGCAAGATCGCCGTCTGGGGCAATCGTCCCTGCTGCTGTTCCTGCTGGCGGGCTTGAAAATCATGCTGTTCGATCTGGCCGATACCACGCCGCTACTGCGCGTCGGTGTGCTGCTGGTGCTTGGGGTGACGCTGTACACAGGCGGCTGGGTGTATCGGAAGTTGCCGGAGGGCGACGCGGCGAGATGATCTTTCGTATCGTTCACACGCTGGAGCGTCACTACCATTAAGTTAAGGATTTTGGTTAATCGCTGGCATCAAGCCCATCCTGACAAGGCGTGATTTGCCCCCTCTCCCCTCGCGGGAGAGGGTCGGGGAGAGGGGGCTGCGGCCTTGCACGTGGGAGCGAGTGTCACCGGTGTCTCCACCCTCTCCCCAGCCCTCTCCCGTCAAGGGAGAGGGGGATGAACCCTGCGCGGCAAAGGATAGTTCGTTGTCCAAAGGCTCCAACAACCTCAATACAATCACACCTTCGGGCTTAACTGTCCCATCCCGTGCGATTATATTCCCATCCGTAGCTGGCCGTTGTTTGAAGCCCGTCTGCTTCTTCCGGCCTTTCTGAGCATGTTACAGCAGGAGTCCAAGGCATGAGCCGCATCCATCCG
>SDAY01000023.1 GCA_006212015.1 Halothiobacillaceae bacterium
AGCCCCAGTAATAGGCCTCGTCCACGTACAGGCCAAGCCCGGAGTTGGCGAGCACCCAGGCGCGGTAGGCCGTCAGGCCGGCGATGAGCAGAACCAGCCACAGATGGGCGCGGGAATCCGGCAGGTCGTTCAGGCGATGCACGGGGTATCGGTCTTCATGGAACGGGAAAGCGCCATAGCCTAACCCAAACGGGCTTGTTACAGTGCCCCACACCTTCGATTCCGCCGCGCAACATGCCTCCATACGCCAGTCACTACGCCCTCCTCGCCCTTGCGGTCGGCATCGGCTTCTTCCTCAACCTGGGCGGCGCGCCGCTGTTCGACCTGGACGAAGGCGCGTTCAGCGAGGCCACCCGCGAGATGTTCCTGCGCGGCGATTTCGTCTCGCCCTTCGTCAACGGCGTGCCGCGCTTCGACAAGCCGGTGCTGATCCACTGGCTGCAGGCCGCGAGCATGACCGTGTTCGGCCCGACCCCCTTCGCCTTCCGCCTGCCCTCCGCCCTGGCCGCGACCGGCTGGGTGCTGCTGGTCTACGGCTTCGTCGCGCGCGTCATCGACCGCGAGACCGCATTGCATGCCGCGCTGATGGTTGCGACCGCCCTGGGCGTGATGGTGATCGGCCGCGCGGCCACCGCCGACGCCCTGCTCAACCTGTGGCTGGTGGCCGCCATGTTCGGCATGTACCTGTATTTCCTGGAGCGCCGCACGGCCTGGATCCTGCTCACCCATGTGGCGATGGGCCTGGGCTTCCTGACCAAGGGCCCCGTCGCCCTGCTCGTGCCCGGCGCGGTCGGGCTGATCTTCTTCGCCCTGCAGCGCGATCTGCCCGCCCTGCTGCGCGCCGCCTTCCATCCGCTCGGCCTGATCCTGCTGGTCGGCATCCCCCTGCCCTGGTACCTCCTGCAATACCAGGCGCAGGGCATGGACTTCATCCATGGTTTCTTCGGCACCCACAATGCCGAGCGCTTCTCCGGCCCCATGGAGGGCCATGCGGGCAGCCTGTTCTACTACCTGCCGATCGCCCTGCTGCTCGCCCTGCCCTGGAGCACGGCCCTGCTGAAAAGCCTGCGAGAACTTCCGCAACGCATCAAGACGCCGCTCGGCCTGTACCTGTGGGTATGGTTCGGCTTCGTGCTGGTGTTCTTCTCGTTCTCCGGCACCAAGCTGCCGCACTACCTCAACTACGGCATGACCGCCGCGCTGATTCTGGCCGCACTGGCGCTGCCTGCCCTGAAGTCGCGCACATTGGCCTTGCTGCCCGTCGTCGTTCTGTTCGGCTTGCTCGCCGCCCTGCCCATGCTGTTGCCGAATATCGCTGCCAGCCAGAAGAATGCCGACGTGCGCGCCCTACTCGATGGAGCGGAAAACCTTTTCGTACCCGGACATACCGCGATCTTTGCAGTGTTGGCGCTGATCAGCGTCGTGCTTATCGTGCTGCGCCGTGTGTCCCTCACCACCAGCCTGCTCGGCCTGGCCGCTGCGGGCAATGTGGCGCTGGCCCTGTGGTTCTTTCCCGCACTGGGCGCCATTGAGCAGGGACCGATTGCCCATGCGGCCGAACTCGCCCGTGACTTGCCTGGGCCATATGTCATGTGGGGATCGAACACGCCAAGCTACAGCGTGCATAGCGGGCATGTGCAGGAAAAGCGGGAGCCGCAATCCGGTGATCTGGTCTTCACCCGCACCAGCAAGCTCGACCAGATGCCGCCGCACGAGGTCATCATGAATGAGCGCGGCTACGCGCTGGTACGCATCAAGCCTTAGCCTTCGCCTTGCGTGGACGGCCATACAGCGCGCGCAATTCGTCCTTGGCGGCCTCAAGCCTGGCGCGCTGATCGTCGGGCAGATTTCGGCCAGCACGATTGATGTAGAACACCAGCATCGACATGGCCGACTGGAACGGCCCGGCCCTGCGGCGCGTGCTGGCCTCCGCGGAACGTCTGAGCGACTCGGCCATGGCGCGCGGATCGTCCAGCGTGAACACCCCCGGCTCCAGATCCAGCGCGTTGCTGGTCTCGGTCACCTTCTGTGACCACCTCTTCGCTTGTCCGGCGGCCATGGCGACCTCCTTCGATCAGGGAACCTTCCTGCGAGCAAAGCGCATGGCGCCCCATCGGCGGCCTGGATGACGCGCGGAAAAATCCGGGGGATTCGAGGCGCCCATCCGGGCTGACCTTGACGGCAGGAGCGGCATGTAGGCGCGGCACCACGCCCAACATCGTGATCGGGGCAGCGACCCGGGCGCAGCCGATTCATTCACAGGCTCTCAGGCGAACTGGCGCCGATGGCGCCAGAGCACCCAGATGGAGCCGCCAATGGCCCACAACGCGACCGGAATCAGCACCCAGCGACCTTCCGGGTAGCCACCGTCGAAGTTGACCAGCGCGACCAGCGCGCCGACCAGAAGGAAGGCCAGCAGCGGCTGTCCCCAGCGGCGATGGATCGGAAAGCACTGTGACAAGCGCCAGCCCACGCCTGCCGCCAGCCAGCCGATCAGCGCCCCGGCCAGGATGTCCTGCGGCCAGTGGGCGCCGACCACGCTGCGCGAAATGGCTCCGAAGGCCGCCAGCGCGAACATCGCCAGCACGCCCCAAAGCGGCAGGCGCAGCGCCAGTGCCGCCGCGCCTGCGACAGTGAAATAGCTGGCCGCGTGACCGGAGGGGAAGCTGTTGCTGTGCAGGGTGTGCCCGATGACATGGACGATGCTTTCCGGGTAGACCGCCGCCGGGCGCATCACGCTCAGGGCGGGCTTGAGGTCATGCACGAGCAGGGTACCGACAATCCCCGCCAGCACCGCCACCCAGACCACATCGGGGCGACGCCAGACAAACGGCAGCAACAGCACGGCCGTGACCGCCGTATCGCCCACCAGGGTGATGCCCGCCCAGAAGGCGTCGTGCCCGACGCCCCAGCCATTGATGGCGAAAAAGGCGTTGATGTTGGTTCCGGCAGGCCACATCAGCCCCAGCAGCGCGGCCAGCACAAGGGCCGCCGCCCACCAGGTGCGGATCGTTTCAGGCGGAAGCTTGGTCTGATCCATGCCAGCCCTCGGAATCCTGTGCGGGGGTCGCGTCCTTGTTGCGCACGATGTAACTCTTGCGCTCCTGCGACTCGAAATACACGCGCGAGGTCATCTCGGCCAGCACGCCGGTGGTCAGCATCTGCACGCCGACCAGGATCATCAGGATGCCGGTGAAGAACAGCGGACGGGTGCCGATGTCCTCGCCGATCAGCTTGAGCGCCGCCATGTAGGCCATGATCAGCCCGCCCATGCCGCCGAGGCCCAGCCCGACCATGCCGAAGAAATGGCCGGGGCGCGCGGAGAAGCGCATGAAGAAGTACACCACCAGCAGGTCGATGATGACGCGGAAGGTGCGCGAGATGCCGTACTTGGACACCCCTCGGGTGCGCGCATGGTGCGACACCACCTCCTCGGCAATGCGGTTCGGCGCGGTGTAGGTCGCAAGCCAGGCCGGGATGAAGCGGTGCATCTCGCCGTACAGGCGAATGCTCTTGACCACCTCCGCGCGGAACACCTTCAGGCTGCAACCGTAGTCGTGCAGCTGCACGCCGGTGATGCGGCGAATCAGCTTGTTGGCGATGCGCGAGGGAATCTTGCGCATGATGACGGCGTCCTGACGGTTCTTGCGCCAGCCGGCCACCAGATCGAGATCCTCGTCCAGCAGGCGGTTGACCATGCGCGGGATGTCGATGGGGTCGTTCTGCAGATCGCCGTCCAGGGTGGCGATCACGTCGCCGCGCGCCAGATCGATGCCCGCCTGCATCGCCGCCGTCTGGCCGAAGTTGCGACGCAGCTCGACCACGCGCACATGCTCTCCATACTTCTTCTGGCCTTCGCGCATGATCGCCAGCGTGTCGTCCGAACTGCCGTCGTTGACCAGCAACACCTCCCAGGGCATCGGGTAGTCGCCCAGCACCTCATGCACGCGCTCGAGCATGGGCAGCACGTTCTCGTGCTCGTTGTACATGGGGATGACGAGGGACAGGCGGTGGTCGGCGGTGGCGGTCATGGCGTGTTTTGGTCCTTGGCGGGTGCGGGCATGGTAGCCGATTTGCCGGGGATGAGCATGGCGACCAGGCCGAAAAGCAGGCTGGAACCGAGCAGGAACAGGTGCGTGTTGATCGCCGCCCCCGTGGCCGCTTCCACATTCAGTCCCTGCGGCAGCAGCGCGCCGAGCATGCCCGCCTCGTAGGTGCCGAATCCGCCCGGCGCGTGGATGGGCAGCACGGAGGTCACCTCCCCGCCCAGCACGCCCAGGCCCGCACCTGCCCAGTCGATGGCGACGAACTGGCGCAGGATCCAGGCCAGCGCCGCCAGCTTCACCAGCCAGTTCGCCCAGGTCAGCAGCACGCCGCGGGCGAAGTGCGCCGCATCGCGCGGCAGGCCGGCCAAAGCCTTCTCAAGCAAGCTGCGCATCGCTCCTTCGCTCATCCCCGCGACCCGCGCCGCCAGCCACCCCCGCAGCGACCAGAACATGAAAGGCGCGACCAGGGCCAGCCCGACCAGAAGCAGGGCCAACGACTCCACCTTCGCCAGCCACAACAGGCTGCCCAGCGCCAGCGCCGCCAGCACCTGCGCATCCACCAGCCGGATCCAGAACAGCCCAGCCAGCGCATGGGCCGGATCAACCCCGAATTTCTGCCGCATCAGGATCGGAAAACTCAACTCCCCCGCCCGCATCGGCAGCAGGTTGTTCCAGAGGTTGTGTTGCAGATTGAGCGAAAGCACCGCGCCGAAACGGCCACGGACATCGAAATGGTCCGCCACCCGCCAGGCGCGAAGGATGTAGCTGGCGAGCATCAGTGCGATGGCGACCAGCAGGCCGCCAAGCGAGACCTCGGTCCAGGGCGCGAGCAGGCGCGACCAGCCGAAGGCCCATTCGACAACACCGGCCAGCAGAATGACAAACAGATAGGGAATCAAGGCCGAAAAAGCGCGCAAAGGCCTGAGCATCGGATATAAGCCGTCGTGATCATCGATGCGGCTATAATGCCCCATCTTCTTCACGCCTCCGAACGCCCCGTCATGGAAAAAACCTACGATCCGAAAGCGATCGAAGCCCGCTGGTACGCCGAGTGGGAACGCGCCCATCACTTCGCTCCCAAGGCTGATCCCAAAGCCCCCGCCTACTGCATCATGCTGCCGCCGCCGAACGTGACCGGCAGCCTGCACATGGGCCATGCCTTCCAGGACACGATCATGGACGCGCTGACCCGCTACCACCGCATGCGCGGCGACCGGACCCTGTGGCAGCCGGGCACCGACCATGCGGGCATCGCCACGCAGATGGTGGTGGAGCGTCGCCTGGCCGCGCAGGGCCAGTCGCGCCATGACATCGGCCGCGAGGCGTTCATCGACAAGGTGTGGGCATGGAAGGAGGAATCCGGCGGAACCATCACCCGCCAGATGCGCCGCCTGGGCGCCTCGCCGGACTGGTCGCGCGAGCGCTTCACCATGGACGAAGGGCTGTCGGATGCGGTCAGGGAAACCTTCGTGCGCCTCTTTGATGACGGCCTGATCTATCGCGGCAAGCGCCTGGTCAACTGGGACCCGGTGCTGCACACCGCCGTCTCCGACCTGGAGGTCATCAGCGAGGAGGAACAGGGCTCGATGTGGCACCTGCTCTACCCGCTGACTGACGGTTCCGGATTTTTGACCGTCGCCACCACCCGCCCGGAGACCATGCTGGGCGATACCGCCGTGGCGGTGAACCCGAACGACGAGCGCTACAGGCACCTGATCGGCAAGACCGTCACCCTGCCGCTGGTGGGCCGCGAGATTCCCATCATCGGCGACGACTACGTCGACATGGCCTTCGGCACCGGTTGCGTGAAGATCACCCCGGCGCATGATTTCAACGACTACGCCATCGGCCAGCGCCACGACCTGCCGATGATTTGCGTGCTGACCAAGGACGCGCGCATCAATGACGAGTCACCCGAGAAATACCGTGGCCTCGATCGCTTTGAGGCCCGCGACGTCATCATCCACGACCTCAAGGAACTGGAGTTTCTGGGCGAGATCAAGCCGCACAAGCTGATGGTGCCGCGCGGCGACCGTACCGGCGCGGTGATCGAACCGATGCTGACCGACCAGTGGTTCGTGGACCTGACCCGCGAGGTTCAGCCGGACGGCCGCCCCGGCGGCAAGACCGCAATCACCGAGCCGGCGCTGGCCTGCGTGCATGATGGCCGGGTGAAGTTCGTGCCTTCGAACTGGGAGAACACCTATTTCCAGTGGCTGAACAACATCCAGGACTGGTGCATCAGCCGCCAGATCTGGTGGGGTCACCGCATCCCGGCCTGGTATGACGGCGACGGCAAGGTCTATGTCGCCCGCGACGAGGCCGAGGCGCGCGGCAAGTACGACCTGCCCGCCGACCTGGCCCTGAGCCAGGACGTTGATGTGCTCGACACCTGGTTCTCCTCCGCCCTGTGGCCGTTCTCCACCCTCGGCTGGCCCGTAAAGACCCCGGAGCTTGCGACCTTCTACCCCACCAGCGTGCTGGTCACCGGCTTCGACATCATCTTCTTCTGGGTCGCCCGCATGGTGATGATGGGCAACTATTTCATGGGCGAGGTGCCGTTCCGCGAGGTCTATGTCCACGGCCTGGTGCGCGACGCGCAGGGCCAGAAGATGTCCAAGTCCAAGGGCAACGTGCTCGACCCGATCGACCTGATCGACGGCATCGACCTGGAAAGCCTCATCGCCAAGCGCACCAGCGGCCTGATGCAGCCGCAGATGGCGAAAAAGATCGAGAAGGACACCCGCAAGGAATTCCCGGACGGCATCCCCGCCTTCGGCACCGACGCCATGCGCTTCACCTTCGCCGCGCTGGCCTCGAATGGCCGCGACATCCGCTTCGACCTGCAACGGGTCGAGGGCTACCGCAACTTCTGCAACAAGCTCTGGAACGCCAGCCGCTTCGTGCTGATGCAGTGCGAAGGGCAGGACACCGGCCTGACCGGCGAGGTGGCGCTGACCCTGGCCGACCGCTGGATCATCAGCCGCCTGCAACAGCTTGAAGGCGAGGTGATCCGCCATTTCGACGCCTACCGCTTCGACCTCGCCGCGCAGGAGCTCTACGAGTTCACCTGGAACGAGTACTGCGACTGGTATCTGGAACTCACCAAGCCCGCGATCAAGACCGGCGATGAGCAGACCCAGCGCGGCGCCCGCCGTACCCTGGTGCGGGTGCTGGAAACCCTGCTGCGCCTGATGCACCCGATCATGCCGTACATCACCGAGGAGATCTGGCAGCGCGTCGCGCCGCTGGCGGGCAAGCAAGGCCAGACCATCATGCTGCAGCCCTTCCCGCAGCCGGACGCCAGCCGCATCGACGAGGGCGCGCTGGCCGACATCGAATGGCTCAAGACCTTCACCCTCGGCGTGCGCAAGATTCGCGCGGACATGGACATCGCCCCCGGCAAGCCGCTGCCGGTGCTGGTCGCCAACGCCTCGGCCGACGACCGTCGCCTGCTGGACGCCAATGGTGCCTTCCTGACCTCGCTCGCCCGCATCGAGGCCATCGAGGTGCTGGACGATGAGGCCAGCGCGCCGGAATCGGCGGTGGCGCTGGTCGGCGAAATGAAAGTGATGATTCCGCTCGCCGGCCTGATCGACAAGGACGCCGAACTGGCGCGCCTGGCCAGGGAAATCGCCCGACTGCAAGGGGAGCTTGCCAAGGCCGCCGCCAAGCTCGGCAACCCGGCCTTCACCGACAAGGCCCCGCCCGCCGTGGTGGATCAGGAGCGCAAGCGTGAAGGCGAATTCGCCGCCGCGCTGGAACAGCTCAAGGCCCAGCACGAGAAGATCAGCCGCCTGTGAGCCTGCGCATCCCCGAAGACGAGATCGAGTTCACCGCCATCCGCGCCGGCGGGCCGGGCGGGCAGAATGTCAACAAGGTCGCGACGGCGGTGCATCTGCGTTTCGACGTGCACGCATCGTCCCTGCCGGAAGAGGTGAAGGCGCGCGTGCTGGCCGCCCGTGACCATCGAATCACCCATGACGGGGTGATCGTGATCAAGGCGCAGCGCTTCAACAGTCAGGAAAAGAACCGCGCGGATGCCATCCAGCGCCTGCATGATCTGATCGAGGGCCTGACCCGTCCGGTCACGCTGCGCAAACCGACCAAGCCCACCCGCGCCTCCAAGGTCCGCCGCCTGGACAGCAAGACCAAACACAGCCGTACCAAGGCCCTGCGCGGCAAGGTCACGGACTAAAGGAACCTCACATGGCCCTGAGCGCCACCATTTTCAAGGCCGATCTCGACATTTCCGACATGGATCGGCACTACTATGCCCATCATGCCCTGACCCTCGCCATGCACCCCTCGGAGACCGAGGAGCGACTGATGGTGCGCCTGCTGGCCTTCGCCCTGAATGCGGACGAGGCGCTGGGCTTCACCCGCGGCCTGTCGGCGGAGGACGAGCCGGACCTGTGGAAGAAGGACCTGACCGGCGAGATCGACCTGTGGATCGAGGTCGGCCAGCCGGACGAGCGTCGCCTGCGCAAGGCCTGCGGGCGGGCGCGCAAGGTGCTGGTCTATGCCTTCGGCGGCCGCTCGGCGGACATCTGGTGGGACAAGACCGCGAAAGACCTTGCGAGACTCGACAACCTGAGCGTGATCAAGCTGCCTGAAGAATCGTCCGCCGCACTGGAGACCATGGCCCAACGCACCATGCGCCTGAGCTGCACCATCCAGGACGGCGATGTATGGCTGACCGACGGGCAGAGCAATGTGCAGATTCACCTGACCCCGCTGAAGACCGTATCCAGCGCCTGACGCGGTATCATGCCGCGCAAGCCCAAGAAGACCCGAGCCCGACCATGACCCCGTTCCAGCGCCAGATCGCCACCACCCACGCCGAACTCATCCGCCTGACCATTGCCGTGCGCGAGGATGCGGACCTTGCCCCGGCGCTGTTCGAACTCTTCAAGGACATGGAGGAGGCGGGCTGGACCGATCTGGTCAAGGGCATGATCGACTTTATCGAAGGCCGCGACATCGACACCGAAGGGCTGGACGACGAGGACGAGGCCATCCTGATGGCCATGCAACGCGGTCATGAGGACGGGGATTTTCTCGCCGAACTCGAGGTCGATGCCGCTGCCGTGGCTGCGCCGGCCCTCGCCGCGCTCATCTACGCCGCCACCCAGGGCGAGCTCGAGGCGCTGGAAACCCTGGCGGGCCTGCGCGAAGCGGCCGACACCCCCACCGCCATCGCCACCGCCGAGGCGCTGATCGCGATGGTCGAAGGTACGCGCGACGCGGACACACTGGTGACCGGCCTGCCGGATGAGCAGGCACGACTCGTGCGGGCCGTGATGCAGCACTTGATCGCGCTTGAGACCTGACCCTATGCGCACCTGGCTTGTTGCCACAGCCATGCTGATGCTTGCGGGTTGCTCGGTCGTCACCACGACCGTCGCGGTCACCGGCACGGTGGTTTCCACGGCCGTCGGCGTCACCACCACCGCTGTCGGCGTCACGGCGGATGCGGCGGGCGCCGCAGTGAGTCTCGCCACACCCTCATCAACCGATTAACGCGTGCCTGACGCCGGCTGGACCGGCGCCCGCCAGGCCCAGGGCCATCCTTCCCTCGCGCAGGCGAGCTCCGGCGCGCCTCCCGCCCCCATCCGCACGCTGATCCGCCCGCAGGCCGGCGTGTCGACCACGCGCGCGCCCAAAGCGGTGTAGCGCTCCACCACCTCCGGCCTGGGATGGCGGAAGTGGTTGCGATAGCCCGCCGAGATCAACGCGATCCCCGGCCTGACCGCATCGACGAACCCCTCGCCCGAGGACGTCAGGCTGCCATGATGCGGCACCTGCAGGATGATCGAGCGCAGCGTCTCGCCCGAGGCCAGCAGGGCCTGCTCGGCGCGTCGCTCGATGTCGCCCGTCAGAAGAACGCTGCCGCCCGGCGCATCCATGCGCAGCACGCAACTGATGTCGTTGGCCTTGCCGCTGCGGAATCCGTCATCGGGATGCAGGAAGCGGAAGCTCACCCCATCCCATGACCAGCCCTCGCCGCGTCGGCAAGCCTCCCCCTCGTCGACCCCGCCGCCATGCCAGACATGTGCCACCCGCCGGTTCAGGCGGATGACCTCGAAGCCGCCCGCATGATCGCGGTCGCCATTGCTGAGCACCAACGCGTCCAGCCTGTCCACGCCCAGCGCGCGCAAGACGGGCAGCACCACCGCCTCGCCCGTGTCCAGACCGCCGAAGGTGACGGGGCCTGCGTCGTACAACATGGCGTGCCCCGAGGTGCGTATCAGCACGGCCTGCCCCTGGCCGACATCGAGCATGTCCAGCCATAGCTCGCCCTCGGCGGGTCGCTGCACGTCCGGCCACGCCAGCGGCGCGAGCAGGACCAGGCCGAGCCAGCGCGCGGGCACGCCGCGCGGGGCGAGCAGCCAGGCGATGGCGGGGATGGCGAGGACATAGACCCAAGGGCCGGGGGATGGCGGGAACCACTGCGCCATCGGCCAGCCCGCCATGCCATGCAGCAGCCACATCAGGCCATCCAGCCCGCGGGCCGCCAGCCACAGCAGGGCCTGCCCCAGCGGCTCGACCAGCCACAGCAGCACGCTGCCCGCCAGCGCCAGCGGCGTGACGATCAGGCCGACCAGCGGGATGGCGAAGGCATTGGCCAGCGGGGCGACCAGCGAGCCGCGCGCGAACAGCAGCAGGGTCAGCGGCAGCAGACCGATGGACACGGCCCATTGCGCATGCGCGGCCTCGCCCAGCCAGCCCGGACGTGCCAGCCGTCCCGCCCCTGCATAGACCAGCAGGCCGACCGCACCGAAGGACAGCCAGAATCCGACATCCAGCACGGACAACGGATCCCACAGCAACACGAACAGCAGGGCCAGCCCCAGCACGTCCCGCACGCGAATGGCGCGCCGGGCCAGCATGGCCAGCACGACCGCCAGCAGCATCAGCAGGGTGCGCTGGGTCGGCACCGAAAAGCCGGCCAGCAGGCTGTAGCCCAGCGCCGCCAGCCCGCCGCCGACGGCCCCGGCCAGCGGCGCGGGGACACGCAGGGCCAGGGCGGGCAGACGCGCCCAGAGCCCGCGGACCAGCCCCCAGACCAGCGCGGCGATCATGGTCACATGCAGGCCGGAGATGGCCAGCAGATGATTGGTGCCGGTGGCGAGCAGGTCATCCCATTGCGTCTCGGACATCAGCGAACGATCACCGATCACGAGGCCAAGGATCAGCCCCAGGGAAGGCTCGCCGGCCAGCGCATCGCCCAGCCGTTCGCGCATGGCCAGGCGCACGGTGTCCGCCGTGACCGACGGCGCGGCCGCGATGCGCTCGCCCGACTTCACCGACCCCGTGGCCTGCACGCCCTGCCGGAACAGCCAGGCCTCGTAGTCGAAGCCCGCGCCATTGACCATGCCGTGCGGGCGCTTGAGGCGGGCCGTGATGCGCCAGACCTCGCCCGGCGCAAGTTCGGGCGGCGACGTGTACCAGCTCAGGCGCAGGCGGCGGGGAAAGCCGGCCTCATGGCCCTCGGGCGGGGACAGGACGAGACCGACGAAGCCGACGCCCCGCCCCCTCGGCTCGGGCAGCCCCACGATCCGCACGTCCATGGACAGGGTCACGCCCTCCAGCGCGGGCGCAAGCCAGCCGGAGCGCACCGTATCGACCGCCTGTCCGCCCAGGGCAAGACCCAGCAGCAGGATCGCCAGCGGCCGCGTGACGCGCGCCGTCAGCAAGACCATGGCGATGACGAAGGCCCATGCCGCATGCGCGGCAAGCATGGGCCAGGGCAGCACGGCCGCGATGCCGGCCAGCATCAGCAGGGCGACGCCAAAGGGCGTGAGCGGCGGGACTTTGGACTGCGGCATGCCTTCGCCTAGACTTCCGGGGAATGTCAGCAATGTAGCGCGAGAGACGCCCCGAATGAAGATCACCGCCCTGCCCGCCTTCGACGACAACTACATCTGGCTGCTGGACGATGGCCGCGAGGCCGCCGTGGTCGATCCGGGCGAGGCGCGCCCGGTGATCGAGCATCTCGAGGCACGGGGGCTGACGCTGACCGCCATCCTCCTGACCCACCACCACGCGGACCACACGGGCGGCGCGGCCGAGCTGGCCGCGCGCCATGGCCTGCCCGTCCACGGCCCGGCCTCCGGCCGCATCAAGCCCGTCACCCGGCCCGTCCGGCAGGGCGACAGCGTGGAACTCGGTCCGCTGGGCCGCTGGCGGGTGATGGAAACCCCCGGCCACACGCTGGACCATATCGCCTTCCACAACCCGGACCTGGGTGGCGGCGCGCTGTTCTGCGGCGACACCCTGTTCGGCGCGGGCTGCGGCAGGCTGTTCGAGGGCACGCCGCGCCAGATGCAGGTCTCGCTGGAGGCGATCCGCGCCCTGCCGGACGACACCCTGATCTACTGCGGCCACGAGTACACCGAGGACAACCTGCGCTTCGCCGCGCGGGCCGAACCCGGCAACGCCGCCATCCGTGAACGCGCCGCCCTCAGCCGCGCCCAGCGCGCGCGCGGCGAACCGACCGTACCCTCGACCCTCCGGCTTGAAAAGGCGACCAACCCCTTCCTGCGCTGGGACAGCCCCGAACTGCGCGCCAACGTGGCGCGACGCCTCGGCCACGCCCCGGCCGACGATGCCGCCATGTTCGCCGCCGTCCGTGGGTGGAAGGACGCCTTCGATGCGGGAAAAGACTGAAATCCTTGCCTCGAACCGGCATCACCGATACGATTAAGCGCTTGATTTTCTTGCACCAAAGGCCTCCGATGCGCTTGTTTCCCCTCGCGATCGTGCTCATGATGCTCACCCTCGCGGGCTGTGCCGAACTGGAGATCCGCGACGACGCCTCCAGTGAAACAGTCAACGAAACGGCCAGCGAGACGACCGACGAAGCCGGGGGCGACGCGCGGCATGCCGACGAAGCCCCTTCCGGCGACACGACCCTCTACCGTCTGGAAAGCGCGCCCGAGCCGCAGGACACCCGCCCCGCCAGCGAGCCCGCGCCCGACTATGGCCTGTGGACCCGGCTCGCGCAGGACTTCACCCTGCACGCCACCGTGCATGACCGGATCGACCGCGAGCTGTTCGGCTACATGGGGCGGCTGGACCAGCTGCATACCATCACCCAGCGCGCCGAACCCTATCTGTTCTTCATCGTCGAGCAACTGCGCGAGCGCAACATGCCGATGGAGCTGGCCCTGCTGCCCATCGTCGAGAGCGCCTACCAGCCGCAGGCCACCTCCCGCTCGCAGGCGGCCGGCCTGTGGCAGTTCATCCCCAGCACCGGCCAGCACTTCGGCCTCAAGCAGAACTGGTGGTACGACGGCCGCCGCGACGTGCAGGCCTCCACCCAGGCCGCGCTCGACTACCTGCAACGGCTCAACGACATGTTCGGCGGCGACTGGGCGCTGGCGCTGGCCTCCTACAACGCCGGCGAAGGCACCGTCAGCCGCGCGATCGAACGCGCCGCCGCCAGGGGCCAGCCGACCGACTACTGGTCGCTGGACCTGCCGGAGGAGACCAAGGCCTATGTGCCGCGCCTGATCGCCCTCGCCCGCCTGTTCCACGACCCGCATGTCTACGGGCTCAACCCGCACAAGGTCGAAGACACCCCCTTCCTCGCCCGCATCGACCTGGATCGCTCGCTTGACCTGTCCAAGCTGGCGAACGCCGTGGACATGAGCCTGGACGACCTCTACCGCTTCAACCCAGGTTTCAAGCGCGGCGTGAACGGCAATGGCCGCGAGGCGGTGGCGCTGATGCTGCCGCAGGACAAGGCCTCGCGCCTGCAGGAACTGAACCTCGACGAATTGAGCGCCAGCCTGAGCAAGCCCCGCCAGGTGGTGGCCCCGCGCAACGAGTCGGCGAGCAGCCTGGCCCGCCGCTATCGCGTGGATGTCGCCAGCCTGCGCGACATGAACCCGAAGCTGGGCAACAAGGTGCGGCGCGGCGACAAGCTGCTGCTCCCCGCCAGCGAGCCCGCGCGTGAACAGGACGACGCCCCGGCCCCCATCACCGTGGTCAGCAACACCCCGCGCGCCGACAAGGGCAGCTATTCGATCAGCCACGACGTGCAGCCGGGCGACAACCTGTTCAGCGTCTCCCGCAAGCATGGCGTGGACGTCGCCGCGCTGGCCTCGTGGAACGGACTGAAGACCGATTCGATGCTGCGGGCCGGCCAGAAGCTGACCATCCACGCCGCCCCGGCCAGGACCACCGAGACCAAGGCGGGGGAGAAGAAGGATCGGGCAGCGAAGGTGGCCGAAGCCCCCGCGCGCAAGGCCGTCACCTACACCGTGCAGAAGGGCGACACGCTCTACGGCATCGCCCGCCGCTTCAAGGTCGAGGTCGCCCAGATCCGCGACTGGAACAACATGCAGGAAAAGGACGACCTCCGGCCCGGCCAGAACATCGTCGTGGCCATGCTTGACCCTTCCTCAACCAAGGCCTCCTGACACGCTGCTTGAGCATCCATGCCGTGCAGGAGCGAGCTTGCTCACGAAACCTCTCCGAGGCCTTCGTCATCGCGAGGCCAAAGGCCGTGGCGATCCAGGACTTGCTGATTCCCCAGTCCGTCAGGCGCCGCCTTCGGCAGCGGCCGCCTCGATCTCGTCCGCCAGCAGCAGCCAGGCCTCCTCGGTCGAGTCAAGCAGCTCATCCACCCGAGCCTTGTCCGCCAGCGCGCGCATCAGCCGCGCCTTCTCGCCCTCGGCATAGATGCCGGGATCGCCCAGGGCCTCGCTCAGCGCGGCCTGCTCGACGCCGAAACGCGCCACCTCCTGCTCCAACCGAGCAAGCTCCCTGCGCATGGGTTGCAGTCGCTTGCGCAGTTCGGCCTCGTTGCGCTTGCGGTCCTTGCGCGCCGCCGCGCTGTACTCGGCCACCGCCTCATCGCCCGTCGCAGCGGGCCGGGCCGCCGCCTCCTGCTCGGACAGCCAGCGGGGGTAGTCGTCCAGGCTATCGGGGAACTCCGTCACCCGTCCGCCATGCACCAGCCACAGCCGGTCGGCGGTGGAGCGCAGCATGTAGCGGTCGTGCGAGACGATCACCATCGCCCCCTCGAAGGACTGCAAGGCCAGCGCCAGGGCATCGCGCATTTCGAGGTCGAGGTGGTTGGTCGGCTCGTCCAGCAGCAGCAGGTTCGGGCGCTGGTAGACCAGCAGGGCCAGCGCCAGCCGCGCCTTCTCGCCGCCCGAGAACGGCTCCACCGACGCGAGCGCCATGTCCCCGGCAAAGCCGAAGCCGCCCAGGTAGTCGCGAATCTCCTGCTCCGGCACGTTCGGATGGGCATGGCGCATGTGCTCGAAAGCGGTCCATTCCGGACGCAGCTGTTCCAGCTGGTGCTGGGCGAAATAGCCGATGCGCAGGTCGCCGGCAGGGGTCAGCTCGCCCCGCTGCGGCCCCATCTCCCCGGCCAGCAGCTTGATGAGGGTGGACTTGCCCGCGCCATTGACGCCCAGCAGACCGATGCGGTCGCCCGGCGCGAGGGACAGGCTCACCCCCTGCAGGATGGTCCTGTCGGCATAGCCCGCGCTGACCTTCTCCAGCCGCAGCAGCGGGTTGGGCAGCTTGTCCGGGGCGCGGAACTCGAAATGGAAGAGCGAATCCGCGTGCGCGGCGGCGATCAGCTCCATGCGCTCCAGCGCCTTCAGCCGGCTCTGCGCCTGGCGCGCCTTGCTCGCCTTGGCCTTGAAACGGTCGACGAAACCGCGGATATGCGCCACTTCGCGCTGCTGCCGTTGGTAGGCCGCCTGCTGCCCGGCCAGGCGCTCGGCGCGCAGGCGCTCGAAGGCGCTGTAGTTGCCGGAATAGAGCGTGGCCTGCTCGTGTTCGATGTGGATGACATGGGTGCAGACCGCGTCGAGGAACTCGCGATCGTGCGAGATCAGCAACAAGGTTCCGCGATAGGCCTTGAGCCAGTCCTCCAGCCAGACCACCGCCTCGAGGTCGAGGTGGTTGGTCGGCTCGTCCAGCAGCAGCAGGTCGGAGCGGCACATCAGCGCGCGGGCAAGGTTCAGGCGCATGCGCCAGCCGCCGGAGAACTCCGCCACCGCGCGCAGCTCCGCCCCCGGGGCGAACCCCAGACCATGCAGCAGCCGCGCGGCGCGGGCGCGCGCGTCGTAGCCGCCGATGGCGTCCAGCCGGCCATGCAGCTCGGCCACGCGCGTGCCCTCTCCCGCCGCCTCGGCCTCGGCAAGACCGCGCTCGATGGCGCGCAGCTCCTCGTCGCCATCGAGCACGTACTCCATGGCCGGGCGCGGATCGGGCGGGGTCTCCTGCGCCACATGGGCGACCACCCAGTTCGACGGATAGCGCGCGTCACCCGCGTCGGCGGAAAGCTCGCCGCGCAGCAGGGCGAACAGGCTGGACTTGCCGCAGCCGTTGGCCCCGGTGACGCCGGCGCGCTGGCCGGGATGGATCTGGAAGGTGGCGTCGCGGAACAGCGGCTTGGCGCCGCGTCGCAGGCTGAGATGGTCGATGTTGAGCATGGGCGCGAAGTCTAGCAGCCTGGCGAACTTGAGGCGAACTGGCCGCAAAAGCCGCGGGCCGGTCCATATTTCGCCGCTTTTTTGGGCCATAGTCCCTGCTATGGCCCGGCAAAATCGTCATTGCTGTCCTCGGCCGGCGACTTTTTCGCTTCAGCCTCTCAAGCCCGACAGGCTGCTAGAGATCGGCTCCATCATCAACGTGATCCGCTACATCGCCGAGCAGACCAACCTGCTCGCCCTGAACGCCGCCATCGAGGCCGCCCGCGCGGGCGAACAGGGGCGTGGATTTGCCGTGGTGGCGGACGAGGTGCGCTCGCTCGCGGTCAAGACCCAGGACGCGACCTCGCAGATCCAGAAGATGATCGAGAAGCTGCAGGCCGGCGCGCGGGAGGCCGTGCGCGCGATGAAGAACGAGGAGGAGCAGGTCAAGTCGGTGGTCACGCTCGCCGAGGAGGCCCGCCGGGCCCTCGAGGAGATCACCGGCGCGGTCGGCCGCATCCATGACATGAACACCCAGGTGGCCGCCGCCGTGGAGGAACAGAGCGCCGTGTCCGGCAGCATCAGCGAGAACATCGCCGTGGTGCGCGAACTGGCGGAGAAGACCAAGCTGATGTCCGGCACGGCCACCGACGCCAGCGAGCGCCTGGCCCACCTCGCCGAGGAACAGCGCGCCCTGGTCGATGGCTTCAGCAGGATCGGATGATGGACAGCCCTCACGCCTTTCTCGACGGTCGCGTGCGCGTGCTGCGTGGGGACATCACCACCCAGGACGTGGACGCCATCGTCAACGCAGCAAACCTCATGCTCTACCCGGGCGGCGGGGTCTCGGGGGCCATCCACCATGCGGCCGGCCCCGCACTGGCCCGGGCCTGCGAGGCCGCGCGCAAGGCGGGGTTCCCCGAGGGTCTGCCCACCGGCCAGGCCGTCGCCACCCCGGGCTTCGAACTGGCCGCGCGCCATGTGATCCATGTCGTCGGCCCGCGCTGGGGCGCCCACGGCGGCAGGGAGGCCGAACGGCTGGCCGACTGCTACCGCAACGCCCTGCGGCTGGCGCGCGAACTCGGCGCCGAAAGCATCGCCTTCCCCGCCATCTCGACCGGCATTTACGGCTACCCGCCGGGCCAGGCCGCCGCCGTGGCCTCGTCCGCCATCCGCGAGGATCTGAACCTGCACGACCACCCCCACGAGATCCGCATCGTCCTGCATGGCGAACGGGATCTCAGCCTCTTCCTCGAACACGCGAAGTTTTCCTGACCGGGCGAGGCATCAAGGCCCACGCACGCCCCCGTAGGTGCGAATTCATTCGCACACT
Source organism: Halothiobacillaceae bacterium (assembly GCA_006212015.1). Taxonomy (GTDB): domain Bacteria; phylum Pseudomonadota; class Gammaproteobacteria; order Halothiobacillales; family Halothiobacillaceae; genus Thiofaba. The sequence goes on from SDAY01000023.1 coordinate 17,823, forward strand.
GGCCTTCATCGCGGCGAGGGCGCCGCTCCTACGCACACGTGACGTCATCGCGGATGCCGGGCGATCCCGCCCCTCGTCATCGCGGGCAAGCTCGCTCCTATGCATTCTCTCGTAGGTACGAATTCATTCGCACACTGGCCTTCATCGCGGCGAGGGCGCCGTTCCTACGCACACGTGACGTCATCGCGGATACCGGGCGATCCCGCCCCTCGTCATCGTGGGCAAGCTCGCTCCTATGCATTCTTTCGTAGGTGCGAATTCATTCGCACACCGCCTTCATCGCGGCGAGGGCGCCGCTCCTACGCACACGTGACGTCATCGCGGATGCCGGGCGATCCTGCCCCTCGTCATCGTGGGCAAGCTCGCTCCTGCACGCCCCCGCTGCGTCATCGCGGACTTGCGCCGGCTTCGCGTCAGGCCGAAGGCCGTGGCGATCCACGGGCGAAAGCCTGGTTGGCCGCGCTACGTTCGCCATGACGACCTCCTTCGTCACAGCAAGATGCTCTCAATTCATGATGATCACATGGCTCTCGATGACCCTCCCCTTCCGGAGAATGCAGATGCCGGCCCGGCCGCACATGAGACTCCAACTCGATGGCGAACTCTCGAAGATCCACACCTCATCCCCCTCCTGCAAACCCGCCTTGATGCTCTGCCATGACTCAACGGAAGGAATAAGCAGCAGGGTGCTAAAAGATTTGCAATCCTTGAGTCGCGACGAAAGGGGGTTATCGACTTCCTCATCCGTAATCATGCATTTCAACCATGACCTTGGCATCCTCAAAAATATATCGAAAATTCCGAAGACTGACTTCAGCTTATCCAGCATGCCCATATTCATCACCTTTCTCACTCGAAAATACCAGATTCAATCCACCGGATCACTCGTCCTTGAGCCATCTGGATAATGAATGAACCCATTCACGTCCTCGTCAGACAAACAAAGACTGCTCGCGGCATTCGCCGAAGAAAGACCAGGCAACATCATCAAAACCGCAAAGAAACCGCATAGATCCCCCCGTCATCATTCATGCCTCACAAAAAACACTTCGCTCAGACCGGCCCCTGGATGGCGCCACAATCGGACAAACTCGATCATGAACCCTTGACCCGAACCTGAATCTCCTTGCCCATGTCCTCAATCGTGATTTTCAGCTCATCGCCATCGCTCATGGTCGCGGTCCCCTTATAAAAACCAGACGAGATTTCAGATTCAATCTCGACCCGCTTGCATTCAAGATCGCTGCCATATTGTTCGGCAATCTCCGTGACAAGCGGGCATGCCGATTCCGCCAGCAGGGACTCGTACACCCAGTCATGGAGCGGGAATGAAAGGAAAAACATGACCATCCAGGCAGCGAAATAATTCTTCGACTGACCCAGCATCTCGGCCCGCTTCCAAAGGTACACGGGCACAAGGAATATCCACCACTTCACCGGCGCGGCGTGCCCCGCCTTCTTGAGCTTGTACTCATCGAAAAGAAGGATGGCGATATTCAAGACAGCGTAAAGCCAGATCAGCTCCTGACCCGAGAGCAATTCGGCGAGCATGCCCACGACAGGCACAAGAGCGACCATCCAGACGTACTTGTTGTCAACCTCCTCCGGGCGCAGGGGCGGCGGGCCCGACTTCGCCGGTTCGGTCGTGAAAAAAGGGGCCAAGGCGCTGTGCCTGGCCTCCACCCAATCACCTTCACCGCCCCACACCCTGGTCTCAGGCTTGACCTCCCCATAGGCGATGTAGGACTTCATTTCATCCGTGGTCGCCGGACCACGCTGCCCGCCGTTCTTGACCCAATGCCACGTATCTGTCGCCTTGTGCTCCATCGTCCTTCCCCTGTCTGATAAGTTGATCGTTCGCATGTCCAAGGCGGCGCAGCCATGGCAGGCTGCATGTCACCTTGTCGCGACCGTGTTCCATCCTATTCAACCGTCCAGACAGGGTGTGTCGCGGACAGGACCGACGATCAGAAAAAATTGCGCGCACGCGGCAGGCGGAAATGACTGCCGCCGTCCATCCTCAATGCCCGAAGGCCGTCATCAGGGCCTGCTCGGCGCGCGGACTCAGGACGATCTCCAGCCGCCATTGCGCGCGGGTCATGCCGACGAACAGGCGATGCCGGGTGAGCGGATCGAGCTTGTCGAAATCCACCTCGCACAGGATGACCACCGGGGCGGCCTGCCCCTTGAAGCGATGCAGGGTTTCCACCATCAGCGACCCTTCCGACCAGAGGGGCTGTCCATCGGCGTCGTATTCACCCAGAAAGCGCCGGGGCGTCAATCCCGCGATGCGCGCGCATTGCAGCAAGCGCGAACGCTCCCGCCCCGCATAACCGAGCACGACGATGCGCTCGGCCGGAATCCCCTCGTCCAGCAGGCGATGCACGACCCCCTCCAGCGCCTCCATGCCGCCCTCGTCGCCGTCCTCCCAGCGATGAAAGCCGGGCATCTCCCCATCCACCGGACAGCGTGCGGTGATGGCCTGCCCGGCCAGATTGAAGGCGTTGATGACCTGTACGATGCGGCGCGGCGTGCGGAAGTTGTCCAGACACTCGATCTCCACCGCGCCGGACCAGGGGGAGCGCGCATCCGCGCCATCGCGCAGATAGAGCCTTTGCGCCTCGTCCATCAGCACATAGGCCCGGCCGTCCGTCCTGCGCTGCCTGAGCAGGGCGCCGATCCAGTCGGGATGAAAATCCTGCCCCTCGTCGATGATCAGCACATCCAGGCTGTCCGCCTCCGCATCGGAGGCGCAGTAGGCCTGCTCCGCCTGCTTGAAGGTGTCCGTGCGGGTGAAATCGAGCGGCGCGTTCGCCTGCGCGCGCAAGGCGCCTATGGCCAGCTCATGAAAGGTCACGAGACTGAGGCCATCATGCTCACGCAGCTCATCCGCCAGGGTTAACCGCAGCTGATCAGCCAGGGGCCGGTTGAAGCAGGCATAGCGCACGCGCTGCCCGCGCTCCAGCGCCTCCCGAATGATGCGCAAGGCAAGCTGGGTCTTGCCCGCGCCCGCCGTGGCGCGCACCACGAACAGACCACCGGGCGAGCGGATGCGCGTGGCCCAGGTGGCCAGCCCCTCGGAAAGCGCCTGCACGCTGTCGTTCAGCCACCCCATCCGCGCGGTCGGGTCGGGCGCTAGCTCCAGCACATTGTCCAGAAAGCGCCGCATGGCCTTGAACTGCTTGCGGTCGGCCCGTCCTTCCGGCACGCCGGAGCGCACATGCTCGGCCAGAAAACGCATGTCCTCCCGGTCGAGGATGCGCTCGCGCGGATAGGCGACCACGCCCCGCTCCACCGTCATGTCGGGCAGGACCAGGAACTGCGCCACATAGGCCCTCAGCCCCTCCTCCTTCAGACGCTGACGCAACGCGGCATGCTGCACGCGCGTCTGCATGGCCACATCGCGCGTACGGTCATCGTAACGCTTGTGCACCCCGTGTTCGCTGAACACCACCGCACCGGCCTTGACCTCCAGCAAGACCAGATGCCCGTTGGGTGCCAGCACGATCACGTCAATCTCGCCGAAGCGCTGACTGCCCTCGTGCACGGAGGACCACATCACGCCATGAAACACGGCATGGTCCCCGGGCAGGTCGCGCCCCAGCGCGCGCACCACCTCGAACTCGCGCGCCTGCCCGAGCGAGCTTGCGTGCATGCCGGATAAATCGGGATAAATAACGGCCATGGCTCACCTCCAGAGCATCAATCCGCAAACACGCGCCTGACGTTCGCCGCCAGGCGCTCTGCCAGGCTCGCCTCGCGCACCTGCAGCGGTGCATGGCCGCAGGAAGGACAGCGCTCGAAAAAGGACACGCCGGGCATCAGCACGTCGCCGCTCGGCTGGACGGTTTGCGTCCAGCCGCAGGCGGGGCAATGGAATATCAAGGTCTTGGTTGAGACAACCATGAAACACACCCAAATTGCGCGGCGCGACTATTCGGTCGCGACCAGGGGCTTAAGATTCAAGCCGGGAATGCCGGGCAGCCATACGGCTTGAATGGTTTCACCGCCCATGCCAAGGGGCGGACGCATGTGTTTTTCATAGTTGTAGGCTGAACCTGTCGCGGGGCGTTCGAGCTGATAGGGACTGTCCGCGCCGTTCACGTTATGCCAGCCAAGGGCTGCTTCGAGCAGCCCCTCATCCGCCGGGCTCAATGCGGCGCGTTGAGATTCGCATCGGCCTTTGTACAAATCCCACAGACGCCGAAGATTGCCCTCATGAGACAGGACCGCCACCGCTTGCAACAAGAGGTCCAGATCATCCTGCCGGTTGTTCAATTCAAATCGATGAATCAGTTCCTCATCCTCACGCACCCGCGCCAGCAGCCTGGCATGAGCCGGCGGCAGCAGGCTGCGGTTCTTCAGGATGTTGCACTCGCTCTGCAGGCGCGTGCATTCATTCAGGCTGGTTTCAAGCCGCCTCTGCAGGCTGGCCTGATCGCGGTCACGCTGCGTCAGTTGCGCGCGAAGCGCCTCCACGTCCCGACCTGCCCGCTCCAGCTGACTCCTGTATTCGTCCAATTCCCGATCTTTTCGCTCCAGCCGATCCCGGGATTCGGTCAATACACGCTCCAGCTCACGGCGCTTGCCGTCATCAAGACTTTCCGGCAAAGGAGCGCGAGCATCAAGGCCAAGTATCTTTCGCAGACATTTGAGCACATCGTCATCCTCAAGAAGCTCAAGCAATACCGGCTTGAGTCGTTCAGCATCCAGTTCCTGCTTGCCCATGTCATTCACCCCGACACGTCCAGCACAAGCTGCGTCGTCACCCCCGCGCCCTGGGTATCGAAGGCCTCGCGGGATGCGGCCGCCGCCAGCTCGATGGCGCCTGCCGCCACCACCCGACCGAAACATCGATAACCCTTGCCCGCGCCGGGGAAGTTGATATTGCGCACCCGCAATTCGCCATCACCGATGCCCATGCCGCCGCGCGCGCGCGGACTGGACGACCATGCCAGCCGGAAAACGCCCTCGCGGACGATGCCGAACTCATGCCATGCGTGGTAGGTCTCGCCCGGCTTCAGCACCGGCTGCAACTTTGACTGCACCACGGGACCGACGAAGTATCGGAAGGGCGCATCGCCCTGAGAATGCGCGCGCAAGCGGTCCTTTTGCAGGTAGGCCTGGCCCGGAACCAGATCCAGCGCGCCCAGCGCCACCGCCGTCTTGCAGTTCGGCGCGTAGGGCTGCGCATCGTCCGCGCCCACGGCGAAATGAACCACAAACTCCGGGGCCTCATCGCCAAAATAGCGCCGCGTCCGTTCCATCCATGCCTCGTCATCGGTCATGAACGCCTCGCGCACCCAGCGCCCGCGGCTTGCATTTCCCGCCAGGAGAATATGAATCATGTCGGGATGATCCTCTTCAAACGCGGCCTTCATTTCTGACAGGAACCCCTCCACGCCCCGATTCACGCGCTCGCCAATCAAGTCCTGCAGCACGTTGATATCCAGCTTCAAATCCGTCTTGACCTCCGCCCCTTCTCGATTGCGCATGTCCATGGTTAATTTCTTGTTTGAATACGCCTCCGGACGCTCCAGCAAGGGGCGCAGTTCGTGCATCAGCATGGCCGTATTGGCCTGCGCCAGGCTGCTCTGGTCCACCACCGCCTCACTGCCGGGAAAGAGGGGCTCGGATGCGGGTTTGGTGAATACCAGCTTCTTGGCATAGATTTCGGTCAGGTTGTCCTGAAAGACCTGATAGGCCAACAAGGCCAGCAGATTCTCCCCGCCAAGATAGGGGTCGCCGCCCGCGCCCAGACGTTCGAACACGCCTTCCGCGCCATCCTCGACGAGCTCTTCCTGCGTGGGCTTCCGCCACAGGCCGAAATCGAAATCGGTGGTGCCGCCGCCAAAATCAAACACAGCATAGGGCACGCCCTCCTGCGTGGGCGATACATCCAGGGTCGGCAGCACCGCCACGGCGTAGGCCATGGGCTCGGTGGCCACCTCGCGCACGTCAAACTCGTTCATGACTGCGCTGTTCAGCGCCAGCGTGGCCGGCAGGCTGCGCTGCAAACCGCGGCTGAACGCGGCCAGAATCTTGTTGCGAACCTCCTGGGTATATTTCACCGGAAATGTCATGGCGTATTTCAGGTGCAAACCTCGGGATCGCGTGTTGATCGCCATGCCCAGATACCAGGCATACAGCTCAATGACATCCAGCGTTGCCTCGCCACGGGGCCGCAAGGCCTGCCCGCGCACCGGATGCAGCTCCTCCAGCGGGGCCAGTTCATACTCGAACCCGTGCCGCTGATCGATCAGGCGGCTCTTCACGCGCTCCGATTCCAGCACCCAGCGTTTGAGATAGAGCATCACGCTGTTGACCGTGCGCGGGTTGCGCGCGTCATTGCGGAAGTCCTCCAGGGCCTCGTGCGCGGCCTTGACCCAGTCCCAGTCCAGCGCGGGGCGGTACACCTGCTGATTCCAGATGTTCAGGAAGGCAGCCAGATCGAGAAACTCCAGCACGGTCGGGTTTTCGTAATGCTTCGTCTCCACCCTGGCGTTGAAATCCCGCGCCCCGACGCGCAGCAGCTCCTTGCCGCCGGAGGGCGTCGCCACCGCCACCACGGTGCTGCTGGTGCCAAAATCAATCGCCACCCATTCCTCGCGCACATCCATGGCCGGATCGCGGGGGCGTAGATTGAGCTGAACCAGCTGCGCGGCATCCTGGCCGTGAAGCTCCCACAGGCCCTTGTTCACATCCGTCAGTTGCGACGCCTCGAACCTTGGCAGGCGGCAGGGCGTGTGATCCATATTCAGCAGCCCCTCCTGCACCTGCGTCGCGGGATCGATGACGACCTCGGGGTGCCCCTCGGCCTCGAAACGCAGACCCTCCCCCATCATGACGCCCCACAACTGGCCAAAATCAAGGCCCTTCCATGCCTGATCGGCGTGGACATCAAAGTCGGGAATGCCGAGCAGCTCCCCGGATACGCGATGGGCCAGGGACATGCCTTGCCCGCGCATGATCGCCCAGAAAGCCAGGGGGTCCGATTTCGGCATGGGGTGATAGCCCATCACGTTTCCAG
>SDAY01000120.1 GCA_006212015.1 Halothiobacillaceae bacterium
CCGAACAGGTGATGGTCCTCGGCGGGCTCGAAGCCGGCCTTGGCGAAGGCGGTCCAGACGCGCGGCCAGTCTTTCGCCTCCGAGAGCGGCACATCGACGGTCTTGCCGGTGGTGGTGAGGTAGCCGCTCACCGGGCCTTCATGGGCGGCGATGCCCTCGTTGCCGCCGCTTTGGGCCTCGACCCCGAGCCTGAGGTCGAACGGCAGTTCCGGCGACCAGGCCAGTTGCAGGCCGTTGCCGGAAAGCCCGCCGGCGAACAGCATCTGGTAGGGCAGGGCCTGATCGACGAAGTCCCATTCGTGCGGGTGCAGCTTGTTCTGCTGGCCGATGTCGCTGAAAAACTTGCCGCCCTTGAGCTGCAGGCCGCCCGGAAGGAATCGGGTGCGCAGCCAAGCCTCCTCGACCTCGCCCTCCTTGCCGTCGGTGGCGAAGCGGAAGGCGCCGTCGAACCCGTTCGGCAATTCTGCGCGAAGGGCAAGCTCCACCCCGCGGACGTTGAGACCGCGCTCCAGTCCGCCGCCGTGGCTATGGCCCCCGCCTTCCTGGTCGCTGTGGACGTTGTAGATGCCGTTGGCATTCTGGATGTAACCGCCGCCTTCGCCGCCCGCGTCGTCGCCGTAGGCCACGGCATCGATGACCGCCATGGGGACGACGGTAAGCTCTTCCGCGTGGATATGCAGGGGGAGTGTGCAGGCAAGGGCCAGGAGGCTGGCGCGGTGGAGCGTCGACACGGTCATGAATCCAGAACGTTATAAAGTAACGCCATGATAGCCGCGTGAATGCCTCAGGCAAGCATTTTGCTCACGCCGGATCAATGCTCCATAAGAAAAATTGCATGTCCAAGGGGGGCGGCGGACCTGTGAATCGCGCCCCTACGCCCTAGAATGGTCCCACCATAAAAGATGATGTTTCGGAGGGGATTCGCCATGTCACAGCAGTGTTCAACCGATCACGATCGCCGCGCGTTCCTGCGCACGGTGGCCAGCGCGTCCATGCTGGGCGCGCTGAGCCTGCCCACGCTGGCGCCGCTGCAGGCCTTCGCCAGGGACATGGAGATGATGGTGAAGGGGCCGAAGGTACCGGACATCGCCGCCAAGAAGCTCGGCGAGCATACCTATGTGGTGATCGCCCCGGACGGTTTCCCCAACCCGAAGAACCAGGGGATGATGAGCAACGTCACCTTCCTGGTGACTTCGATGGGCGTGGTCATCCTCGACTCCGGCGCTTCCGTGCAGATTGGCGAGATGGTCATCCGTCAGATCCGCAAGGTGACCGACAAGCCGATCGTCGCGGTCTTCAACACCCACTACCACGGCGACCACTGGTTGGGTAACCATGCCTTTGTCGAAGCGAACAAGGACATCCCCATCTACGCCCATCCGCTGACCACCTCGGCCATCAAGACCGGCCAGGGCGAGTACTGGCAGCACCTGATGGAGCGCTCCACCGACAATGCCACGATGGGCACCATCGTCACCCCGCCGAACAAGGACATCAATCACGGCGACGAGATCAGCTTCGGCGACGTGACCATCCGCTGCCATCACCATGGCAAGGCGCACACCCCGGCGGACATCTGTTTCGAGATCGTCGAGGACAGGATCGTCCACGTGGGTGACGTGGCCATGGACCGCCGCATCGCCTTCATGGAGGACGGCTCCTACCTCGGCACCTTCAAGACCATGGACGCGCTGGAAAAGCTCAAGCCGAACCTGTGGCTGCCCGGCCATGGCCAGCCGGGCAAGGACGTGCTCAAGAACAATCGCGAGCTGTTCGAGGGCATCTATGGCGCCTGCGTCAAGGCCGTCAAGGAGGGCAAGCCGCTCGAGGAGGCCAAGGCCATGGTGCTGGCCGACCCGCGGGTGAAGAAGTGGGCGCCGCAGACCAAGGGCTTCGAACAGAACATCGGCAGCTACACCAGCCTGGCCTACACCGAGGCCGAAGTCGCCAACTTCTGATCGCGGGGGCCTGAGGGGCTGTGAATCAATCATGGCGAACGCGGGGGGCGCTCCTGCGAGGACGTCGCCACGGGCAGCCCTATCGCGGCGGGGGCGCCGCTCCTACATGCAGGAGGCCCGCCCTCGGGCCGAATGACGCGCCGTCCGGGATCATGTTCGCCAAGATTTCTTCACAGGCTCTGAGCAAAAAACGCCCGCCATCGTGCGGGGTGTCTTTTTTGGCACATTCGTTAAAATTCACCCACCATTCGATACGAGATACTGACATGCGCCAGCAAAACTACCGTGGCTACGACGACGACATGTGGGGCGGCTTTACCGAGATCGGCCGCATCATCCGTGATGCCAAGGTCTCCGGCCTGATCCCGCAAGACGAGTAGTGCAAGGACTGGCCGCGTCACAAGTTCGAGCAGCTCTGGATCGGGTCGTCAACGCATGGGACAAATACGGTTCGATGCCCGGCAACTTGCCGCAGGAACTGCGTGAGAAGCACGCCAACATCCACGCGCTTGCCCTGGAGAAGGCCAAGGCCATGGGTTGGACCCCGGAAGAGTGGCTGACCGCCAGCGACTTCGATGGCTGGATCAAGGAAGAGGACCTGGATTCCGTCGTGCCGCCGGAGTGGCTGGAGCAGTCGGAACGCCATCGCTGAGTTTTGGCATGGCGCATAGCGGCAAGGTCGGCAGGCGCCGACTTTGCCGCGCCTAGCCATCAGGCGGCAGAGAGTGTGATTTTCCCGACCTCATCCAGGTTGATGCGTTGCCTGGCGCGCCATAGATCATGGTTGTACTGCATCGCCAGCCAGCTTTCCGGGGAGCGCCCCAAGGCCTTGGACAGGCGCAAGGCCATTTCCGGGCTGATGCCGCTATGGCCCTTGAGTACACGGCTGAGCGTGGATGCGGCGACGCCGAGCGTGCTGGCAAGCTCGCGACCACTGATATGGTTGGGCTCAAGATAGACCTGAGTGATGAATTCGCCTGGATGCGGCGGCTTGTGCATGGTCATGAGTTGCGAACCTCATCACTTCGTCAGCGCGATGAATACCTCCGGCAGGCGCTCCGGCAGGCGTTCGATGTGGTCGATGACGGTGTACTGGCGGCCGAAGATGTCGGAGACGTATTCGTCGGCCTTCGGGTCCAGGCTGATGCAGTAGGTGAAGATGCCATCCGTGTCGAGTTCGTTGACCGCCTGGCGGGCGTCCTCGATCAGGGCGCGCTCGTCGGTCACGTCGATGTCGGCGGGCTGGCCGTCGGTGAGGATCAGCAGCAGTTTCTTGTCCGCCTTGCGCTTGCCCAGGTAATGCCCGGCGTGGCGCATGGCCGCGCCCATGCGGGTGGAGTAGCCCGCGTCCATGGCCGCCAGCCGGCCCTTGACCTCGTCGTTCCAGTGTTCGCTGAAACCCTTGATGTGCTGGTAGCGCACGTCGTGGCGGGTGTTGGAGTGGAATCCGGCGATGGCGAACGGGTCGCCCAGTTTCTCGATGGCCCAGGCCAGCAGGGACACGGCCTCCTGTGACAGTTGCAGGATGGTCTGTTCGGAGCCCGCGACCTTCTCGTTCAACGATTCGGAAAGGTCGAGCAGCAGGGTGACGGCGATGTCGCGCCCGGCGGTGCGGTGGCTCATGTTGATGCGCGGGTCGGGCTGGGCGCCGCCCTTGAAGTCGATCAGCGAGCGGATGGCGACGTCGAGGTCGAGCTCGCTGCCTTCTTCCTGATAGCGGATGCGCACCTTGTCCTGCGGCTTGAGCAGGTCGAGGATGCGCTTGAGCCGCTTGGCGGTGCCTGCGTGCTTTTGCAGCAGCCTGTCGATGTCGGCCGCGTCGCCGCTGGGGTGCAGCGCCTCGTACACGCTGACCCAGTCGGGGCGATAGCTCTGGGTGGGGTAGTCCCATTCGGGATAATGACGCGGCGGCAGGCCGGTGATGTCGATGTCCGGCTCGATCTTGCGCTTCTCGTCGAAGGCGTCTTCCTCGTCGCCCTGTTCGATGAATTGCCACAGTTGGCGGTTGTCGTCGCGGTATTCGATGACGGTGTCGGCGAAATGCACCTTGGCGAGCTGGTCGCTCTGGCGGCGGGTTTTGGCGACATAGCTGAGGGCCAGGCCGGCGATTTCGCGGGTGCTGGATTCGCCGTTTTGCAGCAGTTCGTGGAAGCGGGCGACGAAGTTGAGCAGGTCGGGGTTCTGGTAGCCATGCTCAGGGTCGAGCAGGGCGCGCGACAGCACGGCCAGACGGTGACGCAGGCAGGAGGTGGTTTCCGGGTCGCAGGCATCCTCGGCAGGCTTGGGATGCAGGGCGAGGAAGAGGCGGCGCAGGCCGGGGAATTCGCGGATCAGCAGCGTCTCGATGCGGCAGTCTTCGAAGAACTCGACCGCCATGCGCTGGAACGGGCTCCAGTTGTCGGCGATCTGCGGCAGGCTCCAGCGGCGATGGCCGATGATGTGGGCGAGCATGGCGCGGTAGCGGTCGATGCCTTTGATCACCCGCTCCCCCGCCCCCTCTCCCGTCAAGGGCGAGGGGAGAATAAGGTCGTCCTGCACGTCGGGCAGGCGGATGCCGAGCGCGTCGTAGTAGGGGATCGGTTTGCGCAGCTCGTCGAAGGCGGTGGAATAGGGTACGAGCTGATCCTGATCGTGCCACAGGCCGCGCATGTACAGGTCGAGCTTGCGCTCGATGTCCACCAGCAAGGTGCCATGGCGCTCGCGCTGGAGCACGGCGCGGCTGTCGGCCGATTGCAGGCTGAAATAGTCCTTCTGCCGCTCGGGGTGATGACGGTAGTTGCGGATGCCGTAGTCGACCCAGTTTTTCAGTCCGGTCAGCGACAGCAGGTTAAGCAGCGCCGGGGCCTGGTTGAGGAAGTCGGGCAGGCCGGGGCTTGGGAACGTGGTGTGATGGCCGTGGATCGAGCCGGTGGTGCGCTCGGTCATGTCGGCCATGATGGCGATGAAATCGGCCAGCTGCCCCGCCGATGGCAGGCGACGTGAGACGGCGGCGATCGATTGCAGGAAGGGGATGATGGCGCCGTTGTTGGGCGAGCGCTGCAGGCCCATCACCACGTTCATCACCGCAGGCAGGCTTTCTTCGCCCACGGCAAGCGCGGCGGAGGGCCATTCCTCGAGGAAGATCAGCATGGGTTCGGCGCCGCGCCCGAGCTTGCCCAGGGTGCGGGCGGCATCGAGATAGGCGTCCACGCCGTCGGCGCTGAGGTCGGTCAACGCCTCGGTCAGGCAGCCTTCGAATACCGCTTCGACGTGCTCGAAACGCGTGTCGAGCTTGGCCTTGTAGGCCTGGACTTGTTCGGGTGTGATGGCGGTCATGATGTGTGATCCCCTCTCAGGCCGGACCGTAGCCCGGATGAAGCCGAAGGCGCAATCCGGGAGGTCGCCGTGACCCCCCGGATTCCGCTCCGCTCCATCCAGGCTACGGGCGCGAGCAGGCCCTCTCAGGCAAAGGTCGCGTCGATGGCGTGTTCCAGCGTGTCGCGGATGTCGGCGTCGTCGGTGATCGGCTGCACCAGGGCCATGCGGCAGGCGTCGTGCGCGTTCACGCCGTCCTTGATCAGGGTGGCCGCGTAGACCAGCAGGCGGGTGGAGATGCCCTCGTCCAGGCCGTGACCCTTCAGGTTGCGCGCGGTGACGCCGATCCTGACCAGCTTGGCGGCGGTCGCCTCGTCCAGCCCGGTTTCCCTGGCGAGGATGCCGGTCTCCAGCTCGGGCGCGGGATAGTCGAACTCGAAGCCGGTGAAGCGCTGCTTGGTGGACTGCTTCAGGTCCTTCATCAGCGACTGGTAGCCGGGGTTGTAGGAGATGACCAGCTGGAAGTCCGGATGCGCCTCGATCAGCTCGCCCTTCTTGTCGAGCGGCAGGGTGCGACGGTGGTCGGTCAGCGGGTGGATGACCACGGTGGTGTCCTGGCGCGCCTCGACGATCTCGTCCAGATAGCAGATGGCGCCGATGCGCGCGGCCGTGGTGAGCGGGCCGTCCAGCCAGCGGGTGCCGTTGGCATCGAGCAGGTAACGACCGACGAGGTCGGAGGCGGTCATGTCCTCGTTGCAGGCCACGGTGATCAGCGGCTTGCCGAGCTTCCAGGCCATGTATTCGACGAAGCGGGATTTGCCGCAGCCGGTCGGGCCCTTGACCATCACCGGCAGGCGGTTGCGGTAGGCGGCATCAAACAGCTCGACCTCGTTGCGTTGCGCCTGGTAGAACGGCTCTTTCTTGACGAGGTACTGTTGTTTGTCGGTCATGGCTCTGTTCCTGAGAAAGGCAAGCTGGGCGATGGGCACGGTGTGACATGCGCATGGCCAAGCTGGCCGGGTGAAAAAATACCCCCGGCGAACCGGGGGCATGGG
>SDAY01000121.1 GCA_006212015.1 Halothiobacillaceae bacterium
TTGCCAATCAAAGTCGGACTGGCCGAAAGCCTGATCGAGACCACCTGCATCGTGGCCGATCCGGCGCAGATGGACCGCAACCTCCTGGCCGGACAGACCCTTTTGCAAGGTCTACGCAATGAAGGGTTCACTTTCGAGCCGCGGTCGCGCGGTTACATCGTTCGACACGTTCCGGTGGATCGGATCGACACCTTCGTTCGGGACTACCGGGCGGACCCGGCAAGCCCTCCCGCCGACCCGCTGACCGATCCGCGCCTGATCCGCGACTACATCGCTGCCCGCGCGGACGACGAGCTGAAGGAGTGGGACATCTTCATCGCCAGTTCGACTCGCAAGGGCTGGGTGCCGATACAGTTGGCCGGGCTGGACCTAGTGCCCTACGAACGCCGCGTCGATCCAACTGACTATGCTCGCGGCGTGCTGACCATCAGCGGCGAAAGCAGGCGGGTGGGTTCGGCCGAGGACGAACGGGAAGGGCTCACGGAGGAGCAGATCGCCGCCGCGCTGGAGGCCTTCCGCGTGGCGCGTCCCGACGCAAAACCCACGTCCACTGTGAACCCCAAATTCTACAGGATGGTCGAAGGGCGGCGTCCACTTTTCATCCTGCGTCTGGTACGCCCGAAGATCGGCGAGCACGAAGGCACAGTGCGACATGGGCCGGACGTGCTGGCGTGGGGCCTTTCCTTCCCCGGCAGTAATGTGGCGGGCGGCAAGGTCGAATACATCGTCAACACCATCCGCATGCGCGAGATGTTCGGCGAGGAAGAGATTGAGGAGGAGGCGCTCGGTGATACCGAATGACAAGCCGTGGTCCGGCCTCAAGGCCGGAAAGGTGGACACGCGACGGGTTTCGGCCTCGGCACGGTGGAACTGGTTCTGGGCGGTCATGCCGCACGCCGATGTGGCTCTTGTTCTGAAACTGACCGACCTGCCGAATCCGCCCCCGGACCTGCCCAGGCTGCGGAACTTGGAAATCCGATTCCAGACGCTGCCGGGTGGCCCGATCCTTTACATCCGGCTCAAGGACAATGCGCAGCTGGAACTGTTCGAGACCCTCTGCCGCGACGTGATGGCGGCTGGCGAGCTTGCCGATACCGAGGTCGAGGCCCTCGAACGCGCCATCGGCCGCACCTTCAGATGGCACTATCTGCTACGCGGCGGAAGGCCTGAGGTTCTGTCGGAAGAGACCCAGAAGGGCCTGATCGGCGAGATCGAAGTGCTGAAGCTGCTGATCGCGTCGTTAGGCGCCAAACCAGCCCTGACGGCATGGACAGGTCCTTCAGGAGCACCGAAGGATTTCGAGCTCAAGGCCGATTGCATCGAGGTCAAGGCGCGACGAGGGGCTTCGCAGCCTTTCGTGAAGATAACGAATGAATACCAGTTAGCGGATGTGCCGGATCGGCGTCTGTGGCTGGCGGTGCTGGCCGTCGACAAGGTGCAGCCGCCTCATGGCCGCACGCTGACCGAGTTCGTCTTTGAAGTCACCGAGCTTCTGGAGCAGGCCGAGCCTTCGGCCATCATGGACTGGGACATGCACCTAGCCGATGCCGGTTTCGACAACCTTCACGACTATTCGGCGTGGCGCTGGATCGTGTCGGTCCCCGACTTCCATTCCGTGACCGAGGGCTTCCCACGGATCGCTGCACCAGTGCCGCTGGGGGTGTCCTCGGTATCCTACGCCCTTGCCTTGTCTGCCTGCACCCCGTTCCGGACCGACTGGGCGCATTTGCAGAAGAATCTGATTGAGGAGGTTCAGCCGTGAACGAGCTCGAGGAATATCACCGGAATCTGATGGCCGATATCCGTCGCGAGGCGGATGCCAGTGGCATTTTTCCTGTGGAAGCCTTCTTTGACCGGATGACCGAGCGGCTGACCGAGGCCGGTGAACTGGAGGTGGCCGATCGCGCCTACTACCAGAGTGGCGAAGGTGCCCAGAGACTGCGCATCGACGGCTATGCAGGCGACCCACGGGACAGCGAAGGTGTGCTGGGGCTGATCGTTTGCGACTTCGCTGACGGCGAAACTGTCCAGACATTCGGCAAGGGGGATGTGCCGCCGATCCTGAACCCCCTTATCCGCTTTCTGAAGAAGGCAAAGACGGAGGAATTCCGGGACTCGCTGAACGAGGCGAACCCCGCCTTCCAGGTCTCGGATCTGATCATCACGACGTGGTCGCAGATCACGAAGGTCAAGTTGATCCTCATTTCCAACCGGCAATATATAGGCCGCGACGATACGGTGAAACTGGCGGACATCGGCGATGTGCCGATCACTTGGTCGGTCTGGGATCTGGCCCGCTTCGAACGGTTCGACCGGTCGGGACAGGCCCGAGATGACATGGTCATTGATTTTTCGAATGAATTTGGAGGCCCGCTTCCGGCGCTCAAGGCTTCCCAAGTCGGTGCGGCTCTCGAGAGTTATTTGTTGATCATGCCAGGTCAGCAGTTGGCGGCCATCTATGATCGTTGGGGTGCTCGCCTGCTTGAGGCCAACGTTCGAGCCTTCCTTCAGGCTAGAGCGAAGACCAACAAGGGCATGCAGAAAACGATCAAGGAAGAGCCGGAGCTTTTCTTTCCTTATAACAATGGACTATCGGCAACAGCCGAACAGGTGCATTGTGTCCAGACGGATTCAGGCCTTGCAATCTCGTCAATCGGCAACCTGCAGATAGTCAACGGCGCACAGACTACTGGTTCGATTCATGCGGCTCTAAGATCAACTCGACAACAGCTGGAAAACGTCTTCGTGCAGATGAAACTGACTGTCGTACCCCCAGATCGCTCGGAGGAAATCGTGCCGAGGATTTCGGAATATGCGAACACTCAGAACAAGATAAACGCTGCTGACTTCTTTTCGAACCACCCCTTCCACATCCGGATCGAGCAGTTCTCTCGCAGCATCATGTTTGCTGCGCGCGAGGGAGAGCGGCACGACAACAAGTGGTTCTACGAGCGATCCCGCGGGCAATACATCAACGAGCGTGGCAGGCGAACTGGCAGTGACAAGAAGAAGTTTGATCTTGAGTTCCCTAAAGCACAATTGTTTAGCAAGACAGATCTGGCCAAGTTCGAGAACTCTAGTGCAGGCCTTCCCCACATTGTCTCCCGCGGCGCCCAGAAGAACTTCGCGCACTTCGCCAAGGAAATTGGTGAGACATGGTCAAAGAATGAGCCGAGGTATGATGAAATCTGGTTTCGCAGATTAATTGCGAAGGCCATCATCTTTCTGAAGCTCGAATCAGAGATTCCAAAACAACCGTGGTATGAGGGGGGCTACCGAGCAAATATCGTGACCTATGCGATGGCGAAAGTTTTTCATGATGGAAACCGTGCGGATGAAATACTGGACCTCGATACGATCGCGAAACGGCAGATAGTCCCTGATGACTTGATTGGCCCGCTCCTTATGGCAGCAGAAGAGGCTCATAAAGTGATTACTCATCCTGTCGCTGGTATGCGCAATCTATCCGAATGGGCTAAGCAACAGGCATGCTGGAGCGAGCTTCAGTCACGAAAGCTGGACTACGGAAATGGATTTGAGCGTTGTTTGACGCTGAAGGAGACTGCAAGAAAGAACGAGCAAGACGCTAAAGAGAGGCAGCGCGAGCTTGCTGGAATCGAGGCTCAATCGCTTGCGGTGAGGCTCGGAGCGGATTTCTGGTCAGGACTTTTGGGACAAGCGAGGTCTGCCGGTATGCTGACGATGAAGGACGAGCAGATTCTCAAGGTTTGTGCTTCAATTCCGCGTCAGATTCCCACCGAAAAACAGTCCAGGCATGCGATTACGGTTTTGGATCGGCTAAAGGAGGAGGGGATTTTGTCAATTGACTTGGCGGGCAAATGAATATTGGGCGCGATCACATTTATGCCCTTCTCTGAGCCGTCTGCACGAGACGACCAACAGCGAATGATTATAGCCTTTGAATGTGCCAAGGGGCCACTGGAGCGCATCAATGGCGCGAATCGCGCGATGTCCTGCGCCCCTTTACTTCCAGTCTGGAGGGCTTGTCAGTTGCATGGATCAGGAGATAAGACCCTTGACGATTGAGGCAATCTTCTTGGCAAGCAGCGGTGGAACCGCGTTGCCCACCTGTGTGTACTGTTGCGTGCGGTTGCCCTGAAAGAAGTAGTTGTCAGGGAAGGTCTGCAGGCGGGCGGCCTCCCGCACAGTCAAGCTTCGGCACTGCGACGGGTCGGGGTGGATGAAGTAGTGCCCGTCTTTGGCAATGTGGCTGGTCACCGTGGTGGAGGGGCGATCCCATAGCTGCACACGGAATCTGTCAGAAAATTTGCCCGAGTCCCAATTCTGGTGGTTGGGCCTTAGATCGCGCAGATTGAAGTCGGCATTTCCCTTGGGGGATCGACCGGACACCTCGGCAACGGTGGCGGCAAATCCGTACCTGCGCAGGTCGCTGAGCATGTGCCCGCGAGATTCGTGATTGAGGTGGACCTGAAGCTGATCGTCAGCGTACCAGTCGCCAAATGCTCTGGGAAATCTTCCCATTGAACGGTCAATGCGCAATCCACCCGTCGAGCTTGGGTGGGGCATCTTCGAGTAATCCTGCAGACTCGCCCCGAGATCACGGAACCCCTTGTCTATGGCGTCGATGGCTAAGTCTTGAAGCTGAGCGTCCACGGCCAAATCCCAAGTGATGTTGGCATTTTTCGTGCGGCTGATGGTGCTCCTGAGCTTGGGCAGATCCTCGATGACATCCCTTAGTGTCGTAGGGCGATCACTTTTTGTGAGCCGGCCAGGTCTGCGCGTGATGTCTTCACGCACTCCCAGAAGAATGACTCGGTGTCGTGCCTGTGGCAGCCCGTGTTCTTCGGCCCTGATGATGAAGTCATGGGAGTCTATCGAATCGGGATCCATGCCCTTCTCGAAATGGGTGTCGCAGACTAGCGAATGAATCCTGTAGAAGCTGCCCGACTGGCCCGATCCCAAGGCGGCATCGGGGGCTGACAGATCCCTGAGAATGTCGTGGAAAATCCGCTTGCCGCTGACCTTGGAGGACAGTATGCCCTTCACGTTTTCCATCACGAAAACGGCTGGCCGGAACTCCTTAATGATTCGCAGGTATTCGCGGTACAGGAAGTGACGATGGTCATCCTCGGGCCGATAGCAGGTCTTGCCTTGGTTACGGACACGACCGACCAGCGAGTAGGCTTGGCAGGGAGGACCGCCTATCAGGACCCAGTCGCCTGTGTTGGCGATCGTCTGGCGAATGCGCTGATCAAGTCTCTGATTGTCCTCGGCGTTGCCGAGCACAAGGCGTTGCGCCTCTTCTCCGGCCTCTGCCCATGCCGTCTTGTTCCTGTCGCTATAGGGCTGCTTCGATTCGCTGAAGTTGCAGAAGTCGTAGTAAGAGTGAATAGACGGATCGCCAGCCCGTCTCAGAAGACGATAGAAGGCCCGCAGTCGAAGCGTCTCATGGGCGGCCGGATCCATCTCCGCCGAGATGGCGATCCTAAAGTCGCGCCCGTCATTCAGGGATGAGAAGCCTTCGCCAAGCCCGCCCGGACCGGCAAAAAGATCTACGATAGGTGTCGGCAAGTTGAGCAATCCAAGTCAATCAAGATGCCCATGCATCATGTCGTGAAGGAGGGGAAAGGTGGTCGACGTCGTGGACAAGCAGACCCGCTCAAGAATCATGTCCTCGATCCGTGGGCATGATACCAGGCCAGAAAGGATGGTGCGTTCTTGGCTTTATGCCCATGGTTTCAGGTTTCGCTTGCAACGCAAGGATTTACCCGGAAAGCCGGACATCGTCCTTCCGAAATACAGGGCTGTTGTGTTCGTGCATGGGTGCTTCTGGCATCGGCACGAAGGGTGCCGCTATGCCACTATCCCCGCGTCAAATCGGGAGGTTTGGATTCGGAAGTTCGAGGCAAACATGGTCAGGGACGCAGCCGTGAAGGATGAGTTGATGAAAGCTGGATGGCGAGTGTTCGAGGTCTGGGAGTGCTCGTTGAAGAAGGACGCTGGGCGGAGTCTTGAAAGGTTGGGGGAGATGATCAGATCGGTCTCGATGAACAATGGGATAGTGCCTTAGTTGTCCCATCCCGTGCGATTATATTCCCATCCGTAGCTGGCCGTTGTTTGAAGCCCGTCTGCTTCTTCCGGCCTTTCTGAGCATGTTACAGCAGGAGTCCAAGGCATGAGCCGCATCCATCCGCTTGCCCGCACCACGCCGCGCACCCGCGCCGAAATCCGTGAAGCCACGGGTTCAGCCGCCGA
>SDAY01000024.1 GCA_006212015.1 Halothiobacillaceae bacterium
GGGACTATTGCCCAAAAAAGCGGCGAAATATGGACCGTCCCGCGGCTTTTGCAGTCAGTTCGTCTCAAGTCCGACAGGCTGCTCGGTGGGGCGATCAGGCGACCCGCTCTGCGCGCCCGCCCAGCGCGGCGTTCAGATCGTCCAGCATGGCCCGCAGGGTCAGGTTCTGCAGCGCGAGGGTCTGGTCCATGCGTGCCATGGCGTCATCGTCATCGGCGTTTTCCAGCGGTTCGAGCAGGGTGTCGGTCGGCTTGAGGTTGCGCAGCACGCCCTGGGCGTCCAGCACGAAGCGCATGCGGTCGCGCCAGATCAGGCCCAGCTTGGTCACGCGCTTGCCTGATGCGAGATGGCACTTCACCTCGTCGGCGGTCATGTCGTGCCGGCGCAGGGTCGCCGTGCCGCCGTCCTCCTCCTGCGCGGTCAGCTCGCAGGTCTCATCCAGCTCGAAGCCCTCCGGCAGGTCGCGGCTCTCCAGCCAGCGGGTCATGACGGCGCTCCAGTCGTCGTGGGTGCGCCAGGGCGTGACGGGCAGGCTGCCGGTGGCCTGGCGAACGGCGCCGATCAGGGCCTCGGCCTGCTTGCTGGCGCCGCTGTCGACGATCACCCAGCCGCGTTCGCTGTCGATGCTGGCGAACATGCGGCGGCGACGCGGGATCAGGCGCGGGATCAGGGCATGCTCGATGCCCTCGCGCAGCTCCTTCTTGTCGCGCGAGCCGGGGGCATGGCCCTCGCGCGCCTCGAACTCGACGACCTTCTCGGCCAGCTGGTCGCGCACGAAGCCGGCGGGAAGGCGCTTCTCCTCGCTCACCCAGCGCACCGTCCAGACGCCCTCGGCGACATGCACATGGGCCTCGGCCTTTGGGCCCAGCGCGGGCTCGAAACCGTTGCTCGCAAGGTCCAGCGTGCCGCAGGGGCGGAACGGATGCTCGCCGAGGCTTTTTTCAAGCATCGTAAGATCGAAGGGCAGGGCGGCGGTGAGGGGAAAGAGGCTGAGCGCGCGGTACCACATCGGTCTGAATCTCTGAAACATCGAAAGGCCGTGGATTATCGGCCTCCCGGGCGATGGCGGCAAACATGGTTATACTGCCCCATTCGATTCCCAGACCCCCGCGCCGCCATGAGCACCGAAAACCGCACCGTCCGCCTTGCCGACTACACCGCCCCCGCCTGGCGCATTCCGCGCATCGAGCTGACCTTCGAACTGGATCCGGAGTCCACCCTGGTGCATGGCGTGCTGCACCTGGAGCGGGCAGGGGACGCGGCCCTGCCGCTCAAGCTGGACGGCGAGGCGCTGGAGCTGCTGCGCATCGCCATCGACGACCAGCCGCTGGCCGGGGAGGCCCATGCCCTGACCGCGGACGGCGGCCTGATCATCCACAACCCGCCCGCGCGCTTCGTGCTGTCCATGACCACGCGCATCACGCCTTCGGCCAACACCACCTGCATGGGGCTGTACCTCTCCAAGGGCATCTTCACCACGCAGTGCGAGCCGGAAGGCTTCCGCCGCATGATGTACAGCCTGGACCGGCCGGACGTGCTCTCCGTGCACAGCACCCGCATCGTCGCCGACCCGGCGCGCTATCCGGTCATGCTCTCCAACGGCAACCGGGTCGATGAGACGACGCTGGAGGACGGCCGCCGCCAGTCCACCTGGCATGACCCCTTCCCCAAGCCGACCTATCTCTATGCCCTGGTGGCGGGGGAGCTGGGCGTGCTGCGCGACCGCTTCGTCACGATGAGCGGGCGCGAGGTTGGGCTGGAGATCTACGCCGAGCACCATAACGTGGACAAGCTCGGCCATGCCATGCAGTCCGTCCACAAGGCGATGAAGTGGGACGAGGCGACCTATGGCCGGGAATACGACCTCGAACGCTACATGATCGTGACCGTCGAGGACTTCAACGCCGGGGCGATGGAGAACAAGGGCCTCAACATCTTCAACGCCAAGTATGTGCTGGCGCGCCCGGAGGTGGCGACCGACGCGGACTACGAGGGCATCGAGAGCGTCATCGCCCACGAATACTTCCACAACTGGTCCGGCAACCGCGTGACCTGCCGTGACTGGTTCCAGCTCTCGCTCAAGGAGGGCTTCACCGTCTTCCGCGACCAGGCGTTCTCCGCCGACATGGGCGCCCGCGCATGCAGGCGCATCGAGGACGTCAACATCCTGCGCAGCTGGCAGTTCCCCGAGGACGCCGGTCCCCTGGCCCACCCGGTGCAGCCGCCGGAATACCAGGCCATCGACAACTTCTACACCACCACCGTCTACAACAAGGGCGCGGAAGTGGTGCGCATGCTCAAGAACCTGCTCGGCTGGGAAGCCTTCCGCAAGGGCAGCGACCTGTACTTCGAGCGCCACGACGGCCAGGCCGTGACCATCGAGGAGTTCGTTCGGGCGATGGAGGACGCCTCCGGCAAGGATTTGACCCAGTTCCGCCGCTGGTACGTGCAGGCGGGCACCCCGCGTGTCGAAGCCTCGGGCGCATACGATGCCGCCGCGCGGACCTACACCTTGACCCTGCGCCAGCACACCCCGGCCACGCCGGGGCAGCCGGACAAGCAGCCCTTCGTCATCCCGGTGGCCGCCGCGCTGCTTGACCGCTCCGGCAGGACACTGACCGAACAGGTGCTGGAACTGGACCGGGCCGAGCAGCGCTTTGTCTTCGAGGACATCGCGGAGGCGCCCTTGCCCTCCCTGCTGCGCGGTTTCTCCGCGCCGGTGAAGCTGGATTTCGACTACGGCGACGCTGATCTTGCCTTCCTGATGGCGCATGACGGCGACGACTTCAACCGCTGGGAGGCCGCCCAGCGCCTGATGACCCGCGTGCTGCTCACGCTGGTCGAGGACGTGAAGGCCGGGCGCGAGCTGGCGCTGGATGCCGGTTTGAACGCCGCCTTCGGCCATGCCCTGCACGATGAGCCGCTCGATCAGCGCATGAAGGCCGACCTGCTCACCCTGCCCAGCGAGGCCTGGCTGGCCGAGCAGATGACCGAGGTCGATCCCCTTGCCGTCCACGCCGCGCGTGACTTCCTCAAGCGCGCGCTGGCCGAGGTCTGGGAAGAGGGCCTGCTGACGATCTACAACCTCCAGCAGGAGCAGGGCGAGTATTCGCCCAGCCCCGCCGCCATCGGCCGCCGCCGTCTCAAGAACATGAGCCTGAGCTACCTGATGGCGCTGGACAACAGCGCCCACCATGCCCTGGCCGCGCACCAGTTCCGCAAGGGCCACAACATGACCGACGTGCTGGCGGCCCTGCAAACGCTGGCGCACAGCGCCTGCGAGGACCGCGCCGTCGTGCTGGCCGAGTTCGAGCAGCGCTGGGAGAAC
Source organism: Halothiobacillaceae bacterium (assembly GCA_006212015.1). GTDB lineage: Bacteria > Pseudomonadota > Gammaproteobacteria > Halothiobacillales > Halothiobacillaceae > Thiofaba. The sequence goes on from SDAY01000024.1 coordinate 3,329, forward strand.
GAGGCGCTGGTGATGGACAAGTGGTTCTCCATCCAGGCCACCAGCCCCCTGCCGGGCGCGCTGGACGAGGTGAAGGGACTGATGGACCACCCGGCCTTCAGCCTGGGCAACCCCAACAAGGCCCGCGCCCTCATCGGCGGCTTCGCGCGCGGCAACCCGGCCGGCTTCCACGCGGAGGACGGTGCAGGCTACCGCTTCGTCGCCGACCAGGTGCTGGCGCTGGACGCGCTCAACCCGCAGGTCTCCGCCCGCATGGCGGGGGCCTTCCAGCAATGGCGCCGTTTTGATCCCCTGCGTCGGAACCAGATGCGCGATGAATTATCACGCCTGGCGGGCGGCCCGATCTCGCGCGAATTGCGCGAGGTGGTCGAAAAAAGCCTGGGCTGAACCGTTCCCGCCTCGCGGCGGGGAGGATCAGGCCCCGTCGGGATGACCGTAGGGCGGGGGCGGCTCCGGGGTCAGCACGGTGTTCTCGGGCTTGCCCGGCTTCGGCTCCGGGTAGTCGAGGATGTAGTGCAGGCCGCGGCTTTCCTTGCGCGCCATGGCCGAACGCACGATCAGCTCGGCCACCACGACCAGGTTGCGCAGCTCGATCAGGTTGTGGGTGACGCGGAAGTTGCCGTAGTACTCGTCGATCTCGCGCTTGAGCAGGTCGATGCGGTTGAGCGCGCGCTCGAGGCGCTTGCTGGTGCGCACGATGCCGACGTAGTCCCACATGGTCTGCCGAAGTTCGTGCCAGTTGTGGCTGACGATCACCTCCTCGTCCGAGTCCGTCACCTGGCTCTCATCCCATTCGGGAACATCCGGCAAGGTGACGGGCTCCTGCAGGCGCGCGGTGATGTCCTGAGCGGCTGCGCGGCCATAGACAAGGCACTCCAGCAGGGAGTTGCTTGCCAAGCGGTTGGCCCCGTGCAGGCCGGTATGGCTCACTTCGCCAATGGCGTAGAGCCGGTCGATGTCCGTTCGGCCATGCGCGTCCACCATCACCCCGCCGCAGGTGTAGTGCGCGGCGGGAACGACGGGGATCGGCTGGCGGGTGATGTCGTAACCGTACTCCAGGCAGCGGGCATGGATGGTCGGGAAATGGGACTTCACGAACTCGGCCGGCTTGTGGCTGATGTCCAGGTAGACGCAATCAAGGCCCAGGCGCTTCATCTCGTGGTCGATGGCGCGCGCGACGATATCCCGCGGGGCAAGCTCGCCGCGCGGGTCATAACGGTGCATGAAGGGCGTGCCATCCGGCAGGAGCAGGCGCCCGCCTTCGCCTCGCACGGCCTCGGTAATCAGGTAGGTCTTCGCCCGCGGTTCATACAGACAGGTGGGATGGAACTGGATGAATTCCATGTTCGCCACCCGGCAGCCCGCGCGCCAGGCCATGGCAATGCCATCGCCGGTCGAGCCATCGGGGTTGGTGGTGTAGAGGTAGACCTTGCTGGCGCCTCCTGTGGCGAGGACCACGAAGCGAGCGAGAAAGACCTCGACATGCCCGCTATCGCGGTTCAATGCATAGACGCCCACGCAGCGGTTTTCGTGTTCACCGAGACGTCTTGTGGTGATCAGGTCGATCGCGGTGTGATCGTCAAGCAGGGTCAGGGTCTTCCGTGCACGTGCAGTTTTCAGCAGGGTGGTTTCCAGTGCCGCGCCGGTGGCGTCCTGGGCATGGACCACGCGCCGGTGGCTGTGTCCCCCTTCGCGGGTCAGGTGCGGCTTCCCGTTTTCACGGGTGAAGGGCATCCCCAGCCGTTCCAGCCAGGCGATCACTTCGGCGCCTTCGGACGCGACCCGCGTGACCACGTCGCGGTCGGGGAGGGCCGCGCCGGCGTCCAGCGTGTCCTCGATATGACTTTCAACGTCGTCGCCGGGGTCGAGCACGGCGGCGATGCCGCCCTGGGCCCATTGGGTGTTTCCTTCATCGATGCCGTTCTTGGCCAGTACGGCGACCCGCAGACCGGCAGGCAGGTTGAGCGCGCAACTCAGGCCGGCGGCCCCGCTTCCCAGGATGAGGACATCAAAGGTATTCCGTGGAGGTTTCATGCGTGGATGCCCAATCACGATCATTGTTTACGTTGTATGATCGTAAACCAATCGGCCCCGCGACGTTTCATCCGGGGCACGATGGAACCTTCTCAGCCCGTAAGCGTCTATGCGTTCAAGTGCGTGCATGCTCACGGGAGTCAACCCAGGAATGCATCAAGCATGTCGTCCAGTCCGACCGATCAGCAACTTGTCATGCGCGCCAAGGCTGGTGATCAGCTTGCGTTCGAATTGCTGCTGCGGAAGTACCAGCACAAGGTGCTCAAGCTCATCATGCGCTATGTGCGTGACATGGACGAAGCCATGGACCTGACCCAGGAAACCTTCATCAAGGCCTGGAAGGCCCTTGGTTCCTTCCGTGGTGATAGCGCTTTTTACACCTGGATCTATCGCATCGCGGTCAACACGGCCAAGAACCATCTGGTTTCCGTGCAGCGTCAACCCTACAAGGTTGACCTTGATGCCGATGAAACCGACCAGTACGCGGCCGAGCCAGGCTTGACCACCCGGGACACACCCGAAGACGAGCTGATGGGTGAGGAGCTGCATCAGGTCGTGATGGCATCCATCGCCGATTTGCCTGAAGACTTGCGCACGGCCATCACCCTGCGTGAACTGGAAGGCCTGAGCTACGAGGATATTGCCGAAGTGATGGGCTGCCCCATCGGCACGGTTCGATCGCGCATCTTTCGTGCGCGTGAAGCGATAGACAAACGCCTCAAGCCCTTGATCGGCTGAGTGCGGGAGACGAGAAAATGAACAAGACCAGCAACGAAGAAACCCTGTCCGCCTTGATGGACGATGCCCTCGGTCGTCATGAGACGGACACGCTGCTTGCCGGGATTCGCAATGATCGCGCGGCCCTGGAACGGATCGAACGCTATGCACTGATCGGCATGGCCATGCGCGACGAGGCCGGGCAACGCCCCCCCGTCGACCTTGCCGACGGCATCATGGCGCGCATTCGCGGCGAGACTGCCCCGCAGTCAAAGGCAAAGCCGGCCTTCCCTCTGGATTTCTCATGGCTTCTTCAGGGCTGGCGCATGCCCGCCTTCGGCATGGCGCTGGCCGCTGCGGTCGCCGGGGCCGCGGTCATGGTCGTGCCGCCTCAACAGCAAGCGCCCGATGCGTCCTTCGTTGCGCTGACACCTGCGCCGACAACCCAGAACGATGCGACTGGGCTTGCCGCCGCCCAGGACGGGGATTCCATGCCCGACCCCTATCTTGTTCAGCATCTGACCTACGCGGAAGGCGGTCCCATGACCGCCATGTCATCCAACGTCCGTCTGGTAGCCTACGAGCATCCCTGAGCCACCCATGTCGAATCCAATGCTGAGAAGGCTCCTGCTTCTGGGGTGTTTGTTTGGCGCCAGTGTCCCCGCGCTGGCCGATCAAAGCCCTGAAACCCTGCTCAAGCGCATGGCGGCCACCATGCACACGGTCAATTACGAAGGTCTTTTGCTGCATGTCCAGGGCAATGAGACCCGGACCATGCGGATATTCCACCTCTATGATGCCGTTCATGGTGAGCGCGAACGCGTCCTGAGCATGGACGGTCCGGCACGGGAGGTGCTTCACGAAGGTGATCGTTGCACCTGTGTCTGGCCTCGCGCAAGGCTTGTGGTCAGCGGCCAGACACCGGCATGGCGTGGTCAGTTTTCCACCGATCGTTTTGCTGAAACGGGGCAGCTGGCTGAGCATTATGGTTTCGTCAAGGAAGGGCAGGCCCGCGTCGCCAGCCTCGGTTGCCAGGTGGTCAAGCTGGCGCCAAAGGATGACCTTCGCCACGGCTATCGACTCTGCATTCATGAGCCCAGCGCCATGCTGCTTCGTCTTGAGGTTCTCGATGGAGAGAACAGGCGCCTGGAGATGAATCAGTTCGCCAGCCTGCGCGTCATGCCGGACCTTGATCAGGATTTGATGCGTCTTGCGACGGATACCAGCGGCTTCAGGGTGATTGAAGAGGCAGGAAACATCCATCCACATCAGCCTGCATGGATCGCCAGGACACTTCCGGCAGGCTACAAGCTTCACGTAGCCGCCGAGCGCAATAATCCACGTACGGGAAGAATGCTCGAACACCTCATTTTCACGGATGGGCTGAGCAGCGTTTCCGTGTTCATCGAATCCATGCCGGACAACCCACCCTCCCATACGGAATTCATCGGCGCGATGCATCGGGTGACCCGTGATGTGGACGGTTATCGCCTGACCGCCATTGGTGAGGCCCCGGTGGCCGCCATGCGCATGATCATCGACGGCCTGCAGCCGGCCGCCCGCTGAGATGCTTGAGGCACAAGGGCGTGTCATCGCCATTGAAAAAGGGGTGGCGCTGGTCGAGAGCGCTCGCCAGTCCGCCTGCGGTGGCTGTGCATCGAAGGGGCACTGCGGCACGGGACTGATGGGGGATGCGCTCGCCGGCGCGGGTCATGCCAGCCGGATGTACGTTCCGACGGCGCTGGATCTGCAGCCTGGCGATGAGGTCGTCATCGGCCTGCCCGAGGAGGGCATGCTCCAGGCATCGCTGATGCTTTACGGGCTTCCACTGACGGGCATGCTGGGCGGGATGGTGGCCGCGCAACCCCTGGGCGAGGGCCTTGCCATCGTATCCGGTGTGATCGGCTTGTGTGTGGGCATGGCCCTGGTGCGCCCCTTGAGCCATCGCCTTCTCGGCCAGAAGACCCAGCCGTGCATCCTTTCCCGCATTGATCGGAACCGCATACCCCCATGCCCATCAAGCTGAAACTCGCCACGGCCGCCGCGCTTCTCGCGCTGACGCTTTCAGGCTGTTCTGATCGAACCGCCGGCCTGCCCGACTTCACTGAACTGGTCGAGAAAAACGCGCCCGCCGTGGTCAATATCAGCACCACGGTCAAGGAGGGATCCGCGGGGCAGTCCGGCGGCCAGTCCTTCGCGCCATTTCCGGACGGGTCATCGCTGGGCGATCTGTTCAAGCATTTCTTCGGCATGCCTGATCAGGATGATGGCGAAGGCGAGGGCGAGGGCTCGCTCGGTTCGGGTTTCATCCTTGATCGGGAGGGATACATCCTCACCAATCAGCATGTCATCGCCGATGCCGATCAGATCGTGGTTCGGCTGCCAGATCGTCGTGAACTGCTTGCAACGATTGTCGGTCAGGACCCAAGCAGCGACATCGCCCTGCTGAAGGTGGACGCCGGCGACCTGCCGACCGTGAAGGTCGGCAATGCCGACAAGCTGCGCGTCGGCGAGTGGGTGCTCGCCATTGGTACGCCCTTCGGTTTCGACCATTCGGTCACCGCCGGCATCGTCAGCGCCAAGGGACGCGGCATTCCCAATGACAGCAACCAGACCTATGTGCCCTTCATCCAGTCCGACGTGGCCATCAATCCCGGCAATTCGGGCGGCCCGTTGCTCAACATGCGGGGCGAAGTGGTGGGCATCAACGCGCAGATCTATACCGAGTCCGGCGGCTACATGGGACTGTCCTTTGCCATTCCCATCAACATGGCGATGGACGTGGTGAGCCAGATCAAGAAACACGGTCATGTTTCGCGCGGTTTCCTGGGCGTCCAGGTGCAGGATGTCGACCGCGATCTCGCCGAGGCCTTTGGCCTGGACCGGCCGGTCGGCGCGCTGGTCGTCGAGGTGCTGGCAGAGAGCCCGGCGGAACGCGGGGGCATGCTCCCCGGCGACGTGGTGCTGGAGGTCAATGGCAAAGCCCTTTCCGACGCCAACAGCCTCCCCATGCATGTGGGGCAGATCATGCCCGGCGAAGAGGTGAGGGTGACCGTTGCCCGTGACCGGACCTTCATCACCCTGAAATTCAAGCTGGCCGAAACACCTGACTCGGCCAGGGCGCCCCTGTTGATGGACGAGGATTCACAGGCCCTGCCTGCCCGCGCGCCATCGCATCCATCGGGACATGCGCCGCTGCCGCGCCGGGGCTGATGAACGCCTGTCTTGAGTGGCTGCCGTTGGCGGCGGCGCAAGCCTGAGGTTGCTGGTATACTCCGCGCCTCTTCGCCTACCAGCTTCTGTGCCTCATGGATCAAGCCTACATCCGCAACTTCTCCATCATCGCCCACATCGATCATGGCAAGTCGACCCTGGCCGACCGCCTGATCCAGCTCTGCGGCGGACTGGAGGCGCGCGAGATGGAGGCGCAGGTGCTCGATTCCATGGACATCGAGCGCGAGCGCGGCATCACCATCAAGGCGCAGAGCGTCTCCCTGCAATACAAGGCCAGGGACGGTCAGGCGTACGAACTCAATCTGATCGACACGCCGGGGCATGTCGACTTCTCCTACGAGGTCTCACGATCGCTCGCCGCCTGCGAGGGCGCGCTGCTGGTCGTGGACGCCTCCCAGGGCGTGGAGGCGCAGTCGGTCGCCAACTGCTACACGGCACTCGATCTCGGCCTCGAGGTCGTCCCGGTGCTCAACAAGATGGACCTGCCCAACGCCGACCCGGATCGCGTGATCAAGGAGATCGGCGACATCATCGGCATCGACGCGGAAGACGCCGAGCGTGTCTCCGCCAAGAGCGGCCTCAACGTGCCCGAGCTGCTTGAGTCGCTGGTCAGGCGCATCCCCGCGCCGACCGGCAAGGTCGATGCGCCGCTTCGCGCGCTGATCATCGATTCCTGGTTCGACAACTACGTCGGCGTCGTCGCGCTGGTGCGCATCGTGGATGGCGAGCTGCGCCTCAAGCAGAAGATCAAGACCATGCGCACGGGCGATGTCTTCCAGGTCGAGAAGGTCGGCGTGTTCACGCCCAAGCGCCGCGACCGCGACGTTCTGACGACCGGCGAGGTGGGTTTCCTGATCGCCGGCATCAAGGAGATCGACGCGGCCAAGGTGGGCGACACCATCACCGCGATCGACAACCCCGCCACCGAGGCGCTGCCCGGTTTCAAGGAGGTGCAGCCGCGCGTCTTCGCCGGCCTGTATCCGGTGGAGTCCGAGGACTACGAGAACCTGCGCGAGGCCCTGCGCAAGCTGCGCCTGAACGATGCCGCGCTGTATTTCGAGCCCGAGGTCTCCCAGGCGCTGGGCTTCGGCTTCCGCATCGGCTTCCTCGGCCTGCTGCACATGGAGATCATCCAGGAGCGCCTGGAGCGCGAGTACAACCTGGACCTGATCACCACCGCGCCGACCGTGGTCTACGAGGTGGTCACCACCGATGGCGAGATCCTCCACATCCACAACCCCGCCGACCTGCCGCCGACCACCAACATCGCCGAGATGCGCGAGCCGATCATCGAGGCCAACATCCTCCTGCCGCAGGAATACGTGGGCAACGTGATCACCCTGTGCATCGAGAAGCGCGGCGTGCAGAAACAGATGCTCTACCTTGGCAACCAGGTGTCGCTCAAGTTCGAGCTGCCGCTGGCCGAGGTGGTGATGGACTTCTTCGACAAGCTCAAGTCGGTCAGCCGTGGCTATGCCTCGTTCGACTACAGCTTCCTGCGCTTCCAGGCCGCGCAACTGGTCAAGCTGGACATCATGATCAACGCCGAGCCGGTGGATGCCCTGTCCATGATCGTGCATCGCCAGGCCTCCGAGACCCGTGGCCGCGACCTGTGCAGCAAGCTCAAGGAACTGATCCCGCAGCAGCAGTTCGAGGTTCCGATCCAGGCCGCGATCGGCGGCAAGATCATCGCGCGCACCAACATCAAGGCCCTGCGCAAGAACGTTCTGGCGAAATGTTACGGCGGCGACATCTCGCGCAAGAAAAAGCTGCTCAACAAGCAGAAGGAAGGCAAGAAGCGCATGAAGTCGATCGGCCGGGTCGAGGTGCCGCAGGAGGCCTTCCTCGCCGTCCTGCAAATGGAATCCAAGTAAGAATCGTCATGAATTTTGAACTGATCCTGGTCCTCGCCACGCTTGTAAGCGGCGTGATCGTCGGCATCGACAAGCTGTACTTCCGCGGGGCGAGGGAAGGGGCGCAGGGCAGGGAGCCGCTGCTGGTCGAATATGCCCGCAGTTTCTTTCCCGTGCTGCTGGTCGTGCTGCTGCTGCGCTCCTTTGTCGCCGAGCCCTTTCGCATTCCGTCGAGTTCCATGATGCCGACCCTGGAGGTCGGCGACTTCATCCTGGTCAACAAGTTTGCCTATGGCGTGCGCCTGCCGGTCGTGCGCACCAAGATGGTCCCGCTGGGCGAGCCCCGGCGCGGCGACGTGGTGGTGTTCAAGTACCCGCAGAACCCCGACGTGGACTACATCAAGCGCATCATCGGCCTGCCGGGCGATCGGGTTCGCTACAAGAACAAGCAGCTTTTCATCAACGACCAGCCCGTGAGCCTTGCCGCCGATGGCGTCTATCCTGGCGATGGCCCCCAGGGTCGCATGCTTGGCGCGCAGCTGTTCAAGGAAGACCTGCTCGGCGTGAACCACGCGATCCTCCAGCGCCTGGAGGCCAGCGGCCCGGAAGGCGAGGTTGTCGTGCCCGAAGGCCACTATTTCGTCATGGGCGACAACCGTGACAACAGCAACGACAGCCGCTACTGGGGCTTCGTGCCGGAGGCGAACCTGGTCGGGCGCGCGATGCTGATCTGGATGCATTTTGACGGCGAGGCCATGCGCCTCGACTTTTCGCGCCTCGGTACGGGCATCCATTAATCGGAGAAGAGAACCATGGGATTGAAACAGCAGCGTGGCATGACCTTCATCGGTCTTTTGATGGTCGCCTCCGTGGCGGGGGTGCTGATCGTTTCCGGCCTGAACATCCTGCCGCTCTATCTGCAGGACCAGAAGATGAGCACCATCTTCAAGTCCCTGGAAAAGGATGGCGAGGGCGGCATGTCCCGCGTGGAGATCGTCAAGTTCATCCAGAACCGGATGGACATCAACCAGATCGAGAGCGACCAGGTCGACCTCGGCGGGATTGAGGTCGAGGGCACGCCCGGCGGCGGCAAGCGCGTCAGGCTCGAATACGAGGCTCGCGCCCCCCTGATGGGCAACCTGGATGCCGTGGCGACCTTCCATCACGAAGTGATCGTGCGCTGAGCATGACCGATCCGCTGAACCGGCTGGCCACGCGCCTCGAACACAGCTTCAAGGATCCAGTCCATCTTGAACTTGCCGTTCGTCATCGCAGCGCCGGCGGCAAGCACAATGAGCGCATGGAGTTCCTCGGTGACGGCCTGCTGAATTTCGTCATCGCGGACGAGCTGTACAAGCGCCGTCCCCGCGCCCCCGAAGGCGAACTTTCGCGCTATCGCGCCAGCCTCGTGCGCGAGGACACGCTCGCCGAACTGGCCTCCGAACTCCAGCTTGGCGACTATCTCGTGTTGGGCAGCGGCGAGTTGAAGTCCGGCGGCTATCGACGCGGTTCAACCCTTGCCGATGCCCTCGAGGCCGTGATTGGCGCCGTCTATCTCGATAGCGGTTTTGAGCCGGCCAGGGATCTCATCCTGAGGCTCTACCACGACCGCCTCGAACACCTGCCCGCCGAGGCCGGACAGAAAGACCCCAAGACCCGCCTGCAGGAATGGATGCAGGCCCGCCAGCGCGATCTGCCCGACTACCAGGTCACGGAAACCTTCGGCCAGGCCCACGCCCAGACCTTCGTCGTGGAATGCCGCGTGGAAGGCCTGCCCGAGCCCACCCAGGGTCGCGGTACCAGCCGCCGTCGCGCCGAACAGGCTGCGGCCGAGGCCGCTCTCGAACAACTCCAACCCGGATCCATATCCTCATGACGCATCGCTGTGGCCATGTCGGCATCGTCGGCCGCCCCAACGTGGGCAAGTCCACCCTGCTCAACACCCTGATCGGCCAGAAGATCAGCATCACCGCGCCCAAGCCGCAGACCACCCGGCACAGCCTGATCGGGGTCAAGACCCTGCCGGACGCGCAGATCCTCTACGTCGACACCCCGGGCCTGCACAAGGACACGGGCAAGGCGATGAGCCGTGTGCTCAACCGCGCCGCCCAGGGCATCCTCGAAGGTGTGGATGTCGTGGTCTTCCTGATCGAGGGCATGCGCTGGACGGACGAGGATGCCGCCGTGCTGGAGCGCGTGCGCAACGTGCATGTGCCCATCATCCTCGCGGTCAACAAGGTGGACCTGCAGGGCGACAAGGAAGCGCTGCTGCCCTTCCTGCAGACGGTCGGATCGCGCTTCGACTTCGCCGAGATCATCCCGATCTCCGCGCGCAAGGGCACGAACCTTCCCCGCCTCGAGGCCGCCGTGGCCGCGCGCCTGCCGGAATCCCCGCCCGCCTACGACGAGGACACGCTGACCACCGCCAGCTCGCGCTTCATGGCCGCCGAGTTCGTGCGCGAGCAGATCACCCGTCTGGCGCATGACGAGGTGCCCTATGGCGTCACGGTCGAGATCGAGAGCTACGTCATCGACGGCAATCTGGTTCGCATCGACGCGCTGATCTGGGTCGAGCGCGAAGGCCAGAAGGGCATCCTGATCGGCAAGGACGGCGAGATGTTGAAAGAAATCGGCCGCCGGTCGCGCATCAACCTCGAGAACCTGCTCGGTTCCAAGGTGTTCCTGCGCCTGTGGGTCAAGGTCAAGGGCGGCTGGTCGGATGACGAGCGCGCCCTGCGCGCGCTGGGCTACGGCGACCAGTGAGCGCGACGCGCCAGGGCGCGGGGGAGGAGGGCTACATCCTTCATGCCCGCCCCTGGCGCGATACCAGCCTGCTGCTGGAGGTCATCCTGCGCGAGGGCGGGCGGCGCGGCGTGATTGCGCGCGGCGCGCGAGCGAATCACAGGCAGCGCGGGCGGCTGCAGCCGTTTCGTCCGCTGTGGCTCGAACTGGCCGGTCGCGGCGAGCTGGCCCAGCTGCGCGCGGTGGAGGAGGCGGGCGGCATGGGTCCATTGAGCGGACGGGCGCTGGCCTGCGGCTACTACCTCAATGAACTCCTGATGCGCCTGCTGCCGCGTGACGACCCGCACCCCGCCATCTTCGACCTTTACGCCGAAACCCTGGCGCGCCTGACGGCCGGCCCGCCGGAGGCTCCCGCGCTGCGTCGATTCGAGACGCGCCTGCTGGAGGAACTCGGCTGGGCGCCGGACTGGCTGCATTGCGCGGACGGTGCGCCGATTCATGCGGAGGGGCTGTATCATGTCGCCCCGGAATCCGGCATCGTCCCGCTGTCTGGCGGGCGTGACGATGGCTTCAAGGGCATCGCCCTGCGGCACCTGGCCGAAGCGCGTTTCGACGACCCCGCATCGGCGCGCGAGATCCGCCTGATCCTGCATGGCCTGATGGCGCCGCATCTCGGCCCGCAACCGCTGCGTTCGCGCGAATTGCTGGGGATGGCCGCCGCGCCACGCGCCTGACTCCATCCATTTCGAGAGCGATCGCACCGTGAATCATTCGCATGACATTCTGCTGGGCCTGAACATCGACCACGTCGCCACCTTGCGTCAGGCGCGCGGCGAGATCTACCCCGAACCCGTCCATGCAGCCCTGCTGGCCGAACAGTTCGGCGCGGACAGCATCACCCTGCACCTGCGCGAGGACCGCCGCCATATCCAGGACCGCGATGTCGAGATCCTGCGCGGCATGCTGCAGACGCGGATGAACCTCGAAATGGCCGTGACCGAAGAGATGCTGGGCATCGCCGAAAGGCTCAGGCCGCAGGACTGCTGCCTGGTGCCTGAAAAGCGCGAGGAGCTGACCACCGAGGGCGGTCTGGACGTGCTCGGACAGGAGTCCCGCATGATCGACGCCTGCGCCCGCATGCGCGAGGCGGGCGTGCGCGTGTCCCTCTTCATCGACGCCGATCTCGCCCAGATCGAGGCGGCGGTGCGCGTCGGCGCGCCGGTCATCGAGATCCATACCGGCCATTACGCGAATACCCGGGGCGAGGCCCGGCAGCATGAGTTCGAGCGCATCGAACGCGCCGCCATCCACGCCGCCGAACTGGGCCTGCAGGTGAACGCGGGTCACGGCCTGCATTACCACAACGTGCAGCCCATCGCCGCCATCCCCCTCATGCGCGAGCTGAACATCGGCCACGCCATCGTCGCCCGCGCCATCTTCTCCGGCCTTGGCGATGCGGTGCGCGAGATGAAGCGCCTGATGGTCGAGGCCCGAGTGCCGAAGATTTAGGGCCCGGGATGATCCACGGCATCGGCACGGACATCGTCGCCATCGCCCGTATCTCACGGCTATGGGCGCGGTACGGCGCGGGCTTCGCCGCCCGCATGCTGGCGGACGACGAGCTGGCGGGACTGGGCGAGCGGCATGACCCGGCGCGCTTCCTCGCCAAGCGCTTCGCCGCCAAGGAGGCCGCCGCCAAGGCGCTCGGAACCGGCTTCCGCGACGGCCTGAGCCTGCGCCATATCGCCGTGGTCAACGATGCGCTCGGCAAGCCCATGCTGCGCCTCGATGCCCGCGCCGCCGAACTGGCCCAAGCCTTCGGCGTGCGCGACTGCCATCTCACCCTCTCCGACGAGGCGGACTATGCCGTCGCCTTCGTCATCATGACCCGCTGATTCTCGTCATCGCGAGCCCATGGGCCTCGCGATGACGTGGATGCCTTATCCCGACGAGGTTTCGATGCATGAATCCGCATGAGCTGCCCACCCTTGCCGGCGCCATCGGCCACACCCCGCTGGTGCGCCTGCGGCACCTGACCGCTGGCCGCAACAACCTGATCCTCGCCAAGCTCGAAGGCAACAATCCGGCGGGTTCGGTCAAGGACCGCCCGGCGCTGTCGATGATCGAGCACGCCGAGCGGCGCGGGGAGATCAGGCCTGGCGACACCCTGATCGAGGCCACCAGCGGCAACACCGGCATCGCGCTGGCCATGGCGGCGGCGATCAGGGGCTACCGGATGGTGCTGATCATGCCGGACAACCTCAGCATCGAGCGCCGCCAGGTCATGCGCGCCTACGGGGCCGAACTGATCCTCGTCACCCAGGCGCAGGGCATGGAGGGCGCGCGCGATCTCGCCCAGGCCATGCAGGCGCGTGGCGAGGGCAGGGTGCTGGACCAGTTCGCCAACCCGGACAATCCCCTTGCGCACTACGAGACCACCGGCCCGGAGATCTGGCAGGCCACCGATGGCCGGGTCACCCACTTCGTCAGCGCCATGGGCACCACCGGCACCATCATGGGCGCCTCGCGTTACCTGAAGGAGCGGAATCCAGGGGTGCGGGTCGTCGGCGTGCAGCCCTCGGAAGGCGCCTCCATTCCCGGCATCCGCCGCTGGCCGGAGGCCTATCTGCCGAAGATCTACGAACCGAGCCGTGTCGATCAGGTGCTTGATGTCTCGCAGGCCGAGGCCGAGGCCATGACCCGCGAGCTTGCCGGGCGCGAGGGGTTGCTCGCCGGCATCTCCTCCGGCGGCGCGGTCGCGGCCGCGCTGCGCCTGGCCGAGGGCCTGAGCGATGCGGTGATCGTCACCGTCATATGCGACCGGGGCGACCGCTATCTCTCCACCGGCGTGTTCCCCGCCTGAGAGCCTGTGAATTGATCGACCGCGCGTTCCGATCGCTGCGTTGGGCGGCGCGCGCCCCGATGTGCTCACGGCCCCTGGCCGCCGCCTTTCGCCCCTGCGGTGATAGACTAAGTCGATTAAACCAAGTCCATGGGTGCGTCATGCAAAGCGTCAATATTCACGAGGCGAAGTCCAGGCTTTCCCGTTTGGTCGAGGAGGCCGCTCAAGGCGATGGCTTCATCATAGCCAAGGCGGGCAAGCCGATGGTCAAGGTCACAAGGCTTGATGCCCCGGAGGAGGGGCAGGTCAGGCGGCTTGGTTTTCTCGCCGGAGAAATCAGGGTGCCGGATGATTTCGATCGTATGGGCGCGGTGGAGATTGAACGACTCTTCGGTCTGCATGAATGAAGCTGCTGCTCGACACGCATGTGCTGCTGTGGGCGTCTGGCATGCCTGAACGCCTGTCGGCACAGGCCCGCGAGATGATCGATGATTCGCGGAACACGCTGTTCTTCAGCGCCGCCAGCCTGTGGGAAATCGCCATCAAGCGAGGTCTTGGTCGCGATGACCTTCAGGTGGATGGGCGGCTCTTGCGCCGGGGACTGTTGGATAACGGCTATCTCGAATGCCCCGTGACCAGTGAACATGCCGTCACTGTCGATCTGTTGCCAGCCATCCACAAAGACCCGTTTGATCGCATCCTGATTGCACAGGTCATGGTGGAGGGCCTGCTTCTACTGACGTCCGATTCCCTTGTCGCCGAATACCCCGGCCCCATCCGCAAGATTTGAATGAGCAGCAAACGCAAGGGCCTCGTCTTCGAGGTCGACATCACCGGTTTTTCCCACGAGAGTCGCGGCGTCGCCCACCACGACGAGAAGGTCGTGTTCGTCGATGGCGCCCTGCTGGGCGAGCGGGTCAAGGTCAGGCTGACCAAGCCGCATCGCCGGTTCGACGAGGCCGAGGTCATCGAGGTCATCGCGCCATCCGCCGAGCGGGTGGATGCGCGCTGCCCGCACTTCGGCGTATGTGGCGCCTGTTCGCTGCAGCATATGCGCGATACGGCGCAGATCGGCGCCAAGCAGGGCGTGCTGCTCGACAACCTGCGCCAGCTCGGCAAGGTCGAGCCGGAGCATATCCTGCCCGCGCTGACCGGCCCGCTGTGGGGCTACCGTCGCCGCGCTCGCCTGGGCGCCAAGTGGGTCTACAAGAAGAACAGGATGCTGGTCGGCTTTCGGGAGCGCGGCTCGCCCTATCTGGCCGAACTGTCCCGCTGCGAGGTGCTCGATCCGAGCGTCGGCGAGCGTCTTGAGGCACTGATCGCCCTGATCGGCGGCATGGAGGCGCGTGACCGCATCCCCCAGATCGAGGTGGCGGTGGGCGACAACGCCACCGCGCTGGTCTTCCGCAACATGGATCCCTTGAGCGTGATGGATCGTGACCGATTGATCGAGTTCGCCAAGACCAGCGGCCTGCATCTGTTCCTGCAACCGGCAGGGCCGGACAGCGTGCACCGGCTGTGGCCGGAAGAGGGCGAGCTGTACTACGAGCTGCCCAACCATGACGTGCGCATCGACTTCCTGCCGGTGGACTTCACCCAGGTCAACGGCCTGCTGAATCGCAAGATGGTCGATCTTGCGCTGGAACTGCTGGACATTCAGCCGCATGAGCGGGTGCTCGACCTGTTCGCGGGGCTCGGCAACTTCACCCTGCCCATGGCCCGCCGCGCGCTGGAGGTGGTCGGTGTGGAGGGTGACGAGCCGATGGTGCGCCGGGGCGAGGAGAGCGCCCGGCGCAATGGCATCGCCAACACCCGCCATGTCGTCGGCAACCTGTTCGAGCCGGACAGGGCGCTGCCGTGGATGCAGGAGAAGTACGACAAGATCCTTCTCGACCCGCCGCGCGCGGGCGCGATGGAGATCATGCCCCATCTGGCGAGGATGAAGCCCGGGCGCATCGTCTACGTGTCATGCAACCCGGCCACGCTGGCGCGCGACGCGGGCATCCTGGTCAACGAGCACCGCTACAAGCTCGTGTCCGCCGGGGTGATGGACATGTTCCCGCACACCTCGCATGTCGAGTCCATCGCGGTGTTCGAACCGAAAAAGTGATGCATGGGATTGCGCTTTGCCGCTGGTTCAAGTAAAGTTCCGCTCCTCGTTTGCCGGGATGGCGAATGTCCGGAGAGGTGTCCGAGCGGTTGAAGGAGCACGCCTGGAAAGCGTGTATACGGCAACGTATCGAGGGTTCGAATCCCTCTCTCTCCGCCATATTCCGAACCCTGCATGGCAGGGTTTTTGTTTCTTGAGTGGTCGGCATCGATCACTCCATGCCCGCGTCAATGGCGGGCGCATCGGTCCTCTCGCGACGAGTAGCCGCAAATCCCGCCAGGTCCGGAAGGAAGCAACGGTAGCGGTGCGCTCGGGCGCCGGGATGTGGCGGGTGCGCTTCGCCGCCCTTTTCAGGAGGCTGAAAAACCTCATCCATGCGTTTTTCAGCCCTACCACGTCCGGTACAGGTCCGGACGTGGTATTCGAAAATCAATCACTGACGTGATCGACTTTCGTGCGGGACATCCATGTCCCTGTCGTGATGCATGCTCACGACAGGCTCCGAGCATTCTTCCCGCGTCCTTCGCCAGATTCAGTTTCGCACGGGTTTCTGGTCGGCCTCATCTGATAAACTGCCCGCACCTTCCCGTCGTTCAGTCGAGCCTGCATGTCCTACCAAGTCCTTGCGCGCAAATGGCGTCCCCGTCGCTTTGAAGACATGGTCGGTCAGGAGCATGTGCTGCGCGCCCTGACCTCCGCCCTCGACGGACAGCGCCTGCACCACGCCTACCTGTTCACCGGCACGCGCGGGGTCGGCAAGACCACCGTGGCGCGCATCTTCGCCAAGGCGCTCAACTGCGAGAAGGGTGTCAGCAGCCACCCCTGCGGCGAGTGCTCGGCCTGCCGGGCCATCGACGAGGGGCGTTTCGTCGACCTGATCGAGGTCGATGCCGCTTCCCGCACCGGCGTGGACGACACGCGCGACCTGCTCGAGAACGTCCAGTACGCGCCGAGCCAGGGTCGTTACAAGGTGTACCTCATCGACGAGGTGCACATGTTCTCCAAGTCCAGCTTCAACGCCCTGCTGAAGACGCTGGAGGAGCCGCCCCCGCATGTGAAGTTCCTGCTGGCGACCACCGACCCGCAGAAGCTGCCGGTCACGGTGTTGTCGCGCTGCCTGCAGTTCCACCTCAAGGCCCTGCCGCGCCGCATGATCCTTGGCCGTCTGAGTCATGTGCTGGAGCAGGAGGGCATCGCCTTTGACGACGCCGCGCTGCAACTGCTCGCCCGCGCCGCCGATGGCAGCCTGCGCGACGCCCTGAGCCTGCTGGACCAGTCCATCGCCTACGGCCAGGGCAGGGTGGGCGAAGAGGAGGTCGGCGCCATGCTGGGGCTCACCTCCGAGGCGCGCATCCGCGCCCTGATGGCGGCACTGATCGGGCAGGACACGCCCGCGCTGCTGGAGGCCATCGGCCAGCTCGCTCAAGGGTCGCCCGACTATGCCGAGGTGCTGGCCGAGCTGCTGGGCCTGCTGCATGCCATCGCCATCCGCCAGCTGATGCCGGAGGCCGATGCCGAGCTGTTCGAGGCCTCGCCGGCCCTGGTGCATGAATTCGCGCCAAGGGTCAGCCCCGAGGCGGTGCAGCTCTACTACCAGATCGCCCTGCATGGCCGCCGCGACCTGCCGCTGGCGCCCAGCGCCCGCATGGGGCTGGAGATGACGCTGCTGCGCATGCTGGCCTTCGTGCCGGGCGACAAGGCGGTTTCAGCCCCGGCGCGCCCGGTCGAGACCGGCGCCCCGCGCGCCATGCCGACCGGCCCGCGCGAGGCGCTCCAGGCCGCGGCTCCCCGGCAGGCGGACACGATCGTCAAGTCATCGCCGCCCGAGGT
Organism: Halothiobacillaceae bacterium; assembly: GCA_006212015.1. Taxonomy (GTDB): domain Bacteria; phylum Pseudomonadota; class Gammaproteobacteria; order Halothiobacillales; family Halothiobacillaceae; genus Thiofaba. Next base: position 20,691 of record SDAY01000024.1, read on the forward strand.
CATCCCCACTCCAGCCCCCCCCGCGAGCGGGGAGGGGGCGTCAAGTTCATCCTCCATCGCACCAGAGGAGCGCGCCGCGCCCCAGGCCTCGACGCCCGCCAGGCCGCTGGATGCCGATGCCTGGCATGAGCTGCTGCCGCGCCTCGGCCTGCGCGGCATGGCCATGCAGTTGGCCGAGAATTCCGAGCTTCTGGAACATGACGGCGGGCAGATCACCCTGCGCTGCCCCCCGAGCCATGCCAGCCTGAAGTCCGCCGTGGCCGAGGAAAGCATCCGCAAGGCCCTATCCAGCCGGCTCGGCATGGACGTGAAGCTGCGCTTCGTCGAAGGACTCCCCGCCCAGGACACCCCGGCGCAGGTGCGCCAGCGCAACGAGGATGCCCGCCAGCAGGGCGCCATCGAGGCGCTGCGCAACGACCCGGTCGTGCGCAAGCTTGAAGAACACATGGACGCCCGTCTGCTCGAAGACAGCGTTCGCCCGCTTTGATCCCATGACACAGAGAGCAGCCATACCATGATGAAAGGTGGACTCGGCCAGCTGATGAAGCAGGCGCAGAAGATGCAGGACGACCTGAAGAAGACCCAGGAGGAGATCGCCCGTCTGGAAGTGACCGGTGAATCCGGCGGCGGCATGGTCAGCGTGCTGATGACCGGCCGCCACGAGGTGCGTCGCGTGACCATCGATCCCAGCCTGATGGGGGACGACAAGGAGATGCTCGAGGACCTGGTCGCCGCGGCCATGAACGACGCCGTGCGCAAGGTCGAGACCGAAACCCAGACCCGCATGGCGGGCGCGACGGCCGGCATGCAGATGCCTCCCGGCTTCAAGATGCCGTTCTAGCCTGTTGATTTCATGCAGTTTTCACCGCTTGTCAACGAGCTGATCGAGGCCCTGCGCCGCCTGCCTGGCGTGGGGCCCAAGTCGGCCCAGCGCCTGGCCCTGCACATGCTGCAGCGCGACCGGGACGGCGCGCGGCGCCTTGCGCGGGCGCTGGATGGTGCCGCCGAGCGGGTCGGTCATTGCGCCGACTGCCGCACCCTGACCGAAGAACCGGTATGCCGCCTGTGTCGCGGCAGCCATCGGGATCGCTCGCTGCTCTGCGTGGTGGAATGGCCTCAGGATCTCGTGTCGCTGGAAAACTCGGGCGCGTACCAGGGGCTGTACTTCATCCTCATGGGCCGCCTGAGCCCGCTGGACGGCATCGGCCCGCGTGAACTCGGCCTGGAAAGACTGGAGGCGCGGCTGGATGCCGGCGAGGTGCGCGAGCTCATCCTCGCCACCAGCAGCACGGTCGAGGGCGAGACGACGGCCCATGTCATCGGCGAGCTGTGCCGGGCGCGGGGCATCCAGGCGACCCGCCTCGCGCAGGGCGTGCCCATGGGCGGGGAACTGGAGTTCGTGGACGGCGGCACGCTGGCGCATGCCCTGCAGGGCCGACGCCCTGTCTAACTGATCTGGAGTAGACCATGAGCGAGACCCTCTTCAGCAAGATCATCCGCAAGGAGATCCCCGCCAGCATCGTGTTCGAGGACGACGATGTGCTGGCCTTCCTGGACATCAACCCGCAGGCGCCGATCCACATCCTCATCATCCCCAAGAAGCCGATTCCGACCTTGAACGACATTCAGCCGGAAGACGCGCCCCTGATCGGCAAGCTTTATCTCGTCGCCAAGCAGCTCGCCAGCGAACTGGGCCTTGCCGAGGACGGCTATCGCACGGTCTTCAACTGCAACAGGGATGGCGGGCAGGAGGTCTACCACCTGCACCTGCACCTGCTGGGCGGGCGGCAGATGACCTGGCCGCCGGGCTGAGAGCTTCGGCCCGGGGCGGGCCTCCTGCATGTAAGAGCGGCGCCCACGCCGCGACAGGTCGACTCAAGCCTCCCGGATTCCGCTGCGCTGCATCCGGGCTACTCGACGAGGCCTGATCAGGCTGAGCGGGAGTGAAAAATTTTACAGACTCTGAGTCCGAGCCGAAACGCATTCAATCCGGTGTTGGCGTCAGTTCCAGCACGTCGTCGTTCAGCCGCCTGATGGCATATCCATCAAGGCGGCTTTCCCGCACCAGCATCGCGTGCAACCATGAAACTTCCTCGTCCGCCGCCCGGTGCAATTGGAGGCGTTTCATGCGCATGGGCGCCATGCGGAGCCTTGCCAGCCGGCCGCTCCCGGGGTCGAGGCTGGCGAAGTAGAGCAGGCTCAACTCCGCTCGGTAGGCCTCGTAGCCCGCGATCCCCTCGTAGTCGTTGATGAGGTCGCCGCATCCGTACAGGATCAGTTTCTCCCTGTAGACCTCAAGCCCGAGCGGGTGATGGCTGGAGTGTCCGTGAACGAGATCAAGGCCCGCCCGGTCGATCAGCCGATGGGCGAAGTCGCGGCGATGATCGTCAATGCCGTATCCCCAGTTGCCGCCCCAGTGGATGGAAAACACGGCGATATCACCCGGACGCCTCACCTGGGCCACCCGGCGCGCGATGTCCGCGATGGTCTCATCCGAATGATCGGTCAGCCGATTGACGCCGGGGCGCTGGCCGCTCGCGGCCCAGGACGAAGGAACCCCGCTGCTGGACTCCCCGTAAGCAAAGACCAGAACGCGCCCGCCATGCGGGGCGGGCAGTATGGCCGGTTCCGCCGCCTCGTCGGCGTTCCGTCCCGCGCCCACGGTGACCATGCCAGCCCGTCGGAGCGTGTCGAGCGTTTCCACGAGCCCCGACGCCCCCCAGTCCAGCACATGGTTGTTGGCCAGCACGCAACAATCGACCCCGGCAGCCGTCAGGCAATCGATATTGCCCGGATGCATGCGGTAGTTGATGCCCTTGGGCTCCCAGTCGTCGGCGCGGGTGACGGCGGTTTCCAGATTGATGATCCGCGCATCGGGGCGCAGGTTCGACAGCACCTCGAGCGCATCGCCCCAGATGTAGGCGGGATCGACAGGGCGCGGGATCGGACCGTTCAGCCGCTCGGCCAGCCGCACATAGCCCTCGGCGGATGCCATCGCCGGTTCGTGGATCTCGAGCGATGACGGACTGGGCAGGATCTGGTCGATCCCCCGGCCGGTCATCACATCGCCGGTCAGGAACAGGGTGATGGAGGCGCGGGCGGAGGATGCGGGCTGGGCGCTCATGAACGTGGCCGGTGTAAGTGGCTCATGAACCTAGACTAGCAGCCTGCCGGACTCGAGGTGAACTGGCTGCTGGTGATCAATCCACGCCGGACTTGCCCTGTTCTTCCGCATGCCGGCGCTCCTGGTGGCGGCGATGGATCTCTTCCCAATCGATGTTGCCGCAGGCCTCGCATGCCTCCTTGAGTACACCAAGTTTGACCAGCAGGGCGTGAATCTTGCACCCGACGCAGAAGCCAAGAATCGCTTCCAGCCACATGAATCCGAGGCAAACCCAGACCAGGACGAGCGGTATCCAGAAAGGCATGAAGCTCTCTGTTTCCGGCAATACCGCCTTCCCCGCCAGGCCGTTCACCCACTCCGCGACGGGCACCGGGTTGAAGAACACCAGGCAGACCGTGATGAAGAACGCACCCAGGGCCCAGGCGAATCGCTTCGGGGC
>SDAY01000003.1 GCA_006212015.1 Halothiobacillaceae bacterium
ACTCAGAAGTGAAACGCGCCATCGCCGATGATAGTGTGGGGCTTCCCCATGTGAAAGTAGGTCACCGCCAAGCACCTATCCAAAAACCCCCTCAGCCCAAAAGGCTGGGGGGGTTTTTACCTTGTGCTCACCTGGAAGATTTGAATAAACCGCTAGTTGTTTTTCAGGCACCTATTCAAGGCCTCGAGCCGCTCCTGCGTGCCAATATCGTCCCAGATCCCCATGTGGCGCTCTCCGCTGACGAGTCCTTCGGATGCTGCCTTGCGAAGAAAGGGGGCAAGTTTATGGGGCCCTGGTTCGGCGTTGCGTATGAGCCGGGGGCGGATCACGCTTATCCCTGAAAAGGTCAACCTGCTTTCCCCGTCATTGTGAATTTTCCCATTCTTCAATGCGAAATCGCCGCTTGGGTTGTGGGCGGGGTTGTCGACCATGACGAGGTGGGCCACGCCTTTCAGGTCTGGCGAAAGTTTCGTGAAGGGGTAGTCAGTCCAGACGTCCGCATTCACGAGGATGAAGGGCTCCTCCCCCAGGAGCGGCAGGGCGCGCGCAATGCCCCCCGCTGTTTCCAGGCCGGTCTTTGCTTCGTGCGAGTATCTAATCGCCACGTTACCGAGCCATCTGTCCCCCAGTGCGGCGTGAATCTGTTTCCCGAGATGGGCGGTGTTGATGATGATGTCGGTGACGCCGGCGGAGGCCAAACGCTCGATGTGGTGGACAATGAGAGGCCTGTCGCCAGCAATCAGCAGTGGTTTTGGGGTTGACCGGGTCAGGGGAAGCATCCTTTCCCCTTTACCTGCCGCCAGGATCATGGCCTTCATGAGGTTTCTTCCAGGCCTACACGATGATTCAGCCACAGCAGGAAGGGCTCGAACTCGGGATAGGGCAACAATGAGCGCGTGAGGTTGCGCAGGGTGAGTGGAATGTCCTTCAGATATCCCGGCTTGCCGTCCCGATGGTTGAGCCGGGCAAATATCCCGGCCACCTTGAGGTGGCGCTGCGCGCTCATCAGGTCGAAGTCCTTGCGGAAGCTTTCCCAGTCTTTTTGGCTGGATCCCGCCCCCATCAAACGATGGTGAAATGCACGGACCCACTGCATCACGCGCTCTTCGGGCCATTCGATGTAGCTGTCGCGCAGCAAGGACGCGAGGTCATAGGTTATGGGCCCTGCGACGGCATCCTGGAAGTCGATCACCCCCGGTGATTGCCGTTCGGTGATCATCAGGTTGCGCGAATGGTAGTCGCGATGCACGAAGACCCGCGGCTGGTTGAGGGCGCTTCGGGTTAGCTGATGGTAGGTGCGCGCCAGCATCCCCCGCTCCGACTCGGTCAGGGTCAGGTCAAGATGTCGCTCCAGGAACCATTGGTCAAACAGCCCCATCTCCCGCTGCAGCAAGGCCTCGTCATAGAGGGGGAGGCCATCGGTCGCGCATGCCTGCATGTGCTGCAGCGTATCCATGGCATCAGCATACAGCGCATCGGCAGTCGATGCGTTCAGCCGGTCGAGGTATGGGGTGTTGCCAAGGTCTTCAAGCAGCATCAGCCCCCTGTCCGGGCAGCTGGCATGAATATGAGGCACATGCACGGCATGCCCTTCAAGCATTCGCGCGACGCGAACAAAAGGATGGATGTCCTCGTGTTCCGGTGGTGCATCCATCACGATCAAGGTGGTCGCATCGTGCATGACCCTGAAGTACCTTCGGAAGCTTGCATCCGATGAGGCGGGCTTGAGCGTGCCCGGATCGATGCCAAGCTCTGCCTTGAGCCAGTGCTGGATGAGGCTGATGCGATCGTGCATATCTCTGATTCAAATCAAACAAAAAGGGTGCTGACACCAAGCGTGATAGCCGCCATGGTGGTGATTCCGGTGCGCATTCCAAGGGACCATCCGCCGATGAAGAGGGCAAGCATGAACTTGACGGCAGAGTTGGTGAAGGCCGCGATCAAGATCGCGTTGCGCGCGACATCGCTTTCCAGGCCCTGGAGACTCATTTTGGCGACCGAAAGCGTGATGGCGTCGACATCGGCAAGACCGGCGGCGAGGGCGAGGGCGTAGAGCCCCGAATTTCCGAATGTCTTCTCTGCGCCAGTGGCCATGATCATGATGACGGCCAGCAGCAGGCCAAACTTGAGCGCGCTACCGAGCTCGAAGGGGTTGGGAAGGTTGGTCTGATGGATGCTCTCCTCGTTCGGAACCCTGCGCCAGAAATAGACGGCGACTGCCAGCATCACGAGCGCCATCGCGAGCATGGGGGGCGCGAGCGCCGGGATCAGCGTCGGGTTGATGGCGGCCGCCTCAATCAGCACGCGGGGGAACATGATGCTGCTGGCGGCGAGTATGCCCGCAGCCAAAAGGTTGCTCGAGTAGCGCCCTTCACGGGCATAACGTGAAAGGCTCAGCGTCATGGCGGTTGAGGACACGAGCCCACCCAGCAGGCTTGAAAGCATGATCCCTCGCCGGCTACCCGCAAGCTTGATCGACAGGTAGCCCATGAACGACAGGCCCGACACAAGCACAACCATCCACCAGGCCAAGTGAGGATTGAGGGCCGACCATGGACCGTAGCCCTGATTCGGCAGGAGTGGCAGCATGACCACGGAAATCAAAAGGAATTTGAGGGCCGCGTTGAGTTCGCCTGCCGACAGGCGGGTTAGCCAGGCATGCAGCACGGGCTTCAGGCCGAGCAGGATGGTCACAATGACGGCGCTGGCGGCCGCAATCAACGGGTAACCCAGGGTGCTTAACAGGCCCAGGGTGAATGTCATGAGCAGGGCGACCTCGGTCGTCATCCCCAACTGGTCGGCATCGTTTCGCACCGCCTGCCAGTAACCGACGATCACCAGCCCCGCGAAGCCCACAAAGGCAAGGCCGGCGAAGGCAACCGTCAGCTTGAGGGAGGCCAAGCCAATGAGCCCGCCAAGCAACCCGGCGAGGCCGAACGTCCGGATGCCCGCGACGCGCCCGCCTTCGGGCGCGGCGCGCTCGTGCCAGCCCCGCTCGGTGCCAATGAGCAGGCCAAGGGCGAGAGCGATGCCCAGTTGCTGAAAGATGACGAGACGTTCCATGCCCCTATTTAACCCGAACCCGTGCGCGGGCGCGACGTCGATCACCCCTTTCGCCTCGAATTGAGGGGACAATCAGTCTTGCCGTCACCCGCGAGGCGGCGTGCCGGGCCTCGGTCCTTCTCGTCGCGGCTGGCATGGGCCTGCCTGATTTGACCGCGGCATCATGTAACATGCACATATTAGAGAATTCTATCGAGGTGGGGCGTGATTCTTTTTCGACAGCTGTTTGACGAGGCGACCTGGACGCTGACCTATATCCTGGCCGATGCTCGGACTCGTGAGGCCGTCATCATCGACCCCGTCATCGAGCAACGTGATCGCGATTTGAGCGTACTGCGTGAAATGGGCGTTACGCTCAAATACATACTTGAAACCCATGTGCATGCCGATCATGTCACCGGAGGAGGGGCGCTGCGGCGCGCCGCCGGGGCCATGTTTGTGGCGGGTGAGGGCACGGCGCTCGAGTGCGCGGATGTCCTCCTGGCCGATGGCGAAACGCTGGTATTCGGTGACGAGGTCATCCATGCGATGACCACGCCCGGGCATACCAATGGCTGCATGAGCTACCGCTGGCGTGACCGCTTGTTCACGGGCGACACCCTTTTGATCGATGCCTGCGGCCGCACAGATTTCCAGGAAGGCAGTCCTGACAAGCTGTATGACAGCCTGCAGAGGCTGCTGGCGCATCCGGACGAAACCCTGATTTTCCCGGGGCACGATTATAACGGCCGCAGGGTCAGCAGTGTCGCGCAGGAAAAGGGCGTCAACCCTTACGTTGCCGGACTGGATCGCGCAGCCTTCGTGGCCAGGATGGAGGCCCTGGACCTGCCGCGACCGCGTCGCATCGATGTCGCGGTTCCCGCCAACAGGAAGTGCGGGGACGCGGCCTGAGATGAATCGCATCACCGTCATGGGCGCGGGATTCGCCGCACCGGGCGCCCAAGCAGGCTCGCATGGCGGACCCGCAGGCGGTGGTCGCCGCTGAAAATCGTGTGGCCGAGCTTGCCGGCAAACCTGCGGACAAGACCTTCCGCCGGGAGCTGATTTGCATCATGGTCTCCTTGAGCAAGGGCATCCTCGTCCGCCGTGACCACAAACGCACGACGATCCTCCCGCCCCGCCGTCCGCTGCATTGGGGCAAGCGCATCTTCGAGGCGAAGCACCTCGGAAACTACCGCAAAGGCGCGTTGTCTGGCGGGGCGGGCATGGGTTACGCTGATCAACCCTGAATCCATGGCCCTTCCCGTGCAGCCCGTACTCCAGCAACTCTTCGCCATCTGCCTTCTTCGGGCCGGCCCGCAGGACCTGCCCGCCGATGCGCGTTTGCCCCTCTGGCTGGCGGCGGCCTATGTCGTGGTGGGGGGGGGGGTGCTTTCCTCCGAACTGAGCTTTGGCGTCGGGGCGGCGCAAGCGGGCGCGGATGCCCTTTTGCTGGCGGCGTTCACCTGGGCGTTGCTGCGGTTTCGCGGGTTTTCATCGCGTTTCAACCAGACCTACGCCGCGCTGGTTGGCATCAACCTGCTGCTCGCCCTGCTGTCCTGGCCGCTGTTCGCCATGGCGCCGATGGACCCGGCGGCGACCCCGTTGAGCCTGCCCCAGATCGGCCTCGTCGTCGCCTTGCTGTGGACCATGATCGCCCAGGGGCAGGTGATCCGCAGCGCCATCGAGACCACGGCCGGCATCGGCCTGCTGCTGGCCTTCGTCTATTTCATCCTCGCCAGCCTGTTCATTGCCGCGGTCTTTCCGTCGGGGGGCGCGACATGAAGCGCACCATCCACATCCTCGGCATCGGCGGCACCTTCATGGGCGGCATCGCCCAGCTCGCGCGCGCGGCGGGTTACACCGTGTCCGGCGCCGACCGCAACGTCTATCCGCCGATGAGCGACCAGCTCGCCGCCGCCGGCATCCCCTGGGTCGAGGGCTATGAGCCTTCGCAGCTCGATGGCTTTGACGGCGCCGGGGGCGACGTGGAGATGGTGGTCGGCAATGTCATACGGCGCGGCATGCCCATCACCGAGGTCATGCTCGATCGCGGCATGGACTACACCTCCGGCCCCGAATGGCTCGGGCGCAACATCCTGCGCGGCCGCTGGGTGCTGGCCGTGGCGGGCACGCACGGCAAGACCACCACCAGCGCCATGCTGGCCTGGATCCTCGAATACGCGGGCCTCGCGCCCGGCTTCCTGATCGGCGGCGTGCCGAACAACTTCGGCATCTCCGCGCGTCTGGGCGAGGGGCCGTTCTTCGTGGTCGAGGCGGACGAGTACGACACCGCCTTCTTCGACAAGCGCTCCAAGTTCGTCCACTACCGTCCGCGCACCGCGATCCTGAACAACCTGGAGTTCGATCATGCCGACATCTTTCCCGATCTTGGCGCGATCCAGACCCAGTTCCACCACCTGGTGCGGATGATTCCCGGCGCCGGGCTGATCCTGCGCCCGAGCCGGGATGCCGCGCTGGACGCGGTGCTCGAACGCGGCTGCTGGACGCCGGTCGAGACCTTCGGCGCCGGGGGCGTCTGGTCGGTCGGCCCGTCCAGCCCGGACGGTTCGAGCTTCGAGGTGATGGTCGATGGCCAGCGGGCCGGCGAGGTCCGCTGGTCGCAGCTGGGCGAGCACAACGTTCACAATGGTCTCGCCGCGCTGGCCGCCGCGCGCCATGCCGGCGTGCCGGTGGCGGTCGGCATCGAGGCCCTGGCCCGCTTCACGGGCGTCAAGCGTCGTCTGGAAGTGCGCGGCGTGGCCCACGGGGTGACCGTGTACGACGACTTCGCCCATCATCCGACCGCCATCCGCACCACCCTCGATGGCCTGCGCGCCCGTGTCGGCGGCGCGCGCCTGCTGGTGGCGCTGGACCCGCGCTCCAACACCATGCGCATGGGCGTGCATGCCGACCTGCTCGCGCCTTCGCTCGCGGAGGCCGATGCCGTCTGGCTGTTCCAGCCCGAGGACGCCGGCTGGGATGTGCGCCGCGTGGCTGATGCCCTGGACTGCCCGAGCTGGAGCGGCAGCGTGGTCGAGGCCATGGTGGATGATCTGGCCGCGCAGGCGCGCCCCGGCGACCACGTCGTGCTGATGAGCAACGGCAGCTTCGGCGGGGCGCATGGGCGCCTGCTGGACGCCCTGCGCGCAAGGGAGGGCATGTGAGCGCGCCGCGCGTCTTCCTCGGCGTGACCGGCGCCTCCGGCCTCGTCTATGCCGAGCGCCTGCTGGAGTGCATGCTGGCGGCGGGTGCTCGGGTGGACCTGTGCGTCTCCAAGGCGGCGCACCAGGTGGCGGCGCTGGAGATGGATACGCCCTGGCCGGCCCGTCCCGAGGAGCTGCGCCGCTTCTTTCTCGAACGACTGCCCGGCCTGCCGGGCGCCCTGACGGCCTACGGGCGCGAGGACTGGCTGGCGCCCGCGGCGTCGGGCTCGAATCCGCCGGACGCCGTGGTGATCTGCCCCTGCACCACCGGCAGTCTCGCCGCCATCGCGCAGGGTCTGGGCGACAGCCTGATCGAGCGCGCCGCCGATGTCGCGCTGAAAGAGAAGCGCACCCTGATCCTCGTGCCGCGCGAGGCGCCGTTCTCCGCCATCCATCTGGAGCACATGCTCGGCCTGGCGCGGCTCGGGGCGGTGATCCTGCCGCCCAATCCGGGCTTCTACCATCGCCCGCAGAGCATCCATGACCTGGTCGATTTCGTGGTCGCGCGCATCATGGATCATCTCAAGCTGCCGCATCAGCTGATGGCCCGCTGGGGGGAGAAGGCATGAGCGAAACCCTGCCCCTGTTCCCGCTGCATGCCGTGCTGTTCCCGGAGGGCGACCTCGCCCTGCGCGTGTTCGAGACCCGCTACATCGACATGGTGCGCGCCTGCCTGCGCGAAGGTGGGGGCTTCGGCGTCTGCCTGATCCGCGAGGGCAGCGAGGTGGGCGCGCCGGCCATGCCGCACGACATCGGCACCTGCGCGCGCATCATCGACACCGGCATGCGCGCCGAGGGCCTGCTCGGCATCTACACCCGCGGCCACCGACGTTTCCGCATCCACGCGATGGAGGCCCGCCCGGACCAGCTGGTCATGGCCGAGGTCGAGTGGCTGGAGGATCTGGCCTGCGTCGCGCAACCGCCGGAGCCGCTGCGCCGCCTGCTCGCCGGCCTGATGGGCGTGGAACAGGCGGCCCCCGCCGGCCCCATGAACGACGCGCTCTGGGTCACCTACCGGTTGGCCGAGCGCCTGCCGCTGAAGCTTTGCGAGCGCCAGACTGTGCTTCAGGCCGACACCCTGGCCGAGGCGCAGGCCGTGATCGAGGCCGCCGTGCGCCGGCTGGGCCTGTGGACGGAGGCGGACGCATGAGCCGGGTCATTCATGTCGACGAGCCCGGCCTGATGCGGGCCATCGCTGGGCATGAGCTGCTGTTGATCGCCTTCTGGGCGCCCTGGTGCGGCCCATGCCAGGCCTTCGCGCCGGTGTTCGATGAGGTGGCCGGGGACAACGAGGGCGTGGCGTTCGGCAAGATCAATGTCGATGCCGAGCCCGCGCTGGCGGCCCGGTTCGGCGTGCGCTCCATCCCCATGCTGATGGGCGTGCGCGAGGGCGTGGTGCTCTACCAGCAGCCGGGCGCGCTGTCGGCCGGCGACCTGGATGCCCTCGTCGGCCACCTGCTGGCGGTGGACATGGACGCGGTGCGCGCGGCCTTGCCCGCATCGGATGATCGCCGCGCATGATCCTGGTCATCGGCCAGATGACCGCCATGGTGCTGATCGGCCTGTGGTGGCAGTGGGCGAGGCCGGGCGGCTGGGAGGCCGGGCAGGCGCGCGGCGCGCTGACCACGCTGGTCTACCATGTGCTGCTGCCCGCGCTGGTGCTGGGCGTGCTCTGGCGCGCGCCGCTCGGCGCGGACAGCCTGCGCATCGCCGGCCTCGCCGCGCTGGGCGTGGTCGCAAGCATGGGCCTGATGGCGCTCATCGCCCGCTTCATGACGCTCACGCGCGGCCAGACCGGCGCGCTGCTGCTGGCGGCCTCCTTCCCCAACGCGACCTACCTCGGCCTGCCGGTGCTCGAATCCCTGTTCGGCGACCATGGCCGCGCCGTGGCGGTGCAGTACGACCTGTTTGCCTGCACCCCGCTGCTTCTGAGCGTGGGCATCGCCATCGCCATCCACTACGGTCGACCGCATGGCGACCAGCCGTTCTGGGTCGGGCTGCTGAAGGTGCCGGCCCTGTGGGCCGCCATCCTGGCCTCCGCGCTGAACCTGTCCGGCGTGCCTTTCCCCGAGGCGCTGGGCGGCATCCTGGACCGGCTCGGCGCCGGGGTGGTGCCGCTGATGCTGATCGCGCTCGGCATGGGGCTGCGGCTCGATGCGCTCAAGCCGGCGGCGCTGGCGCGCGTCAGTCCCGTGCTGCTGATCCAGCTCGTCCTCGCGCCCGCGCTGGTGCTGGGGGCGGGCCTGATGCTGGGCCTTGAGCCCCCCCTGCTGACCGCCGTGGTGCTGGAGGCCGGCATGCCGGTCATGGTACTCGGCCTGGTGCTGTGCGACCGCCACGGGCTGGACACCGGCCTGTACGCCGCCGCCGCCACGCTTTCCACTCTCCTGAGCCTGCTGACCCTGCCGTTCTGGCATGGCGTGGCGGGCGTTTGAATACATTTGAGGTTGTCATGAACATCAGCAAGGACAAGGTCGTTTTCATCCACTACACCCTGCGCGACGACGAGGGCCAGGTGCTGGACAGCAATGCCGGCGGCGAGGCGCTGCCCTACCTGCATGGCCACGGCAACATCATCGCCGGGCTGGAGAGGGCGCTCGAAGGGCGCGCCAGCGGCGAGCGCTTCGAGCTGGCCGTCGAGCCGGCGGAGGCCTACGGCGAGCGCGACCCGGGCGGCCTGCTCGAGGTGCCGCGCGGCGCCCTGAGCGAGGAGGTCGAGGTCGAGATCGGCAACCTGGTGCAGACCATGGGGCCGGAAGGGCGCATGGAGTTCACCATCGCGGGCTTCGACGACGACATCGTGATCCTGGACGGCAACCACCCGCTGGCGGGCGTGACCCTGCATTTCGAGGTCGAGGTCGGCGCCATCCGCGACGCGCACCCGGACGAGATCAAGCACCATCGCGTGCATCCGGCCGGCCATCACCTGATGGTCTCCGACTCGTCCTTTGATGAGTTGGCGGATCCGTCCAGGGACTGAGATGCTGTGAATAAATCTACTGCGCGTCCCGATAGCTGCGTTGGGCGGTACTCGCTCCTCGCCTATCGTGTTGATATGTCTCGTCGCTGCGTTCCGTCCGCCTTGCTCTCGGGCCGCTCGCTACGATTTTTTCACAGCCTCTGACCCATGCTGCAGTATCGCATCGCCCCGGCCAGTCCGGAGAAGCGCGAGTACGCGCTGGAACTGACCGTGCCCGAGCCCGACGTCGCCGGGCAGGCCTTCGCCATGGCCGCCTGGACGCCGGGCAGCTACATGGTGCGCGACCATGCGCGCCATGTGACCCGTGTCGAGGCCGAGGATGCGCGGGGGCGCGCCGTGCCGCTCGCCTGGCTGGACAAGCAGACCTGGCGCGCCGCGCCCTGCGAAGGGCCGCTGACCCTGCGCTGGCGAGTGCACGCGCATGAGCTGTCTGTCCGCACCGCGCATCTGGATAGCCTGTGGGGCTTCGCCGACGGCGCGGCCCTGTGGATGCGGCCGCTGGGGCAGGAGCGCATGCCGTGCAGCGTCGAGTTGCTGCCCTCCGGCAGTCCGTTCGCGCGCGACTGGCGCGCCGGCATCATGCTCGCGCCCGAAGCGGTCGATCACGCGGGCCATGGCCGCTACATGGCCGAGGACGTCGAGGCCCTGCTTGATGCGCCGGTCGCCTTCGGCCCGTTGCGCGAGCTCGCCTTCGAGCTGCGCGGCGTGACGCATCGCTTCGCCTGGCTTGGGCGGGCGGAGTTTGACGAGGCGCGCCTCGCGGCCGACCTTGCGCGCGTCTGCGCGTCCGTCGCCAGCCTGTTTGGCGACGAGCCCCTGCCGTTCCCGCGTTACCAGTTCCTCGCCCTGGTCACCGGCGACGGCTACGGCGGGCTGGAGCACCGCGAGGGCACGGCCCTGCTCTGCCATCGCGGGCATCTCCCGCCGCCGGGCGAGGCGGCGACCACGCCCGGCTACCGCGAATTCCTGGGGCTGTGCGCGCACGAATACCTGCACGCCTGGCTGGTCAAGCGCATCCGCCCAGCCGCGCTGATGCCTTCGGCCGCGGGCGACCTGCCCCTGGGGGGCGAGGCCTACACCCGCCTGCTGTGGCTGTTCGAGGGCTGGACCAGCTATTACGACGACCTCGCGCTGGTGCGCGCCGGCCTGATCTCCCGGGACGAATACCTGGACGCCGTCGCCGCCACCATGAGCCGCGTGCGCCGGACCCCGGGTCGCCTGCGTCTGTCGCTGGAGCATTCCAGCCTGACGGCCTGGACGCGCCTGTACAAGGCGGACGAGAACACGCCCAATGTCGGCATCAGCTACTACACCAAGGGCGCGCTGTTCGCCTGGGTGCTGGACGCCGAGCTGCGCCGCCGCAGCGACGACCGGGTCGGCCTCGATGACCTGCTGCGCGCGCTCTGGCAGGAGCATGGCCTGACCGGGCGCGGGGTCGCTGAGGACGCGCTGGAGGGCTGGTTCGAGGCGCAGGCCGGGGTCGCCCTGGCCGACCTGTTCGAGGCTGGCCTGCGCGGCACGGCCGAGCTGCCGCTGGAGGACGCGGCGGCCGCCCTCGGCCTGAGCCTGGATTGGAGCGCCGAGCGCGAGACCCCATGGCTGGGCGCGGAGGTCAAGGCCGGCGCGCGTGGCGAGGCCGTGTTGGGCACGGTCTATTCGGGCGGCCCGGCCGAGGAGGCGGGGCTGGCCCCGCGCGATGTGCTGGTCGCCATCGATGGCATGCGGGTCGATGCGGCGAATCTTGATGACTTGCTGAAGCGCCATCGGGTTGGCCAGGCCGTGCGTATTCACGCTTTCCGTCGTGACGCGTTGTTTGAAACCCATCCCTGCCTGGCTGCCCCGCAAGACGTCCGGGCGCATCTGGCGGAGGATGGGCAGGCCGGGGCGGCGGCCGTGCGGCGCCGCATGGCCTGGTGGAAAGGGCCCGGGGCCGATTAGGGCGGGGCCGGTTCAACGGGGTCGGACACGGCAAAGGAAATTTCCACGCGGCGATTCTGTGCGCGATGGGCATCGCTGTCGTTGGGGGTCAGCGGGCGATGTTCCGCCATGCCGCGCGCCTCAAGCCGGGCGGGATCGACGCCGCCCTGGCTGATCAGTGTCTCCACCACCGTCGCCGCCCGTGCGGCGGACAGCTCCCAGTTCGAGCGGAAGCGCGTGCCGCTGATCGGACGGTCATCGGTGTGCCCGGTGATGATGATGGCGCCCGGGATCTCTCCCGCGGCCTGGGCCAGCTTGGCCAGGATCGGGGAGAAGTCGGCCTCCAGGTCGGCGCTGCCCGAGGGGAAGGAGGTCTTTTCCTGCAAGCGGACGATGATCTCGGCGGCACGCCGCTCAATGGTCAGCTTCTGCTCTGCAATTTCCGTTTTCATGAGCTCCCGCAGGCGTTCGGCGTAGGACTCGGCGCGTTGTTCTTGCGCGCCGGGCTCCCTGGGCCTCGGGTCTCCTCCACGCTCCGGCAACGGTGGGGCGGGCGGCAGGCTGCGCGCATGGGGCAGGACGCCGTCTCCACCGAGTGCAATCCGCATCGACTGGGCAATGGCGCGGTACTTGTCCGCGTCGACTTCGGAGTAGGTGAGCAACAGCACGAACAGGGCGAGCAGCAGGGTCATCATGTCCGCGAACGTGGTCATCCATGCGGGGGCGCCGCGCGTCCGATGCTTCCTGTTGCCTGGAGGGAGAGCGCGCATCGGCGTCAGCGGCGGTTGGGGAGCGAAGGATCGATCCGCCCGTATTCCGGCAGGTAGCTCATCAGCATTTGCCTCAGCAGGATGGGGCTCATCTGGGTCTGAATGCCATCCAGGCCTTCGAGGATCATGCCTTTCTGCATGGCTTCGGCCTCGCTGCGCAAGGCCAGCTTTTCAGCGATCGGCAGGGCGATGGCATGGGCGATGACGGCGCCGTACAGGGTGGTCAGCAGCGCCACGGCCATGGCGGGGCCAATGCTCTTGGGGTCGTCCATCTGCGCAAGCATCTGCACCAGTCCGATCAGGGTGCCGATCATGCCCATGGCAGGCGCCACGTCGGCGATCGAGCGGAACATGCGCTGGCCGATCTCGTGCCGTTGCAGGGACAGGTTGATGTCATTGCTCAAGCGGGCGCGGATGAGTTCGGGGGGCTGGCCGTCGATGCTCATCTGGATGCCGCGCTTGAGGAAGGCGTTGCCGATCTCCTCGTCCTCGAGCGCAAGCAGGCCGTCGTGCCGTGCGATGCGGGCCAGTTCGACGATGTGTTCGATCAGCTCCGGCGAGGATGCGTCGGTGTGGCTCAGGACCTGGGCCGCGACCCGGAATGAATGGATGAAGTGACGCAGCGACACCATCGCCAGGGTGACGGCAAAGGTCCCGCCGACCACGAGGATCAGCCCAGGGAGGTTGAAGAAGATCAGCAGGTTGCCGCCCAGTGCGATCGTGACCAGCAGGATGGCGAGGGCGGTGAGGATGGCAAGGAGAGTGACGGGGTCCACGGTATGCCTCATGTGGGTGTTGTCATGGCAACGGCACGCGGGAGATTTTCTGAAGTCTATAATGCGCCTCATGTCGAAACACTCATGCGATCGCGATGCCGTCCTCCTCACCACCCTCTGGGACCGGGTTCTTCACCGGCTGGGGGACGGCCATTGGCATGCGCGTTCGGCCCTGTCCGCAGGCATGGGAGGCGCAACCGGGCGCATGCTGCGGCGCTTCCGGCACATGGGCGCGCCGCTGCGGTTCGATGCGGCGCGTGGCGTGCGCCTGGAATATCCCCTGACCCCGCTTGTGTCCCGGCGCGGGCTTGCCATCAAGGCGATGCGGCTTTTTGAGATCGACTCGACCAACGCGGAGATGCTGCGGCGTGCGTCCCGTGGGCTGCGCGGGCCACGGGCCTTGCTGGCCGAGCATCAGGCCAGGGGGCGCGGGCGGCGCGGGCGCGGCTGGGCCACCCCGCTCGGCGGCGGCATCGCCATGTCCCTGCTCATCCCCCGGGAGCGGATCGACCGGCGCATGGTCGTGCCACTCGCCGTGGGCGTTGTGCTCGCTCGCGCCCTGCATCGCATGGGCCTGAAGCGGGTCGCGCTCAAGTGGCCCAACGACCTGTGGGTGGGGGGGCGCAAGCTTGGCGGCATTCTGGTCGAGGCGCGTGCTCAGGGGGTGGTGATTGGCGTGGGGCTGAATCACAGGTTTCCGCCCGGCTGGCGGGAGACGATCGGGCAACCGGTCACCAGCCTGGCCGATGAGATGGGCGCGTTGCTCCCCCCAAGGGCGCGGGTGGTGCGAGGCATGCTCGAGGCCTTGTCGCCGCTGGCAGGGGGGCTGGCTGTCGAATGGCGGGAAGGTTTTGCGCGTTTCGATGCCCTGGCGGGTCGGACGATCCGGGTTCAAGAGGCGTCGGGCGCGACTTGGGATGGGGAGGCGGGCGGCATTCGCGAGGATGGCGCCCTGCGGGTGCGGGTGGCGGCGGGGGAGCGCTTCTGTCATGCGGGGGATGTCTCCGTGAGGATGTCGTCATGAGGCTCCTGGTCGACGCCGGCAATACCCGCCTGAAGTGGCGGATGGGCGATGGCGTTACGGCATCATTGCTGCATGGGGGGGCATCCTTCGACCTGCTTCTGGACAGGGCGTGGGGAGGGCTTGAGCGCCCCTCCGCCGTGGTCGTTGCCTCGGTGACCGGTGCGCGGGTTCGAGAGGCATTGCAGGCCCGGTCGGAGGCGTTGTGGCCGGGTGTTCAGGTGCACTTCCTGAGCAGTCGCAAGGCATGCTGCGGCGTGCGGCTTGCCTATCCCGAGCCCGAGCGCTTTGGCATTGATCGGCTGGCGGCACTGGTCGCTGGGCATGCCCGGTCAACCGGCCGACCCTTGGTGATCGTCGATGCCGGCACCGCCGTGACCGTCGATGCCATGGATGGGCGGGGGAATCATCGGGGCGGGCTGATCATGCCGGGTCGGCGGCTGTTGAGTGAAAGCCTGGTCAAGGGGGCGGAGGCCCTTGGTCCCTATGTGCAAGAGGCCGGCATGTCTCGAAGCGGTCCCTTGCAGGACAACACGGAAGACGCGGTGGCGGCAGGCGTCGAATGCATGCTGGTGGGCGGCGTCGAACGGGCCATCCGGGAGGTCAGGGCCATGCTCGGGCCGGATGCATCGCTGCTCATCACCGGCGGCGATGGCGAGGTCGTCAGTCATGCGCTCGGTGAAGGGCAGGCGTGGACCCCCGATCTGGTGCTGGACGGCGTGGCCTTGATGGCGTCGGCGGGCATGTCAGGTTGCCAGCAAGGTTGAAATGACCTAATATCCGCGCCCGTTGCCGGCATAGCACAGCGGTAGTGCAACCGCCTTGTAAGCGGTAGGTCGTGAGTTCGATTCCCACTGCCGGCACCATGCTTGACAGCGTCCATCTGCTCTTGCAGAATGCGCAACTCGTTTGACGGTGGGGTTCCCGAGCGGCCAAAGGGGGCAGACTGTAAATCTGCTGGCACTGCCTTCGAAGGTTCGAATCCTTCCCCCACCACCATATTCGCTGAGATTGTTCAGTGGATGATGGGAATTGCTCCCAAGGCGGGTGTAGTTCAATGGTAGAACCTCAGCCTTCCAAGCTGATGGCGTGGGTTCGATTCCCATCACCCGCTCCAGTTTTTGCTCTTGTAGCTCAGTCGGTAGAGCGCGTCCTTGGTAAGGACGAGGTCACCAGTTCGACTCTGGTCAAGAGCTCCATTTTCTGTTTGTTGTCCCAGTTGTCCATTTTGACCCATCCGGGGGTGTTTCATGGCTAAGGAAAAATTCGCGCGTACAAAGCCGCACGTCAACGTGGGCACCATTGGTCACGTTGACCATGGCAAGACCACGCTGACGGCTGCGCTGACCAAGGTGGCTGCCGAGACCTTCGGTGGCGAGCTGAAGGCGTTTGACGAGATCGACAAGGCGCCGGAAGAGAAGGCGCGTGGCATCACCATTTCCACCTCGCATGTGGAATACGAGTCCGCCAAGCGTCACTACGCCCACGTCGACTGCCCGGGTCACGCCGACTACGTCAAGAACATGATCACCGGTGCTGCCCAGATGGACGGCGCGATCCTGGTCTGCTCCGCCGCTGACGGTCCCATGCCGCAGACCCGCGAGCACATCCTCCTGTCCCGTCAGGTGGGCGTACCGTACATCGTCGTGTTCCTGAACAAGGCCGACATGGTGGACGATGCCGAGCTGCTCGAGCTGGTCGAAATGGAGATCCGCGAGCTGCTCTCCAGCTACGACTTCCCGGGCGACGACACCCCGATCATCACCGGTTCCGCGCTGAAGGCCCTTCAGGGTGATCAGTCCGAGATCGGCGCGCCCTCCGTCATCAAGCTGCTCGAAGCCCTCGACAGCTACATCCCGGAGCCTGAGCGTGCCATTGACGGCACCTTCCTGATGCCGGTCGAGGACGTGTTCTCCATCTCCGGTCGCGGCACTGTCGTGACCGGTCGTATCGAGCGCGGCATCATCAAGGTGGGTGAGGAAGTGGA
Source organism: Halothiobacillaceae bacterium (assembly GCA_006212015.1). Classification (GTDB taxonomy): domain Bacteria; phylum Pseudomonadota; class Gammaproteobacteria; order Halothiobacillales; family Halothiobacillaceae; genus Thiofaba. The sequence goes on from SDAY01000003.1 coordinate 15,700, forward strand.
AATCGTCGGCATCCGCCCGACCCAGAAATCCATCGTCACCGGCGTCGAGATGTTCCGCAAGCTTCTGGACCAGGGCATGGCGGGCGACAACGTCGGCCTGCTGCTGCGCGGCACCAAGCGTGACGACGTCGAGCGCGGCCAGGTGCTGTGCAAGCCGAACACCGTCAAGCCGCACACCAAGTTCGACTGCGAAGTGTACGTGCTGAGCAAGGAAGAGGGCGGTCGTCACACCCCGTTCTTCAACAACTACCGTCCGCAGTTCTACTTCCGCACCACCGACGTGACGGGCGCCTGCCAGCTGCCGGAAGGTATCGAGATGGTCATGCCGGGTGACAACGTCGCCATGACCGTGACCCTGATCAACCCGATCGCCATGGAAGAAGGTCTGCGCTTCGCGATTCGCGAAGGCGGCCGTACCGTCGGCGCCGGCGTCGTCTCCAAGATTCACGCGTAATCCGCTCGGGTCTTGCTTTGATGCGGGGAATCCGTTAGGATTTCCCGCTTTCCTGTTCAGTGCACGAAATACAGGGCAGTAGCTCAATTGGCAGAGCGACGGTCTCCAAAACCGTAGGTTGGGGGTTCGATTCCCTCCTGCCCTGCCACCTTCATGGTGGTCAGGTGCCCAGTTTTTTCATCACAGAAAGCATATCCACATGGTCGCAAAGACTGAATCGTCGGCGTCCGCGCTAGACAATATCAAGCTCGCGCTCGCGCTCGGCATTCTGTTGGCGGGTGTGGTTGGTTTCTATTGGTTCGATCATGTTGCAACGGCTTGGCGCGTGCTGGCCCTGCTCGGACTCGTGGGTCTGGCGGCGGGCCTGGTCGCGCTGACGTCGATGGGGCGTGGTCTTTTCGGTTTTTCCCGTGATGCTCGAACCGAGCTGCGGAAAGTTGTGTGGCCGACGCGTCAGGAAACCCTGCAGGTCACGCTCTCCGTGCTGGTGCTTGTGTTCATCGTGGGTATTTTTTTGTGGCTCGTGGATGCGTTTCTCTTTTGGGGTGTGCGCATGATCACGGGGCAGGGGGGCTAATTCATGGCCATGCGCTGGTATGTGGTCCAGGCCTTTTCTCAGTATGAGAATGCGGTCAAGCGTGCGCTCGAGGAGCGCATTCAGCGCGCTGGCATGCAGGATCACTTCGGTGAAATCCTGGTGCCTTCCGAGGAAGTGGTCGAGATGCGGGAAGGGGTGCGTCGCAAGAGCGAGCGCAAGTTCTTCCCGGGTTACGTCCTTGTCCAGATCGACATGAATGACGAGGCGTGGCATCTGGTGCGTTCCGTGCCGCGTGTGCTTGGCTTCATTGGTGGTACGCCGGATCGCCCGGCACCGATCAGCGAGAAGGAGGCGGATGCCATCCTCAATCGCATGAAAGAGGGTGCCGAGAAGCCACGCCCGAAGACCTTGTTCGAAGTCGGCGAGATGGTGCGCATCTGTGAGGGTCCATTCAACGACTTCAATGGCGTGGTCGAGGACGTCGACTACGAGAAGAATCGGATGCGTGTCGCGGTAAGTATTTTTGGACGCTCCACCCCGGTGGAGCTGGAGTTCGATCAGGTCGAAAAGGTCTGATCGTCAACGGGGAGCCCCAACAAGGCGTTTGCACCCAAACGAGTGAGTAAACATGGCTAAGAAAGTCACGGCTTATATCAAGCTTCAGGTCAAGGCCTGTCAGGCCAACCCAAGTCCCCCCATCGGCCCGGCGCTGGGTCAGCATGGCGTCAACATCATGGGCTTCTGCAAGGAGTTCAATGCCGCGACCCAGGGCGTCGAGCCGGGTCTGCCGCTGCCGGTAGTGATTACCGTCTACAGCGACAAGAGCTTCACCTTCATCACCAAGACCCCGCCGGCATCCGTTCTGATCAAGAAGGCGATGGGGCTGAAGAGTGGATCGAGCAACCCGAACACCACGAAGGTCGGCACCATCACCCGTGCCCAGCTCGAAGAAATTGCCAAGACCAAGATGCCTGACCTGACCGCCTCCGACATGGACGCCGCCGTGCGTACCATCGCGGGCAGCGCGCGCAGCATCGGTCTGAATGTGGAGGGCGTGTAATGGCCAAGCTCACCAAGCGTCAAAGGCTCAACCGCGAGAAGGTTGATGCAACCCGCGCCTACGCGGTCAAGGATGCGTTCAACCTGCTCAAGGAGCTCGCGACCTCCAAGTTCGTCGAGTCCGTGGATGTCGCCGTGAATCTCGGCGTCGATCCGCGCCGCTCCGATCAGGTCGTGCGTGGCTCCACCGTGCTGCCGCGCGGCACGGGCAAGACCGTGCGCGTCGCCGTGTTCGCCCAGGGCGCCAATGCCGAAGCGGCCAAGGCTGCGGGTGCGGATATCGTCGGTTACGAAGACCTGGCGGATTCCATCAAGGCGGGCAAGATGGATTTCGACGTGGTCATCGCCACGCCGGACGCCATGCGTGTCGTCGGTCAGCTGGGTCAGATCCTCGGCCCGCGCGGCCTGATGCCGAACCCCAAGGTCGGTACCGTGTCCATGGACCCGGCGGCCGCCGTGCGCAATGCCAAGGCGGGTCAGGTTCGCTACCGTACCGACAAGGCCGGCATCATCCATTGCACGCTCGGCAAGGTCAGCTTCGATGAGGACGCGCTGCTGGAAAACCTCAACGCGCTGATCGGTGACCTGAACAAGGCCAAGCCGTCTGCCGCGAAGGGTATCTACCTCAAGCGCATCACCGTATCCACCACCATGGGTCCGGGGCTGATGGTTGATCAGGGCAGTCTCGCGACGGTCTGATGATGAAAACGGCGGGCTGGCTCACGTGCCGGTCTGCCATGATTTGGGCTCCCGGATTCGTCCGGTTGCGTCCAAGACCGCAGGTGCGTTGTTGGTTCAACGCTTAATCATGCCTGCGCAGACGGTGAGGCCCAGGATTCTTGCCTGGTGTAACACCGTAGGGTGGGATGGAAACATCCCGATTCTAGGCGATGCATGGCCCCAGGGCCGTGCAAACCGAGGTTATTTCAATGGCACTGTCGCTCGAACAGAAACAAGCTGTCGTCGCTGAAGTCGCTGAAGTCGCCGCCAAAGCTTTTTCCGCTGTTGCAGCGGAATATCGCGGTATTTCGGTCGAGAAGCTGACTGCATTGCGTGTAAAGGCCCGTCAAGAAGGCGTTTACCTGCGTGTGGTCAAGAACACCCTCGCCCGAATCGCTGTGCGCGGAACTGATTTCGAATGCATGGCCGAGGGGATGGTAGGTCCGCTCGTGCTCGCATTTTCGATGGAAGACCCGGGCGCCGCGGCACGTCTGATGCGTGATGCGGCCAAGGAGAACGACAAGCTGAACGTCAAGCTTGTCGCCCTCAGTGGTCAGCTGATCGCGGCGTCCGAGATCGATCGCGTGGCCAACCTGCCGACTCGCGACCAGGCCATCAGCATGCTCATGTCCGTCATGCAGGCCCCGGTCACCAAGTTCGTCCGTACCCTCAACGAGGTTCCGGGCAAGCTGGTTCGTACGGTTGCCGCCATCCGCGATCAGAAGCAAGCGGCTTAAGACCTTCAGTTATTTAACAACCCTTTCGCTTTTAGGTACATAACCATGGCAATGAACAAAGAAGACATCCTGGAGGCCATCTCCAACATGACCGTCCTGGAGATCGTTGATCTGATCTCCGCGATGGAAGAGAAGTTCGGCGTATCCGCCGCCGCTGCCGTAGCCGTGGCCGCGGGCCCCGCCGCCGCTGCTCCGGTTGTCGAGGAGAAGACCGAATTCGACGTCGTCATGACCTCCTTCGGCGAGAACAAGGTCAGCGTGATCAAGGCCGTGCGTGAAATCACCGGCCTGGGCCTGAAGGAAGCCAAGGACCTGGTTGAAGCCGCGCCCTCCACCGTGAAGGAAGGCATCTCCAAGGCCGACGCCGAAGCCGTGAAGAAGAAGCTCGAAGAGGCTGGCGCCAAGGTCGAGCTCAAGTAATCGATACTGTTTCGCCGCGGCGAAACCCGGTATCTGGCTGGCGGCCTGTGTCGCCGGCCTTTTTCCGCTTCAGGAACCGGAAGTTGCCTGTCGATATGCCCGGGCCCGTATCCGTCGGGACATGCCGACAGTCTGCTGTGCTTTTAAATGACGCTTGCCGTCAGTAAATAGTGTTACCTCAGAGGTAGTCGATGACGTACTCAATCACCGAAAAGAAGCGCATCCGCAAGGATTTCAGCAAGCGCAAGTCCATTCTTGCGGTGCCGAACCTGCTGGCGACCCAGGTCGATTCATACCGCAGTTTCCTTCAGTTTGAAGGCAAGGTTGACGCGCGTGGAGCGGTCGGTCTGCACGCCGCCCTCAGTTCCGTGTTCCCGATCAGCAGCTACTCCGGTAGCGCCGCCCTTGAATATGTGGCCTATCGCCTTGGCGAGCCCGCGTTTGACGTCAAGGAATGTCAGGTTCGCGGCTTGACCTACGCGGCCCCGCTGCGGGTCAAGATGCGCCTGGTGATCTACGACAAGGAGGCCCCGGCGGGCAGCCAGGTGGTCAAGGACGTGCGCGAGCAGGAGGTCTACATGGGCGAACTGCCGCTCATGACCGAAACGGGTACGTTCGTCATCAACGGCACCGAGCGTGTGGTGGTATCCCAGCTTCACCGTTCGCCTGGGGTGTTCTTCGACTCCGACAAGGGCAAGACCCACTCATCGGGCAAGATCCTGTTCTCCGCCCGCATCATTCCGTACCGCGGCTCCTGGCTGGACTTCGAGTTTGATCCGAAGGACATGCTTTACGCGCGTATCGACCGTCGTCGCAAGCTGCCGGTCACCGTGCTGCTGCGTGCGATCGGCATGGGCAACGAAGAGATCATCGCGACCTTCTTCGACACGACACGCTTCACCCTGCTTTCAGCCGGTGAAGTGGAGGTCGAGCTGGTCGTTGACCGCCTCAAGGGCGAGAACGCGCCGTTCGACATCAAGGTCGGTGGCGAGGTGCTGGTCGAGGCGGGGCGCCGGATCACCTCCAAGCATCTTCGCGACCTGAAAAAGGCCGGCGTGGGCGCTCAGGTTGCGCCGGTCGAATACCTCGTTGGCCAGACCCTGGCCCACAACGTCATCGATGAGCGCACGGGTGAGCTGCTGGCCAGCGCCAACGACATCGTGACCGAGGATCTGGTTCAGGCGATGATCGAGGCGGGCATCAGGACCGTCCAGAGCATCTACTACAACGAAGTGGATCACGGACCGTTCATGTCCAACACCCTGCGGGTTGATTCCACCACCACAGCCCTGGAGGCCCTGGTCGAAATCTACCGCATGATGCGTCCGGGCGAGCCGCCGACGAAGGAGTCCGCCGAGGCCCTGTTTGGCTCCATGTTCTTCTCCGATGACCGCTACGACCTCTCCGCGGTCGGCCGGATGAAGTTCAACCGCCGCGTCGGCCGTGAGGAGATCGAAGGTTCGGGCACCCTGTCCAAGGATGACATCCTCGACGTGATCAAGGTGCTGATCGACATCCGCAACGGCAACGGCACGGTGGACGACATCGACCACCTCGGCAACCGCCGCATCCGTTCCGTGGGCGAGATGGCCGAAAACGTCTTCCGCATTGGCCTCGTGCGCGTCGAGCGTGCGGTCAAGGACCGCCTGAGCCTCGCCGAGAGCGAAGGCCTGATGCCGCAGGAGCTGATCAACGCCAAGCCGGTGGCCGCCGCGATCAAGGAGTTCTTCGGCTCATCGCAGCTGTCCCAGTTCATGGATCAGAACAACCCGCTGTCCGAGGTCACCCACAAGCGCCGCGTGTCCGCGCTCGGCCCGGGCGGCCTGACCCGCGAGCGCGCAGGCTTCGAGGTCCGCGACGTGCACCCGACCCATTACGGTCGCGTCTGCCCGATCGAGACCCCGGAAGGCCCGAACATCGGCCTGATCAACTCGATGGCGGTCTACGCCCGCACCAATGGCTACGGGTTCCTCGAAACCCCGTACCGCCGCGTGGTGGATGGCAAGGTCACCCACGAGGTGGATTACCTCTCCGCGATCGAGGAGAGCCAGTACATCATCGCCCAGGCCAACGCGCGTCTGGACGAGATCGGCCATCTGAGCGACGAGCTGGTGTCCTGCCGTCAGGCGGGTGAATTCACCCTCGCCATCCCGGATCAGGTCCACTACATGGACATCTCGCCGAAGCAGGTGGTGTCCGTGGCGGCCTCGCTGATCCCGTTCCTCGAGCACGATGACGCCAACCGCGCACTGATGGGCGCGAACATGCAGCGTCAGGCCGTGCCCTGCCTGCGCGCCGACAAGCCGCTGGTCGGCACCGGCATGGAGCGCGTGGTCGCGGTCGACTCCGGCGCCTCGGTCGTTGCCCGCCGCGGTGGCGTGGTCGAGCGCGTGGATGCCAGCCGCATCGTGGTGCGCGTGAACGACGACGAGACCGCCTCGGGCGAGATCGGCGTCGACATCTACAACCTCAACAAGTACACCCGTTCCAACCAGAACACCTGCATCAACCAGCGCACCATCGTTCACGATGGCGACGTGATCGCCAAGGGTGACGTGCTGGCCGATGGCGCGTCCGTCGACCTCGGCGAACTGGCGCTGGGCCAGAACATGCTGGTCGCGTTCATGCCGTGGAACGGCTACAACTTCGAAGACTCCATCCTGCTGTCCGAACGCGTGCTCAAGGAAGACCGCTTCACCTCGATTCACATCGAGGAGCTGTCCTGCGTGGCGCGTGACACCAAGCTCGGTCCCGAGGAGATCAGCGCGGACATCCCGAACGTCTCCGAAGGCCTGCTGAACAAGCTGGACGCGTCCGGTGTCGTGTTCGTCGGCGCCGAGGTGAATCCAGGCGACATCCTGGTCGGCAAGGTCACGCCGAAGGGCGAGACCCAGCTGACCCCGGAGGAGAAGCTGCTGCGCGCGATCTTCGGCGAGAAGGCCTCCGACGTGAAGGACACCTCGCTGCGTGTTCCGCCGGGCATGGAAGGCACCGTCATCGACGTGCGCGTGTTCACCCGCGATGGCGTCGAGAAGGACGAACGCGCCAAGGCGATCGAAGAGGCCGACCTTGATGACGTTCGCAAGAACATCAAGGATCGCATGCGCATCATCGAGAAGGACATCTTCCAGCGCGTCGAGGCGATGCTGGTCGGCCAGGTGGCCGATGGTGGCGCCGGCCTCGATGGCGGCAAGAAGATCACCTCGGCCGCGCTCGTCAAGATCAAGCCGGAGCAGTGGTTCGACATTCGCCTGGCCAGCGACGATGCCGCCGCCCAGCTGGAGACCTTCAAGGCCCAGCTGGCCGAGCAGCGCAAGGAGGCCGAGGCCCTGTTCGCCGACAAGAAGGCGAAGATCCAGCAGGGCGACGACCTGGCGCCGGGCGTGCTGAAGATGGTCAAGGTGTATGTGGCGGTCAAGCGCCGCATCCAGCCGGGTGACAAGATGGCGGGCCGTCACGGCAACAAGGGCGTGGTCTCCATGATCGTGCCCGAGGAAGACATGCCGTACATGGAGAACGGCACGCCGGTCGACATCTGCCTGAACCCGCTGGGCGTACCCTCGCGCATGAACATCGGCCAGATCCTCGAGGTGCACCTGGGCTTCGCGGCGCGCGGTCTGGGTTACAAGATCGAGGCCATGCTGGAGCTTGAGCGCGAGAGGCAGATCAAGGAGATCCGCGCCTTCCTCGACAAGGTGTACAACCACCGCGGCGAGAAGGAGGTCGATCTTGACGCCCTGACGGACGACGAGCTGGTCGCCATGGCCCGCAATCTCAGCAAGGGCGTGCCGATGGCCACCCCGGTGTTCGAGGGCGCGAACGAGGGCGAGATCAAGCACATGCTGCGCCTGGGCGGGCTGCCGGAAAGCGGCCAGATGCAGCTGTATGACGGACGTACCGGTCAGCGCTTCGAGCGCCCGACCACGGTCGGCTACATGTACATGCTCAAGCTGAACCACCTGGTCGACGACAAGATGCACGCCCGTTCCACCGGTCCGTACAGCCTCGTCACCCAGCAGCCGCTGGGCGGCAAGGCCCAGTTCGGCGGTCAGCGCTTCGGTGAGATGGAGGTGTGGGCGCTCGAGGCCTATGGCGCGGCGTACACGCTGCAGGAAATGCTGACGGTCAAGTCGGACGACGTGAACGGCCGTAACAAGATGTACAAGAACATCGTCGACGGCAATCACCAGATGGAAGCCAGCATGCCTGAGTCGTTCAACGTACTGCTCCGTGAAATCCGTTCGCTCGGCATCAATATCGAGCTCGAGCAGGAAGACTGATTACACGCCTGGGCGGCGCGCGTTGATGCGCCGTCCCATGTTGCATTTGTGAGAGATTCGCCATGAAAGAACTGCTCAACCTGATGAAGCCCCAGGCGGTGGAAGAAGAATTCGACTTCATCCGCATCTCCCTGCCGTCCCCGGACATGATCCGTTCATGGTCGTTCGGCGAGGTGAAGAAGCCTGAGACCATCAACTACCGTACCTTCAAGCCGGAGCGTGATGGCCTTTTCTGCGCCAAGATCTTTGGCCCGGTGAAGGACTACGAGTGCCTGTGCGGCAAGTACAAGCGCCTCAAGCACCGCGGCGTGGTATGCGAGAAGTGCGGCGTCGAAGTGACCCTCTCCAAGGTGCGCCGCGAGCGCATGGGCCACATCGAGCTGGCCGCGCCCTGCGCCCATATCTGGTTCCTCAAGTCGCTGCCCTCCCGCATCGGCCTGATGCTGGACATGACCCTGCGCGACATCGAGCGTGTGCTCTACTTCGAGTCCTTCATCGTGACCGAGCCGGGCCTGACCCCGCTCGAGAAGGGCCAGCTGATGAACGACGAGGAATACCTCGACGCCATCGAGCAGCATGGCGACGAATTCGAGGCGCGCATGGGCGCCGAGGCGCTGCACGCCATCCTCGGCAAGATGAACCTGGACGAGGAGGCGCGCCGGATGCGCGAGGAGCTGGCCGAGACCGGTTCCGAGACCAAGATCAAGCGCATCTCCAAGCGCCTGAAGCTGATCGAGTCCTTCATCGAGTCCAGCAACAAGCCCGAGTGGTTGATCCTGACCGTGCTGCCGGTGCTGCCGCCGGACCTGCGTCCGCTGGTCCCGCTGGACGGTGGTCGCTTCGCGACCTCCGACCTGAACGATCTGTATCGCCGCGTCATCAACCGCAACAACCGCCTCAAGCGCCTGCTCGAGCTCAATGCGCCGGACATCATCGTGCGCAACGAGAAGCGCATGCTGCAGGAATCGGTCGATGCGCTGCTGGACAACGGCCGCCGCGGCCGTGCCATTACCGGCACCAACAAGCGCCCGCTCAAGTCGCTGGCCGACATGATCAAGGGCAAGCAGGGCCGTTTCCGACAGAACCTGCTCGGCAAGCGCGTCGACTACTCCGGCCGTTCCGTGATCGTGGTCGGCCCGACCCTGCGCCTGCACCAGTGCGGCCTGCCGAAGAAGATGGCACTCGAGCTGTTCAAGCCGTTCATCTTCTCCAAGCTGGTTCGTCGTGGTCTTGCCACCACCATCAAGGCGGCCAAGAAGCTGGTCGAGCGTGAAGGACCGGAGGTCTGGGACGTCCTGGACGAGGTCATCCGCGAGCATCCGGTCCTGCTGAACCGCGCGCCGACCCTGCACCGTCTGGGCATCCAGGCGTTCGAGCCGATCCTGATCGAAGGCAAGGCGATCCAGCTGCACCCGCTGGTCTGCTCCGCGTTCAACGCCGACTTCGACGGCGACCAGATGGCGGTCCACGTGCCGCTGTCGCTGGAAGCGCAGATCGAGGCGCGCGCGCTGATGATGTCGACCAACAACGTGCTGTCCCCTGCGAACGGCGAGCCGATCATCGTGCCGTCGCAGGACATCGTGCTGGGCATCTACTACATGACCCGCGCGCGCATCAACGGCCTGGGCGAGGGGCTGGTGCTGGCCGATCTGGACGAGGTCCAGCGTGCCTATGACACCGAGCAGGTCCAGCTAGGCACCCGCGTCAAGGTGCGCATCACCGAGCACCGCCGCAACGAGGCCGGTGAATTCGAGCCGGTCCGTTCGCTGATCGATACCACCATCGGTCGCGCCCTGCTGTACCGCGTGGTGCCGGCGGGCGTTCCGTACGAGCTGGTCAACCGCGACATGGGCAAGAAGGCCATCTCCGGCCTGCTCAACTATGTCTATCGCCACATCGGCTTGAAAGAGACCGTCGTGTTCGCCGACCAGATGATGTACACCGGTTTCCGTTTCGCGGCGCGTTCCGGCATCTCCATCTGTTCCGACGACATGCGCGTGCCGGACCTCAAGGTCAAGCTGCTGGCCGAGGCCGAGGCCGAGGTGAAGGAGATCCAGGAGCAGTACAACGGCGGCCTGGTGACCCAGGGCGAGCGCTACAACAAGGTGGTCGACATCTGGTCGCGTGCCAACGACCAGATCACCAAGGCGATGATGGAGGGCCTCTCCACCGAGAAGGTGATCGACGCCGAGGGCAATGAGGTCATCCAGAACTCGTTCAACGCGATCTACATGATGGCGGATTCCGGCGCGCGGGGTTCCGTGGCCCAGATCCGTCAGCTGGCCGGCATGCGTGGCCTGATGGCCAAGCCGGATGGCTCGATCATCGAGACGCCGATCACCGCGAACTTCCGTGAAGGCCTGAACGTCATCCAGTACTTCATTTCCACGCACGGCGCGCGGAAGGGTCTGGCGGATACCGCGCTGAAGACCGCGAACTCCGGTTACCTGACCCGTCGTCTGGTCGACGTGGCCCAGGACATGGTCACCACCATCGACGATTGCGGCACCACCAGCGACGGCCTGCGCATGACCCCGGTGATCGAGGGCGGCGACGTGGTCGAGGCGCTCGCGGAGCGTATCCTCGGTCGCGTGACCTCCAAGGACGTCCTGGTGCCGGGCGGCAACAGCACCCTGATCCCGGCCCATACCCTGCTGGACGAGGCCCGGGTGCGCCAGATCGAGGCGGCGGGCGTGGACGAGGTCTGGGTGCGCTCCCCGATCAGTTGCGAATCGCGCTGGGGCGTGTGCGCCAAGTGCTATGGCCGCGACCTGGCGCGCGGACATGCGGTCAACATCGGCGAGGCGGTCGGCGTCATGGCGGCCCAGTCCATCGGCGAGCCGGGCACCCAGCTCACCATGCGCACCTTCCACATCGGTGGCGCGGCATCGCGTTCCGCGGCGGCAAGCAGCGTGCAGAACAAGACGGCGGGCAGCGCGAAGTTCCACAACGTCAAGATCATCACCAACCGTGACGGTTTCCTCGTGGCCGTGTCGCGTTCCGGCGAGATCGGCATGGTCGACGACCAAGGCCGTGAGCGTGAGCGCTACAAGATCCCTTACGGTGCGGTCATCCGCGTCAAGGAAGGCGATCAGCTCGGCGTGGGCACCACCATGGCCGTGTGGGATCCGCACACCCATCCGATCGTGACCGAGGTGGCGGGTTACGTGCGCTTCATCGACTTCGTCGAGGGCATCACCGTCAACTCGCAGGTCGACGAGATCACCGGCCTGTCGTCCAAGGAGATCACCGATCCGAAGCAGCGTGCCGGTACCGCGAAGGACCTCCGTCCGATCGTCAAGCTGGTCGATGACAAGGGCAATGATCTCAAGCTCGCGGGTACCGATCTTCCTGCCAACTACTTCCTGCCGGGCAAGGCGATCGTCAGCCTGAGCGATGGCGACCGCGTGGAAGTGGGTGACTTTGTCGCCCGTATCCCGCAGGAGTCCTCGAAGACCCGTGACATCACCGGGGGCCTGCCGCGTGTTGCCGACCTGTTCGAGGCCCGCAAGCCGAAGGATCCGGCCATCCTGGCGGAGATCTCCGGCATCATCAGCTTCGGCAAGGAGACCAAGGGCAAGCAGCGCGTCATCATCACCGCCGAGAGCGGCGACATCCACGAGGAGCTGATTCCGAAGTGGCGTCAGGTCAACGTGTTCGAAGGCGAGCACGTCAGCCGCGGTGAGGTCATTGTCGATGGCGAGCTGAGTCCGCATGACATCCTGCGTCTGCGCGGCATCGCGGAGATGGCCTCCTACCTGAGCAAGGAAGTCCAGGACGTTTACCGCCTGCAGGGCGTGAAGATCAACGACAAGCACATCGAGGTGATTGTTCGTCAGATGCTGCGCAAGGTCGAGATCGTCGAAACCGGTGACTCCGGCTACATCGTGGGCGAGCAGGTCGACAAGGCCCGCATGCTCGAGGAGAACCGCATCCTGGTCGAGAAAGGCAGGATGCCTGCCCAGGTCCAGCCCGTGCTGCTGGGCATCACCAAGGCCTCCCTGGTGACCGAGTCCTTCGTTTCCGCGGCCTCGTTCCAGGAAACCACTCGCGTACTGACCGATGCCGCCGTGCGCGGTGCCGTGGATGAACTCCGTGGCTTGAAGGAGAACGTTATCGTCGGCCGCCTCATTCCGGCCGGCTCCGGGTTGGCTTACCACCAGAGTCGTCGACAGGACCGTCGTCGTCGCATGGAGGAAGCCCTCGGTCTCGTAGGCATGGGTGCCGAAACCCCTGTCACGAGTGATTCGGAAGAGGAATAAACCGACGGGGCGTTGATTGGCATTGACATGAAGGGTCTTGGTCACTAGAATCCGGCCCCTTTCAATGCGGTGCTATGGCTTGATGATCGCCCCGCTTGATCCCATTTGCTGTTGGAGAAGATTTTTAGATGGCAACAGTCAACCAGCTGGTGCGTAAGCCCCGCACGCGGGTGAGCGAAAAGTCCAATGTGCCCGCATTGCAGAATTCGCCCCAGCGTCGCGGCGTTTGTACGCGCGTTTACACCACGACCCCGAAGAAGCCGAACTCCGCACTCCGCAAGGTTGCCAAGGTTCGCCTGACCAATGGCTTCGAAGTCATTGGTTACATCGGCGGCGAGGGTCACAACCTTCAGGAACACTCCGTCGTGCTGATCCGCGGCGGTCGTGTGAAGGACCTTCCGGGTGTTCGTTATCACATCGTGCGCGGTTCTCTGGACTGCCAGGGTGTTGCGAAGCGTCGCCAGGGCCGCTCGAAGTACGGCGCCAAGCGCCCGAAGGGTTAATGTTTTTTCAGGGTAGCTAGAAATGCCAAGAAGACGTGAAGTGCCGGTACGTCATGTACTGCCGGATCCGAAGTTTCATAACACCATGCTCACCAAGTTCGTGAACATGATCATGCTTGACGGCAAGAAGTCCGTCGCGGAAGGCATCATGTACGGCGCGATCGATACCATCATCGCCAAAGGCAAGGGTGATGCGGTCGAGATCGTCGAAAAGGCGCTCGACAACGTGGCTCCTGCGGTCGAGGTGAAGTCCCGTCGCGTGGGTGGCGCCACCTACCAGGTGCCGGTCGAGGTTCGCGCCGTGCGTCGCACCTCCCTGGCCATGCGCTGGCTGATCGACGCCGCGCGCAAGCGTGGCGAGAAGGACATGAAGAACCGCCTCGCCGGCGAGCTCATGGACGCCGCCGAGAACCGTGGTTCCGCGGTCAAGAAGCGTGAAGACACGCACCGTATGGCCGAGGCCAACAAGGCCTTTGCTCACTTCCGTTGGTAATCTAGAGAGACGAGCATGGCGCGGACAACCCCGATTGAGCGATATCGCAACATCGGCATCATGGCCCACATTGATGCTGGTAAAACCACGACGACCGAGCGTGTTCTGTTCTACACCGGTGTAACCCACAAGATCGGTGAAGTGCATGAAGGCGCGGCCACCATGGACTGGATGGAGCAGGAGCAGGAGCGTGGCATCACCATCACCTCTGCCGCGACCACCACCTACTGGAGTGGCATGGATCGTCAGTTCGAGCAGCATCGTGTCAACATCATCGACACCCCGGGGCACGTGGACTTCACCATCGAGGTTGAGCGTTCCCTGCGCGTGCTCGACGGCGCCTGCTTCGTGCTGTGCGCGGTCGGTGGTGTGCAGCCTCAGTCCGAAACCGTTTGGCGCCAGGCCAACAAGTACAAGGTTCCGCGCCTGGCCTTCGTCAACAAGATGGACCGCTCCGGCGCGGACTTCTTCCGCGTCATGGATCAGCTCAAGAAGCGTCTGGGCGCCAATCCGGTTCCGCTGCAAGTGCCCATCGGCGCCGAGGACACCTTCGAGGGTGTCGTCGACCTGCTGCGCATGAAGGCGATCTACTGGAACGAAGAAGACAAGGGCCTGACCTACGAAGAGCGCGACATTCCCGCCGATCTTCGGGCGACCTGCGACAAGTATCGCGAAGGCCTGGTCGAGGCGGCTGCCGAGGCCAGCGAAGAGTCGATGGAAAAGTACCTTAACGGGGAAGAGCTGAGTCTTGCTGAAATCAAGGCAGGCCTGCGCGCACGCACCATCAGGCTTGAGATCATTCCGGCCATCTGCGGCTCCGCGTTCAAGAACAAGGGCGTTCAGGCCATGCTCGACACCGTGATCGAGTTCCTGCCGGCCCCGACCGAGGTTCCGCCGATTCATGGCATCCTCGAGAATGAGTCGGAAGGCGTTCGTCATTCGAGCGACGACGAGCCCTTCGCGGCCCTGGCGTTCAAGATCATGACCGACCCGTTCGTGGGTACCCTGACCTTCTTCCGCGTCTATTCGGGCGTGCTCAATTCGGGCGACACCGTGTACAACCCGGTCAAGAGCAATCGCGAGCGTGTGGGTCGCATCCTGCAGATGCACGCCAACACCCGCGAGGAGATCAAGGAAGTGCGCGCGGGCGACATCGCCGCAGCGGTGGGTCTGAAGGACGTCACCACCGGCGACACCCTGTGCGACATGCAGAACATCATCACCCTCGAGCGCATGGAGTTCCCGGAGCCGGTGATCTCCGTGGCGGTCGAGCCGAAGACCAAGCCTGACCAGGAGAAGATGGGCATTGCCCTGTCCAAGCTGGCGGCCGAGGACCCCTCATTCCGCGTGCATACCGATGAGGAATCCGGTCAGACCATCATCTCCGGCATGGGTGAGCTTCACCTCGAGATCCTCGTGGATCGCATGAAGCGCGAATTCAAGGTCGAGGCCAACACGGGCAAGCCGCAGGTGGCCTACCGTGAAACCATTCGCGGCACCGTCGAGGCTGAAGGCAAGTTCGTTCGCCAGTCCGGTGGTCGTGGCCAGTATGGTCACGTCTGGCTCAAGATCGAGCCGAACGAGGAAGGCAAGGGCTTCGAGTTCGTCAATGCCGTCGTGGGTGGCGTGGTTCCGCGTGAATACATCCCGGCCGTGGGCAAGGGCGTCGAAGAGGCGCTTAAAAATGGCGTGATCGCCGGCTTCCCGATGGTGGATATCAAGGTCACCCTGTTCGACGGTTCCTATCACGACGTCGACTCCAACGAAATGGCGTTCAAGATCGCCGGTTCGATGGGCTTCAAGGAAGGTGCCGTCAAGGCCGGTCCGGTTCTTCTGGAGCCGATCATGGCGGTCGAGGTCGAGACCCCCGAGGATTACATGGGCGACGTGATTGGTGACATCAACCGCCGACGCGGCATGATCCAGGGCATGGAAGACGCCTTCGGCGGGATCAAGAAGATCAAGTCCGAAGTCCCGTTGGCCGAGATGTTCGGGTACGCCACTGACCTGCGTTCCGCAACCCAGGGTCGTGCAAGCTACTCGATGGTGTTCGCCAAATATCAGGAAGCCCCGCGCAACGTGACCGAAGCGGTCGTGAAAGGCGCCAAGGGTTAATTACAAGCATTAATGAGGTTCATGAATCATGGCTAAGGAAAAATTCGCGCGTACAAAGCCGCACGTCAACGTGGGCACCATTGGTCACGTTGACCATGGCAAGACCACGCTGACGGCTGCGCTGACCAAGGTGGCTGCCGAGACCTTCGGTGGCGAGCTGAAGGCGTTTGACGAGATCGACAAGGCGCCGGAAGAGAAGGCGCGTGGCATCACCATTTCCACCTCGCATGTGGAATACGAGTCCGCCAAGCGTCACTACGCCCACGTCGACTGCCCGGGTCACGCCGACTACGTCAAGAACATGATCACCGGTGCTGCCCAGATGGACGGCGCGATCCTGGTCTGCTCCGCCGCTGACGGTCCCATGCCGCAGACCCGCGAGCACATCCTCCTGTCCCGTCAGGTGGGCGTACCGTACATCGTCGTGTTCCTGAACAAGGCCGACATGGTGGACGATGCCGAGCTGCTCGAGCTGGTCGAAATGGAGATCCGCGAGCTGCTCTCCAGCTACGACTTCCCGGGCGACGACACCCCGATCATCACCGGTTCCGCGCTGAAGGCCCTTCAGGGTGATCAGTCCGAGATCGGCGCGCCCTCCGTCATCAAGCTGCTCGAAGCCCTCGACAGCTACATCCCGGAGCCTGAGCGTGCCATTGACGGCACCTTCCTGATGCCGGTCGAGGACGTGTTCTCCATCTCCGGTCGCGGCACTGTCGTGACCGGTCGTATCGAGCGCGGCATCATCAAGGTGGGTGAGGAAGTGGAAATCGTCGGCATCCGCCCGACCCAGAAATCCATCGTCACCGGCGTCGAGATGTTCCGCAAGCTTCTGGACCAGGGCATGGCGGGCGACAACGTCGGCCTGCTGCTGCGCGGCACCAAGCGTGACGACGTCGAGCGCGGCCAGGTGCTGTGCAAGCCGAACACCGTCAAGCCGCACACCAAGTTCGACTGCGAAGTGTACGTGCTGAGCAAGGAAGAGGGCGGTCGTCACACCCCGTTCTTCAACAACTACCGTCCGCAGTTCTACTTCCGCACCACCGACGTGACGGGCGCCTGCCAGCTGCCGGAAGGTATCGAGATGGTCATGCCGGGTGACAACGTCGCCATGACCGTGACCCTGATCAACCCGATCGCCATGGAAGAAGGTCTGCGCTTCGCGATTCGCGAAGGCGGCCGTACCGTCGGCGCCGGCGTCGTCTCCAAGATCATCGAGTAATAAACATGGCGAAGCAAACCATCCGTATCCGTCTGAAGTCGTTCGATCATCGGCTGATCGACCGCTCGGCGAGCGAGATCGTTGATTCCGCCAAGCGTAGCGGTGCGCGTGTGAAGGGGCCGATCCCCCTTCCCACCAAGACCGAACGCTTTACGGTTCTCGTTTCTCCGCACGTCAACAAGGATGCCCGTGACCAGTACGAACTGCTGACTCACAAGCGTCTGCTTGAAATCGTCGATCCGACGGACAAGACCGTTGATGCGCTGATGAAGCTCGATCTCGCCGCTGGCGTGGATGTACAAATCAAGCTGAACTGATTCGCTTGCATTGAGCCGCGAAAGCGGTTCATTGCGCGGGGCTTTTCATTTGCCTTGATAGCTGCTATATTGCGCAGCTCGCTCGACCTGGAGGGTTAAGTTCTCCGGGTCGATGTGTTTTTGAGGTTTCAGAAATTTTATTGGCGCCGGTCAATCGTAATCGGTGCTGTAAGAGGAAAAATCATGTCGCTAGGTGTTGTCGGTCGTAAGGTCGGCATGACTCGCGTCTTTGATGACGCGGGCTTGTCGGTGCCGGTTACGGTGATCGAGGTCACGCCTAATCGCGTTACTCAGGTGAAAACGCTTGAGAGCGACGGTTACTCCGCCCTGCAGGTGACTGTCGGTGTGCGTCGCGCCACGCGCGTGACCTCGGCCGCTGCGGGTCATTTCGCCAAGGCGGGTGTCGAGGCGGGTCGTGGCCTGTGGGAGTTCCGCGTGGGTGAGGATGTCCTCTCCCAGTACGAGGCGGGCGCCCAGATCTCCGTGGAAATGTTCGAGTCTGGTCAGGCGGTTGATGTCACCGGCCAGAGCATCGGTAAGGGTTTTGCCGGTACGGTCAAGCGTCACAACTTCCGTACCCAGGACGCGACCCATGGTAACTCCCGTTCGCACCGTGTGCCGGGTTCCATTGGTCAGCGCCAGACCCCGGGTCGTGTATGGAAGGGCAAGCGCATGGCCGGTCATATGGGCGACGAGCGTGTTACTGCTCAGAACCTGACGGTTGTGCGTGTCGATGCCGAGCGCGGTCTGCTGCTGGTCAAGGGCGCCGTTCCGGGCTCTGATGGCGGTGATCTGATCGTGCGTCCGTCCATCAAGGCGAAGGGGGCCAAGTAATGGAGATCAAACTTCAGAATGGTGGCTCCGTTCAGGTTGCCGACGGCGTGTTTGGTCGCGAATTCAATGAAGGTCTGGTTCACCAGGCGGTGGTTGCCTACATGGCGGCCTCCCGTTCCGGTACCAAGGCCCAGAAGACCCGCTCCGAAGTGAGTGGTGGCGGCATCAAGCCATGGCGTCAGAAGGGTACGGGTCGTGCCCGTGCGGGTACGACCCGTTCCCCGATCTGGCGTACCGGTGGTCGCGCCTTCGCAGCCCAGCCGCGCAACTATGAGCAGAAGATCAACCGTAAGGCTTATCGCGTCGCGATGAGCGGGATCTTCTCCGAGCTGGTTCGCCAGGGTCGCCTGTTCGTTGTCGATGCTATCGATGTCGAGGCGCCGAAGACCAAGCTTGTTGTTTCCCTGCTCAATGGCATGGGTTTCAATGGCGTGACCCTGCTGGTCCCCGAGGTTGTGAGCGAGAACCTGTATCTTGCCGCGCGCAACCTGGGTGATGTGGGTGTGCTTGATCCGCGCGCGCTTGATCCGGTGAGTCTGGTCGGTTCCGATCAGGTGGTTATCACCGTTGCCGCGCTGAAGATGGTTGAGGAGTGGCTGTCATGAATGCTGAACGTATCCTTCAGGTTCTGCGTGCTCCGCACGTCACCGAGAAAGCTTCGCTTGTGAATGCGGTGGCTGGCCAGCACGTCTTCAAGGTTGCCACTGATGCAACCAAGATCGAGATCAAGCAGGCTGTCGAATCCCTGTTCAAGGTCACTGTTGAGCAGGTTAACGTGGTTAACGTCAAGCCGAAGCTCAAGCGTTTCCGTGGGCGAGAGGGCGCGCGTAAGGCATGGAAAAAGGCCTACGTGAAGCTGGCTGCCGGTCAGACCATTGATTACGGCGTTGGCGCCTAAGCTCACGAGGTTCAAGAATCATGGCTCTTAAGAAAGCAAAACCGACATCACCGGGCCGCCGCGGCGCGGTGATGATCGACAAGTCGCACCTCTGGAAGGGCACCCCTTGGGCTGCCCTGGTGGAGAAAAAGACCAAGTCCGGTGGTCGTAACCATTATGGTCGCATCACCGTTCGCCACATCGGTGGTGGTCACAAGCAGCAGTATCGCCTGATCGACTTCAAGCGCGACAAGGATGGCATTCCTGCCGTTGTTGAGCGCGTCGAGCACGATCCTAACCGCACTGCCCATATCGCCCTGCTCAAGTACGCGGATGGCGAGCGTCGCTACATTCTTGCCACCAAGGGCATGAGCGTGGGCGATGCCGTATCTTCCGGCGTCGAGTCCCCGATCAAGCCGGGCAATGCCATGCCGCTGCGCAACATTCCGGTCGGTTCCACGGTGCATGCCATCGAGCTGAAGCCGGGTCGTGGTGCCCAGATTGCGCGCAGTGCGGGCACCTATGCCCAGCTCATTGCCCGTGAAGGTGCTTACGCCACCCTGCGTCTTCGCTCCGGCGAGATGCGCAAGGTTCACGTTGATTGCCGTGCCACCCTGGGCGAGGTCAGCAACCACGAGCACAACCTTCGCAACTACGGCAAGGCCGGTGCGAAGCGTTGGTTGGGCATCCGTCCGACCGTCCGTGGTGTGGTGATGAACCCGGTCGACCACCCGCATGGTGGTGGTGAAGGCCGTACATCGGGTGGTCGTCACCCGGTCACCCCGTGGGGCGTTCCGACCAAGGGCTACAAGACGCGCAACAACAAGCGTACTGATAAGTTCATCGTGCGTCGTCGCACGAAGTAATTGAGGGATTCAAGGTGCCGCGTTCATTGAAAAAAGGTCCCTTTGTGGACCACCACCTTTTCAAGAAGGTTGAGGATGCTGTCCAGGCGGGCAACAAGCGTCCCATTAAAACCTGGTCCCGTCGCTCCATGATTCTGCCGAACATGGTGGGCCTGACCCTTGCCGTGCATAACGGCAAGCAGCATGTGCCGGTCCTGGTGACTGACCAGATGGTTGGCCACAAGCTCGGCGAATTCTCCCCCACGCGTACCTACAAGGGTCACGTGGCGGACAAGAAAGCCAAGCGCTAAGGGGTGACGTGATGCAAGCCAATGCCGTACACAAATACGCACATATTTCGCCCCAGAAGGTCCGCCTGGTGGCCGACCTCGTCCGTGGCAAGCATGTTGCCGAGGCCCTGCAGATCCTCAAGTTCACCAACAAGAAGGCCGCTGGCCTGGTGAGCAAGGTGATCCAGTCCGCCATCGCCAATGCCGAACACAATGCAGGTGCTGATATCGATGCGCTTCGCGTGGCCTCCATCAATGTTGATGAGGGTCCCGTGATGAAGCGTCTTCATGCTCGTGCCAAGGGTCGTGCTAACCGCATCGTCAAGCGCACCAGTCACATCAATGTGACTGTGGCCGAGAAATAAGGGAGCACTCGTATGGGTCAGAAAATTCATCCGACGGGTTTCCGTCTCGGCGTATCTACCGGCTGGAATTCCACCTGGTTCGCTGATAGCAAGACATTCCCAAAGTATCTGAATAACGACATTCAGGTGCGTGACTACCTCAAGAAGAAGCTTGCCCACGCCTCCGTGAGCAAGATCACCATTGAGCGTCCCGCGCGTTCGGCCTTCATCACCGTTCACACCGCCCGTCCGGGCATCGTGATCGGCAAGAAGGGTGAGGACATCGAGCGTCTGCGTGCCGAAGTGGCGCCGATGCTGGGTCTGCCCGTGGCCAACGTCAAGGTAAACGTTGAAGAGATCCGCAAGCCGGAAATGGATGCCCAGCTGGTTGCCGAAAGCATCACCCAGCAGCTCGAGAAGCGCATCATGTTCCGCCGCGCCATGAAGCGTGCCGTGCAGAACACCATGCGTCTCGGTGCCCAGGGCATCAAGATCATCATGTCCGGCCGTCTGGGCGGTGCTGAAATCGCACGTACCGAATGGGTTCGTGAAGGTCGCGTTCCGCTCCATACACTGCGTGCTGAAATCGATTACGGCTTTGCTGAAGCCAAGACCACCTACGGCATCATCGGCGTGAAAGTGCTGGTGTACAAAGGTGAAGTCTTTGGTGTTCAGGATGCCGCGTCGAAAAAGGCAAAGGCCTGAGGTTTAAGCCATGTTGATGCCAAAAAGAACCAAATTCCGTAAGCAATTCAAAGGCAAGAATCGCGGCCTGGCGCAGGTTGGAAACGAAGTCAGCTTCGGCGAGTTCGGCCTGAAGTCCGTCGAGCGCGGCAATCTGACCTCCCGTCAGATCGAGGCCGCCCGTCGTGCCATCACCCGTCGCGTCAAGCGTGGCGGCAAGCTGTGGATTCGCGTGTTCCCGGACACGCCGATCACCACCAAGCCGCTTGAAGTGCGTATGGGTAAAGGCAAGGGTAGCGTCGAATACTGGGTGGCCAAGATCCAGCCCGGCAAGATGCTGTACGAAATCGAGGGTGTCACCGAAGATATTGCACGCGAGGCCTTTGGTCTTGCCGCCGCAAAGCTTCCGGTCAAGACAATCTTTGTGTCCCGGACGGTGATGTGATGAATGTAAACGAACTTCGTGGCAAGTCTGCGGACGAGCTGAATCAGGAGCTGCTTGCATTGCGCAAGGAGCAATTCAATCTGCGCATGCAGGCTGGCCTTTCCCAGGCCGTCAAGCCGCACCAGGTCCGTCAGGTGCGTCGCGATATCGCGCGCATCAAGATGGTTCTTGGTGAAAGGGCTGAGGGTTGATCATGACTGAACATACCAAGAGCACCCTCGTGGGTACTGTCGTAAGCGACAAGATGGACAAGTCCATCGTTGTCCTGATCGAGCGTCGCGTGAAGCACCCGATCTACGGCAAATACATGACGCGCTCCACCAAGCTGCACGTGCATGACGAGAACAACGATTCTCGCGCGGGCGACAAGGTGGAAATCGTCGAGTGCCGTCCGGTCTCCAAGACCAAGGCATGGAACCTGGTGCGCGTCATCGAACGCGCCACCGCAGGTTGAGGACTAATCCATGATTCAGATGCAATCCGTGCTGGACGCCGCCGACAACAGCGGCGCCAAGAAAGTGCAGTGTATCAAGGTGATTGGTGGCTCCCATCGTCGTTATGCTGGCGTGGGTGACATCATCAAGGTGAGCGTCAAGGACGCCATCCCCCGTGGCAAGGTCAAGAAGGGCGACGTCTACAATGCCGTCGTCGTTCGTACCGCCAAGGGCATCCGTCGCGCCGATGGCTCCGTCATCCGCTTCGACGGCAATGCCGCCGTGCTGCTGAACAACAAACTCGAGCCCATCGGTACTCGTATCTTCGGACCAGTGACCCGCGAACTCCGCGGCGACAAGTTCATGAAGATCGTATCGCTGGCGCCTGAAGTGCTCTGAGTGGGGTGCTGAAAGATGCGCAAGATTCGTAAAGGCGATGAAATCGTCGTCATCACCGGCAAGGACAAGGGCCGTCGCGGCTCCGTCCTTAAGGTCGGCGAGGGTAACCGTATCCTCGTTCAGGGCATCAACATGGTGAAGAAGCACCAGAAGCCCAATCCGATGACCGGCGTTCCTGGTGGCATCATCGATAAAGAGATGCCGATTGAAGTTTCTAATGTAATGCTGTTTAATCCCGCGACCCAAAAGGGTGATCGGGTAGGCTTCCGTACGCTGGACGATGGACGCAAGGTGCGTTTCTTCAAGTCCAACGGCGAAGTCGTTGACGCATAAGGTGCGCCCATGGCCAGACTTAAAGATTATTATCGCCAGACCATCGTAAAGCAGCTTCAGGAGAAGCTGGGCATTGCGAATGTCATGGCCGTTCCACGCCTGGAAAAAATCACGCTCAACATGGGCCTGGGTGATTCCGCGCGTGACAAGAAAGTGATCGAGAATGCCGTTGCCGAAATGGCAGCCATTTCCGGGCAGAAGCCGGTCGTGACCTATGCGCGCAAGTCGATCGCGGGCTTCAAGCTCCGCGAAGGCATGCCGCTGGGCGTGAAGGTGACCCTGCGCAGCGAACACATGTATGAGTTCCTGGATCGCCTGATCGCGATCTCCACGACCCGTATCCGCGACTTCCGGGGCCTGAACCCGAAGTCCTTTGACGGTCGCGGCAACTACAGCATGGGCGTTCGTGAGCAGATCATCTTCCCGGAGATCGATTACGACAAGATCGACGCCCTGCGTGGTATGGACATCACCATCACCACCTCTGCGCGTTCGGATGATCATGCCCGTGCGTTGCTCGAGGCTTTTGAATTCCCGTTCCGTCGCTGAGGGCTGACTGATGGCAAAAACTTCAATGCTGATGCGTGAAAAGAAGCGCACCCAGCTGGTAACCAAGTACGCCGCCAAGCGTGCCGAACTCAAGAAGATCATCTCTGCTGAAGAGACCTCCTTCGAGGACCGTATGGCGGCCATGGCCAAGCTGAGCACGCTTCCGCGCGACTCCAGCAAGTGCCGTCAGCGCAACCGTTGCGAAGTCACCGGTCGTCCGCATGGTGTTTACCGCAAGTTCGGCCTCGGCCGTAACAAGCTGCGTGAACACGCCATGTCGGGTGATATTCCGGGTCTGCGCAAGGCCAGCTGGTAATTCGGAGAGTCTATAAATGAGCATGAATGATCCGATCGCCGACATGCTGACCCGCGTACGCAACGGTCAGTCGGCGCGTAAGGCCGAAGTAGCCATGCCGTCCTCCAAGCTCAAGCTGGCCATGTGCCAGGTGCTGAAGGACGAGGGCTACATCGCCGAGTTTCAGGTGAGTTCCGACGTGCGTCCGGTTCTGACCATCAAGTTGAAGTATTTCGAAGGCCGCCCGGTCATCGAGAAGATCCAGCGCGTAAGCCGCCCGGGTCTGCGTATCTTCCGTGGTGCAACTGAGCTGCCCAAGGTCCTCGGTGGACTGGGTGTGGCCATTGTCTCCACTTCGCATGGCGTGATGACCGATCGCGTCGCCCGTGCCGCAGGGCATGGTGGCGAGGTGCTTTGCACCGTTAGCTAAGAAATTCAGGTAATAAGTAATGTCCCGAGTCGCTAAACAACCTATCACAGTGCCCAAGGGCGTCGAGGTGGTACTGGATGGTATGACGCTGCGTGTCAAGGGGCCGAAAGGCGCTCATGACCTCAACGTCCACCCGCAGGTCAAGGCTGAAATCAAGGATGGCGTCATCCAGTTCGGTCCGGCTGACGAGGCGCAGGCCTCCAATGCCCTCGCGGGTACCATGCGTGCCGTTGCCCAGAACATGGTTACCGGCGTGAGTGCTGGTTTTGAACGTCGCCTGCAATTGGTGGGCGTCGGTTATCGCGCCCAGGCCCAGGGCGCGACGCTCAACCTGAGCCTTGGCTTCTCCCATCCCGTGAACTATGCACTCCCGGCAGGCGTGACAGCTGAGACTCCGTCCCAGACTGAAATCGTCATCAAGGGAAGTGACAAGCAGGTCGTAGGTCAGGTCGCGGCTGAAATCCGCGGCTTCCGTCCGCCCGAGCCGTACAAGGGCAAGGGCGTCAAGTACGCGAATGAGATCATTGTGCGTAAGGAAGCGAAGAAGAAGTAAGGTGCCAGCATGAACGCCAAGAAAGAACAACGTCTGCGCCGCGCACGTCGCGGCCGCGCAAAAATCAGCGAGCTCGGGATGCCGCGTCTGTGCATCTACCGCACGCCGCGTCATATCTATGCTCAAATCATTGCTGCCGATGGCGCCCAGGTCATCGCCAGCGCCTCGACGGTGGTTGGCGATGTCCGCTCGGGTGTGAAGTACACCGGTAACGTTGATGCCGCTACCGCCGTGGGTCGCACCATCGCCGAGAAGGCGAAGGCGGCAGGTGTCGAGAAGGTCGCCTTCGACCGCTCGGGTTTCAAATATCACGGTCGTGTGAAGGCGCTGGCGGATGCCGCGCGTGAACACGGTCTGCAGTTCTAAGGTGCATGACGATGAAGGTTGAAGCCGAAAACACCACTACCGACGGCATGATCGAGAAGCTCGTGTCCGTCAACCGTGTATCCAAGACGGTCAAGGGTGGTCGTATTTTCTCCTTCACAGCACTGACTGTGGTGGGTGATGGGAATGGCCGCGTAGGCTTCGGTTATGGCAAGGCGCGTGAAGTGCCGGCTGCCATCCAGAAGTCCATGGAAAAAGCGCGCCGCAATATGTTCAACGTCGCGCTCAACAACGGCACCCTGCAATATGACATCAAGGGCCGTCATGGCGCCGCTTCTGTATTCATGAAGCCCGCCAGTGAAGGTACCGGTCTGATTGCGGGCGGTGCGATGCGCGCCGTGTTCGAGGCCGTGGGCGTCCGTAACGTACTTGCCAAGTGCGTCGGCACCCGCAACCAGATGAACATGATTCGCGCGACCATCAATGGCCTGCGCGACATGAGTTCGCCAGAGCGCGTAGCCGCCAAGCGTGGCAAGCGCGTGGAAGATATCCTGGGATAATGTCATGACCGATAAAGCGAAAATCAAGGTTACGCTCGTCAAGAGCGTCGCCGGCCGACTCCAGGCCCACAAGGCCTGTGTGCGCGGCCTTGGCTTGCGCCGCATGAATCACACTGTCGAAGTCATCGACACGCCTGAGAATCGCGGTATGATCAACAAGGTTCATTACCTTCTGAGCGTGGAGGCCAACTGAGATGCACCTGAACGATCTCAAGCCTGCCGAAGGCAGCAAGAAGGCCCCGCGTCGCGTCGGTCGTGGCATTGGTTCAGGCCTGGGCAAGACGGCTGGTCGTGGCCACAAGGGCCAGCATTCCCGCGCCGGTCACTACAAGACCGGCTTCGAAGGCGGTCAGATGCCGATGCAGCGTCGTCTGCCCAAGGTCGGCTTCGTGACCATGAAGTCACTTGTCAGCGCAGAACTTCCGTTGTCCGCGTTGAACAAGGTCGACGGCTCCGAAGTCAGCCTGGCAACCCTCAAGTCCTCCGGCATCATCCGTCGTGATATTCGCTTCGTGAAAGTCGTCCTTTCCGGCGAAGTCACCAAGGCGGTCACGCTGAAGGGCATCAAAGCTACCAAAGGTGCTGTCGCTGCGATTGTCGCGGCCGGTGGCCAGGTGGAGTAAAACGTGTCGCGAAACGCAGGCATCGCTGCGCTGGCCGGGGCTGGGAAATTGTCCGAGCTCCGCCAGCGCATTTTTTTCGTACTTGGCGCCCTGGTGGTGTTCAGGATCGGTACCTTCATCTCCTTGCCGGGCATCGATGCCCAGGTCATGGAGGCGTTGTTCGAACAGTCGCGCGGCTCGATTCTGGACATGTTCAACATGTTCTCGGGTGGCGCGCTTGAGCGCATGTCGATCTTCGCGCTTGGTGTCATGCCGTACATTTCGGCCTCCATCATCGTGCAGCTCCTGACAGTCGTGGTCCCGAGCCTTGAGCAGCTCAAGAAGGAAGGCGATGCCGGCCGGCGGAAAATCACCCAGTACACGCGTTATGGGACGCTGGGTCTCGCCCTGTTCCAGGCCCTTGGCGTGTCGATCGCGCTTCAGGGGCAACAGGTCGGCGGGGAGTCGCTCGTCATCAACGCCGGTTACGGCTTCCTGCTGACGGCGACCCTGACGCTGGTCACGGGAACCATGCTCCTGGTCTGGCTCGGTGAGCAGATCACCGAGCGGGGCATAGGCAACGGCATCTCCCTGATCATCTTCGCCGGTATCGTGGCTGGCTTGCCCTCTGCGATCGGCGGCACCTTCGAGTTGGTCCGTACCGGGGAGATGAATCTTCTGGTGCTTTTCCTCCTCATCGGGCTCGCCGTTGCGGTGACCGGCTTCGTGATCTTCGTGGAGCGTGGCCAGCGGCGTATCACCGTGAACTACGCCAAGCGCCAGCAGGGTGGGCAGATGATGGGTGCTCAGACATCCCACCTGCCGCTCAAGTTGAACATGGCGGGCGTCATTCCGCCGATTTTCGCCTCGAGCATCATCCTGTTCCCGGCGACCCTGGGCGACTGGTTCGGTCGTTCGGAGGGTATGGAGTGGCTCAAGAACCTTGCCGCCACCCTGTCTCCCGGGCAGCCGTTGTATGTGATGTTCTATGCCGCGGCGATCATTTTCTTCGCCTTCTTCTACACCGCGCTGGTCTTCAACGCGCGTGAGACGGCGGACAATCTGAAACGATCCGGGGCATTCGTTCCAGGCATCCGTCCTGGTGAGCACACCGCGCGCTACATCGATGGCGTCCTGACTCGTCTTACATTCTGGGGCGCGATCTACATCACCGTGGTCTGCCTGCTGCCGGAATTCCTGATCCTGTACTGGAATGTACCGTTTTATTTCGGCGGCACCTCGTTGCTCATCATTGTTGTCGTACTTATGGATTTCATGGCCCAGATGCAGGCGCACATGATGTCTCACCAGTACGAAGGCCTGATGCGCAAGGCCCACCTGCGCGGGCTTGGTGGCCTCGGCGGCCGCTGAACATTCGAATTAACCTGTTGAATTAACGAGGCGCGGGGGATATAATCCCGCGCTTCCCATTTTCCTGGGGGAAAAACATGGCACGTATCGCTGGTATTAACATCCCGGTGAACAAGCACACTGTCATTGCACTGACTTCGATCTACGGCATCGGCAACGTCCGCGCCAAGCAGATCTGCGTAAGTGCTGGCGTGCGCCCGGACGCAAAGGTTCGTGATCTGGCGGAAGCCGAGGTCGAGGCCCTGCGCGCCGAAGTCGCTAAGTTCACCGTGGAAGGTGACCTTCGCCGCGAAGTTTCCATGAGCATCAAGCGTTTGATGGACATGGGTTGCTACCGTGGTCTGCGTCACCGTCGTGGTCTTCCGGTTCGCGGTCAGCGTACCAAGACTAATGCGCGTACCCGCAAGGGCCCGCGTCGCCCGGTCCGTAAGTGATTCGGGCTCAATACTTCTGAGTTCAGAGTAGGATTTAAATGGCTAAAGCATCGGCTCAGTCGCGTAAGAAAGTGAAGAAGGTCGTCACCGACGGCCTCGCTCACATTCACGCGTCTTTCAATAACACCATCATCACGATCACGGATCGCCAGGGCAATACCCTGTCCTGGGCCACCTCGGGTGGTTCCGGTTTCCGTGGTTCCCGCAAGAGCACGCCGTTTGCCGCGCAGGTGGCGGCCGAGCGCGCTGGCGAGGCCGCCAAGGCCTATGGCCTGAAGAACCTCGACGTTCTCGTCAAGGGTCCGGGTCCCGGTCGCGAGTCCGCGGTCCGCGCGCTCAACAATGTGGGCTACAAGGTCGGCAGCATCACTGATGTGACCCCGATCCCCCACAACGGTTGCCGTCCCCCCAAGCGCCGCCGCGTGTGATGGAGTATTGATCAATGGCACGTTATATCGGTCCCAAGTGCAAACTGAGCCGTCGCGAAGGCACGGATCTGTTCCTCAAGTCTGGCGTTCGCGCGCTGGACAGCAAATGTCATCTCGAACGCCCGCCCGGTCAGCATGGTGCTGCCGCGCGTCGTCCGAAGATCTCCGACTACGCATTGCAGCTGCGCGAAAAGCAGAAGCTGCGTCGTATTTACGGTGTCCTCGAGCGCCAGTTCCGCAACTACTACAAGAAGGCCTCGGGTCTCAAGGGCTCTACCGGTGAAAACCTGTTGCGTCTTCTCGAGGCGCGCCTGGACAACGTCGTCTACCGTATGGGCTTTGCCACCACGCGCGCCGAAGCCCGTCAGCTGGTCAGCCACAAGGCGATCGCTGTCAACGGCCAGACCGTGAACATCGCGTCCTACCAGGTCAGCCCCGAAGACGTTGTCG
This sequence comes from Halothiobacillaceae bacterium, assembly GCA_006212015.1. Classification (GTDB taxonomy): domain Bacteria; phylum Pseudomonadota; class Gammaproteobacteria; order Halothiobacillales; family Halothiobacillaceae; genus Thiofaba. Next base: position 44,298 of record SDAY01000003.1, read on the forward strand.
CCGTGCGTGAGAAGTCCCGCAAGCAGCAGCGCATTGCCGATTCCATCGAGATTACCGCTCAGCGCGGCGGTGCTCCCGAGTGGATGTCGGTGGATGCTTCCAAGTTCGAAGGCGTGTTCAAGCGTATGCCTGACCGTGCCGATCTGCCTGCCGACATCAACGAGTCGCTGGTCGTAGAACTCTATTCCAAGTAAGACTGGGGACTAGCTTCATGCAGGACAAAATGAATGAGCTGCTGAAGCCTCGTGCCATCCAGGTTCAGGCTCACAATCCGCGTCAGGCGCGGGTTGTCCTTGAGCCCCTGGAACGTGGTTTCGGTCATACTCTGGGTAACGCCCTGCGCCGCATCCTTCTTTCCTCCATCCCGGGCGCTGCGGTGACCGAGGCGGAGATCGAGGGCGTGGTGCATGAATACACCGCGCTCGAGGGTGTCCAGGAGGATGTCATCGAGATCCTCCTGAACCTCAAGGGGCTGTCGATCGCGCTGCATGGACGTGACGAGGCATCCTTGACCGTGCGCAAGCAGGGCCCGGGTGTCGTCACCGCAGCCGACCTGAAGGGTGATGCGGCCATCGAGATCCTGAATCCGGATCACGTGATTGCCCACCTCAACAAGGAAGGCAATCTGAACATGACCTTGCGTGTTGAGCGTGGTCGCGGCTATGTGCCGGCCTCCCAGCGTCGCGCCGATGCCGACGAAAGCTCTGTCATCGGTCGTCTGCGTGTCGATGCGTCATTCTCTCCGGTCCGCAAGGTCGCGTATGCGGTTGAGCGTGCGCGTGTCGAGCAGCGCACTGACCTGGACTCGCTGGTTCTCGATATCGAGACCAACGGCGCTGTCTCCCCGGAAGACGCCATCCGCAACGCGGCGGGCATCCTCCAGGAGCAGCTTGCCGTGTTCATCGACCTTCAGGCGGAAAGGATCGAGCGTCCGGTGGTCCGCGAAAGCGGCGTCGATCCGGTGCTTTTGCGTCCGGTCGACGATCTCGAGCTGACCGTGCGTTCCGCCAACTGCCTGAAGGCGGAGAATATCTACTTTATCGGTGACCTGATTCAGCGTACCGAGATTGAACTGCTCAAGACCCCCAATCTTGGCAAGAAGTCTCTGACCGAGATCAAGGACGTGCTTGCAAGGCATGGCCTCTCTCTCGGCGTCAAGCTTGAAAACTGGCCGCCGGCTGAACTTCAAAACCTCTCTGACAAGTCCGCCTGATCGGCGGATATGTTGAAGGACTAAGACAATGCGTCACCGTAATATTGGACGTCAGCTGAGCCGCGATGCAGAGCACCGCAACCTCATGCTGCGCAACATGACTAACTCGCTGTTCACGCACGAGGTCATTCGTACCACCTTGCCGAAGGCGAAGGAACTCCGTCGCATCGCCGAGCCGCTGATCACCCTGGCCAAGGTTGACAGCGTCGCCAAGCGTCGCCTGGCTTTTGCGCGCACGCGCGACAACGACGTGGTCGGAAAGCTGTTCACTGACCTGGGTCCGCGCTTCAAGGAGCGTCCGGGTGGTTACATCCGTATCCTCAAGTGTGGTTTCCGCCCTGGCGACAATGCACCGATGGCCTACGTCGAGCTCGTGGACCGTCCGGTTGCCGCCGACGCTGAGTGATTTCTCATGCGCTGTTGATGCGTGATTGAAAAAGCCGGGTTCATCCCGGCTTTTTTATTTTGTGTCGATGGGGTAGGGCATTGAATGAAGTAAGTGCCTTTACCCGCATGCTTGCTGAATTTCAGGCCATAAAAAAACCGGCCAATGGCCGGTTTTCTTCAGGAAGAGCGTTCTGTTATCAGGCCATGGCCTTGATGTTGCTGTTCAGGCGGCTCTTGGCGCGCGCGGCGGTGTTCCTGTGCAGGATGCCCTTGTTGACCATGCTGTCGATGACCGGCTGGGCTTCCTTGTAGGCGGCATGGGCCGCGACCTTGTCGCCGCTCCAGATCGCCTTCAGGGTCTTCTTGATGAAGGTGCGCACGCGGGAGCGCAGTGCTACGTTGCGGATGCGGTTGTTTTCGCTCTGACGAGCGCGCTTCTTGGCGGATGCGATATTAGCCACGGAGGTCTCCTGGAAATTTGGCCCTATAACAGGGAGGTATTGCAAATATGAGGCCGTGCATTATCCGTCAATCCGCGCGGTTGTCAAATATGCGGGTGCGCGCGGGGCTTGTTCCGTGCTGTAGAGTGTTGGCCATGACTCCGGATGTCCAAATCATAAGTGTTGCGGTGGCGGCCCCCCTTGAAGGCGAGTTTCACTATGTGCCGCCCGCGGGCATGACGGCCGAGGCCTGTCCGGTGGGCGCGCGCGTGCGCGTCCCCTTCGGGGCGGGGGAGCGCCTGGGGATAGTTCTGGGGCGCCAGGATGGCTCTTCGTTGCCGTTGGATGAACTCAAGCCCATTGCATCCCTGCTTGACGAGGATGCCTTGCTTGCCCCGGCGGATATCAGGCTTGGCGAATGGCTGGCCAGGTATTACCACGCTCCCCTGGGCGAGGTGTTGGCGCAGATGCTGCCCGTGGCCCTGAGGGATGGCGGGGGTATGGATCTTCCCGTGCCCCAGGGCTGGGTCGTGGATGATGCCGCGCCCCATGCGGCCAGCCGCTCAAGGCTGCAAACCGCCCTGTTGGAGCGGTTCCGGTCCTCGGGGGGCATGCTTTCCGACGCTGATCTCTCGGGTCATGCGGCAACCCTGCGTGCCATGCGTGACAAGGGCTGGGTGCGCCGCATCGCCCTTCCCCAGGGTGGGGGGGGTGTCGCGGATGCGCTCGTTCCGTCGGGCGTGTCATTGAATGAGGAGCAGCAGGCCGCGTGCTCCATGATCCTGTCCGGGCGCGAGGCCTTTTCCGCCTTCCTGCTCCACGGGATCACGGGCAGCGGGAAGACGGAGGTTTACCTCGCGCTGATGGACGATGTGATCGCGCGCGGCGGGCAGGTCCTGGTGCTCGTGCCCGAGATTTCACTGACCCCGCAACTTGTTGAGCGTTTCTCGTCACGGCTCCCCGGCGGCGTCGTGGTCCTGCATTCGGGCATGACGGACAATGCGCGGCGCGAGGCATGGATAAGAAGCTGGAAGGGTCAGGCCAGGGTCATCATCGGCACGCGTTCGGCGGTATTCACGCCCATGCCCCGACTTGCCCTGATCGTTGTGGATGAAGAGCACGATGGCTCCTACAAGCAGCAGGAAGGGATGCGCTATCACGCGCGCGATGTTGCCGTGGTGCGCGCGATGCAGCGCGGGATACCCATCGTGCTTGGCTCCGCGACGCCATCCCTTGAGAGTCTGTTCAATGTCGAACAAGGGCGCTACAGGCTTTTGCGCCTCAAGAAGCGTGCCGCTGGGGCACGGCTGCCGCGCATGGAGGTGCTGGATGTCCGGCGCCGCCCCATGCATGAAGGCTTGTCGGCCCCGCTGATTGAGCGGATGCGCGATCATCTGGTCGCGGGCGGGCAGGTGTTGCTGTTCCTCAACCGGCGGGGTTTCGCCCCCGCGCTCCTGTGCCATGCCTGCGGCGGGCATGAGTCATGCCGTCAGTGCAGCGCGCCGATGACGGTGCATCGATCCCGCCATCGGCTGGTCTGCCATCACTGTGGCGCGGAGCGCCCGCTGCCGCGCCATTGCTCAGCCTGCGGCTCGAGCGAGCTGGACATGCCGGGGCAGGGCACGGAGCGCCTGGAGATGGTGATTCAGGGCCTGTTCCCCGAATTCCCCTTCGAGCGCATCGACCGGGACACCACCCGTCGCAAGGGCGCGCTTGAGGCGAAGCTTGCCCGCGCCAGGGCCGGCGAGGCGCGGATCCTCCTCGGGACCCAGATGCTGGCCAAGGGGCATGACTTTCCGGGGGTGACCCTGGCGGTGGTGCTGGATGCCGACCGCGGCCTGTTCAGCAATGATTTCCGTGCGCCGGAACGGCTGGTGCAATTGATCGTGCAGGTCGCGGGGCGCGCGGGGCGCGCGGAACGCCCCGGAGAAGTGCTCATTCAGACCCACCAGCCCGAGCACCCCTTGCTGCAGGCGCTGCTGCGGGGTGGGTTCGATGCGTGTGCCAAGGCATTGATGCATGAGCGGCGCCTGGCCAACTTGCCGCCATTCAGCCATCTCGCCATGCTCAGGGCCGAGGCCAGGGATGCCGCACGCAGTCTGGCCATGCTTGAGCGCTGCGGCGAATGGATCGCGAGCATGCCGGCGGATGTGCATGTCTACGGCCCTGTCCCTGCCCCGTTGGAGCGCAGGGCGGGGCGGTTCCGGCATCAGCTGATGCTCTCCAGTCGGCGCCGGGAGGCGCTGCACCTGCTGCTGGACAGGCTGCTTCCGGCGGTGCGCTCATGGCCTGAAAGCCGTGGGGTACGATGGTCGCTGGATGTCGATCCGCAGGACATGGGCTAATTAAATAAGGGGCGGGGCTCCCCGGCGCGCCCTGGGCTGGTTAAAATGATCGATTGCAACATCGTCCCGATGGGTATTTTCCGTGAAAGAACAGCTTGAACATCTCGTCTCCCGTGCGCTGGACGCCTTGCGCGCCGAGGGGCTGCCGCTGCCGGAAAACATCAGCCCGCAGCTGACGCGGGCCAAGGACCGTGGCCACGGCGACTTCGCGTCCAACATCGCCATGCAGCTGGCCAAGCCGCTGGGCATGGCCCCGCGCGCCTTCGCCGAGCGCCTGATCGCCGCGCTGCCGTCTGCATCGCTGCTCGAAAAGGTCGAGATCGCGGGTCCGGGCTTCATCAACCTGTTCGTGCGCGAATCCGCCGTGTTCGACGCCGTCCGTCAGGCGCTGGACGCGGGCGATGCCTTTGGTCATTCCGCGCACGGGGCGGGCAGGAGGGTCATGGTCGAGTTCGTCTCCGCCAACCCGACCGGCCCGCTGCATGTCGGGCATGGTCGTGGCGCGGCCTATGGCGCGGCGGTGGCCGACCTGCTGGCCGCCGTCGGCTATGACGTACACCGCGAGTACTACGTCAACGACGCCGGCCGCCAGATGCACATCCTCGCCACATCGATCTGGCTGCGCTATCTGGAGCTGTGCGGCGCGCGGTTCGCCTTCCCGGCCAACGGCTACAAGTCGACCGGCTATGTCTACGACATCGCCCGCAAGCTTCGGGCCGAGCATGGCGACGCCTATGCCGCGCCCATCGAGCAGGTGTTCGACGGCATCCCGCCCGACGCCCCTCAGGGCGGCGACATGGACGCCCATATCGATGCCCTGATCGCCCGTGCCCAGGCCCTGCTTGGGGACGTGCGCTACCGCTACATGTTCGACCTTGGCCTGAACGACATCATCGACGACATCCGCGATGACCTCGAAGGCTTCGGCATCCGCTTCGAGCGCTGGTATTCCGAGCGCGGCCTGATCGAGCGCGGCGCGGTGAATCGCGCCATCGAGCAGCTGCGCGAACGCGGCCATGTCTACGAGCAGGATGGCGCCCTGTGGTTCCGCTCCACCGCCTTCGGCGACGAGAAGGACCGCGTGGTGCAGCGCGCCAACGGCCAGATCACCTACTTCGCCTCCGACATCGCCTACCACCTGGAAAAATACGAGCGCGGCTTCGAGCGCATGATCGACGTCTGGGGGGCCGACCACCACGGCTACGTGCCGCGCGTGAAGGCCGCCCTGACCGCGCTGGGCTATGACGCGGCCAGGCTCGACGTGCTGCTGGTGCAGTTCGCCATCCTCTACCGTGGCGGCGAGCGGGCGCAGATGTCCACCCGATCCGGCGATTTCGTCACCCTGCGCGACCTGCGCGCGGAGGTGGGCTCGGACGCGGCGCGCTTCTTCTACGTCATGCGCAAGAGCGAGCAGCACCTCGACTTCGACCTGGACCTCGCCAAGAGCCAGTCCAACGAGAATCCGCTGTACTACATCCAGTACGCCCATGCCCGCGTGTTCAGCGTGCTGCGCCAGCTGGAGGCCAAGGGCCTGAACCACGACGTGGCGGCGGGCGAGGCCGCCATGGGGCGGCTTGAGCTCGACATGGAGGCCGGGATCGCCCGCCAGATCGGCCAGTTCCCGGAGCTTGTGCAGCGCGCTGCGCTGGCCTGCGAGCCCCACCAGCTGGTGCACTACCTGCGTGAACTGGCCAGCCAGTTCCACAGCTATTACAACGCCCACCAGTTCCTGGTGGACGATGCCGAGCTGCGCCATGCGCGCCTGAACCTGATTCGGGCGGTGCGCCAGGTCATTCACAACGGGCTTCGCCTGCTGGGCGTGAACGCGCCGGAGAGCATGTAAATGGCACGCGCCAGGCAGGCCAGTCGCAAGCGTTCGGCGCCTGCCGTGCCGCGCGCCCTGTGGGGCATGCTGGCCGCGGTGGTGATCCTGTTCGTGGTGCTGCTGGCCTGGCTTGGGACGCGCGCGCCACAACCGGACAGCCGTGTTTCCCAGCCGCTGCCGGCGGAGAAGCCCCGGCAGGCGCCGGCGCAGCAGGATGCGCGCGCGGTGGCCGCGCCCCCGGTCAAGGAGCTCACCCCGCCGCCGCCGCGTTACGAGTTCTACAACATGCTTCCGGCGCAGAAGGTGGAGGTTCCACCGCCGCCGGCTTCCGCGCCTTCAGCCCCGCCACGGGTGGTCGCACCTGCCGATATCCCTCCCAGGCCGGAGGTGGCGGTGACCACGCAGGGCGCCACCAGCGGGAGCCGCTTCGAGTTGCAGGTGGGTTCTTTCCGCCGCTATGAAGAGGCCGACCGGCGCAAGGCCGAGCTCGCGCTGCTCGGGTTTTCCGCCAACATCCAGTCGGCCAACGTGCATGGCGAAACATGGCATCGGGTCAAGGTGGGCCCCCTGCCGGAGGTGGATGCGCGCAAGGTGCGTGATCGCCTCAAGGCCGTGGGCATGAACCCGCTGCTGGTCAAACAGGGCGGCTGATTCGCGCCGGAGTCAGCCGAAGCGGTCGTGCTTCAGGATGGGCGCGTGGATGACCTTGGGGCACCTCGAAAAACCGTCATCGCGAGCCGCGAAGCGGCGCGGCGATCCATTCAGTCTCGATAGAACCATGCGTTATGGATTGCTTCGCTTCGCTCGCAATGACGAGCCCCAGGTTTTTCGAGGTGCCCCTTGCTCATTTGATGCCCATCTTTTCCAGTCGATAACGCATCTGCCGGAGCGTCATGCCCAGCGATTCGGCGGCCTTGGTGCGATTCCAGCGGTGGCCCTCCAGCGCCTGCAGGATGCTGGCCTCATCATCGTCCTGCGTGCCTGGGTATGGCGGCGGGGCGATGGTCGGGCCGTGGCTGAAGGACAGGTCGTCCACCCGGATGACCTGGCCATCGCCAAGGGCCACCGCGCGCTCAAGGATGTTCTCAAGCTCGCGAACATTGCCGGGGAAGTCATGCGCCTGCAGTCGCTTTGCGGCCTCGGGCGACAGGGTGTGCAACGGCTGCCGGTTGCGTTTGGCCAGCGTTTGCAGGATGCGCTCGGCAAGCGCCGGGATGTCCTCGGGGTGCTCGCGCAGGGCGGGCGCATTGAGCTGGATCACGTTGAGCCGATAGAACAGGTCCTGGCGGAAACTGCCATCCTGCACCCGTTGGGCCAGATTCTTGTGCGAGGCGGAGATGACCCGTGCATCGACGGGTTCCTCGCGGGTGGCGCCGACCGGGCGCACCGAGCGCTCCTGCAGGGCGCGCAGCAGCTTGACCTGGACCGTCAGCGGCAGGTCGGCCACCTCGTCGAGGAACAGCGTGCCACCATGGGCGGCCTGGAACAGCCCTTGCTTGTCCGCCGTGGCGCCGGTGAAGCTGCCCTTGCGATGACCGAACAGTTCGCTCTCGATCAGTTCGGAGGGGATGGCGCCGCAGTTGATGGGCACGAACGGGGCATCCGCGCGCGGGCCGATGTCATGGATCAGGCGGGCGATGACCTCCTTGCCGGTGCCTGATTCGCCCTGGATGAAGACCGGGGCCTGGCTGCGCGAGACCTTGGCGATCTGCTGGCGCAGTTCGCGCATCACCGGCGCATCGCCGAGCAGCCGCTCCGCGCCCGCATCCTTGGTCGGCGGGCGCATCTTGAGCGCGGTTTCCACCATGCCGCGGAGGCGATCGAGGTCGAGGGGCTTGTTGACGAAGTCATAGGCCCCCGCCTTGAGCGCCTGCACGGCGCTCTGCATGTCGCCATGCGCGGTGATGACGGCGACCGGCAGACCCGGCTGCAGGTGCTGGATGTCGTGCACCAGCATCAGGCCGTCACCGTCGGGCAGGCGCAGGTCGGTCAGGCAGAAGTCGAACCGTTGCGCCGCGAGCGCCTTGCGCGCCTCGCCCAGGTCGGCGGCGGGCTGGGACTGGATACCCATGCGTTCGAGGCTGATGCCGAGGAGGGTGAGGATGTCAGGCTCGTCGTCAACGATGAGGGCGCGGGGGGGATGGGTTGTCATGCCAGTGCTTCGCGGTGTTCCTGGGGTGGTTCGTGGCGGGGAAAGATCAGGCGGAAGCAGCTCTCCCCCCGCATATCCGGGTGGTACTGCACGCTCAACTGGTTGGCTTCCGCCAGTTCGCGGGCGATGAACAGGCCCAGTCCGGTGCCTTGGGGGTGGGTGGTGAAGAAGGGCTCGAACAGGCGCTCGCGCAATTCGGGCGGAATGCCGGGGCCGTCGTCACAAATCTCGATGCAGGGGCGCTTTTGCGGGCCGAGCGGGCGGGCGTCAATGCGGATATGCGCGTGGCCGACGCGGGGGGCGCCGTGCAGGCGGGCGTTGTCCAGCAGGATAAGGAGCACCTGCTCGAGATGGCCGGGATCGACCTGGACGAGCAGCGTGGGTGACGGGGCAAGCTCGATGACCGCATCCTCCGAGGCATGAAGTTCGCGGTACTGTTCGATGAAGTGCCCCAGCCAGTCCGACAGCTCGATCGCCTGGGGTTCCGCCAGCTTGCGCCGGGAGGTGAGCAGCACGTTCTCGACGATGCGGTTGATGCGTCCCACATGGCTGCGAATGATGCCCAGCAGGCGGCGATCCTGCGCATCCTCGATCGTCTGCTCAAGCAGCTGCCCGGCCTGGCCGATGGCGCCGAGGGGATTGCGCAGTTCATGGGCGATGCTGGCGGTCAGGCGGCCGATGGCGGCCAGCTTGTCGCGTTGCAACTGATCCATCAGGTAGGCGTCGTCCTCGATGAACAGGGCCGCCGGCCCCTGCGGATTATCCGTAAGCGGCGTGATGCGGACATGCAGCCTTTCTGGCCGGGCGATGCGGACCACGGCCAGACTGTCTTCAGGGTGCAGGCGCCAGGCGCGCACGGCCTCGGCCAGTTCGGGGTTGATGTCACCGAGTTGCCGATTGCCATGATGCTGGCAATGCAGCAGGCGCAGGGCCGCCTCGTTGGCATGGTGGGTGTCATTGTTCTCATCGATGACGATGACGCCTTCGTGGGTCCGCGCGAGGATCAGCTGGTTCAGCTGGGTCTCGTTGGCCAGGTCGATACCGCGTTGCGCCGCGATCCTCTCCGTCTGTGCAAGCCGCCGTGCCAGGTCGCGCGCGAGAATGGCGACCGCGAACAGGGCCATGCCGAGCAGGCCGGCATGGGTGAACAGCATGTCGGCGGGGCCACCATGCTCCACATCCCATTGCGCGAGCACGAGCAGGTGGATGCTGCCCAGCGCGGCAAAGGCCAGCGATTCCCGCCCACCCAGAAGCAGCGATGCATAGGCCATGCTGATGATCATCAGGATCTGCAGGTTGGCCGCAGGGGCGCCTTCCACATGACCGAGCAGGCCAAGCATCAGCAGATCCAGCGCCAGCCCAACCTGCAGGCGCGTGGCATAACGGCCCCGTCGCAGCTCGTCGAAGGCCAGCAGCGCCAGTGCGGCAACACCGTAGATCGCGCTCAAGAGCGTGAACGTGTCATCCTTGTCGAGCTGGAGAAAGGACGATTTGTCGGGCAGGGCATGCGCCGCGAGCAGCAGGGCGGCAACGATCAGACGATAGGCGTTGAAGAAGCGCAGGCCGCGCCAGTTGGGCGCGCTGGCGACGGGTTCGCTCATCGCGGGTGATGCTCTTGCCAGGCGCGGGCGTGCCTGGTCGAGCAGAAGGGCACGCCATTCATGCGCACGGCCTCCTTCTCGGGCAGGACCAGGCCGCACTGGGCGCAGCGGATCGTGCGGACGGGTGGCTGAACATCCGCGGCCTGCGGCTTTTGTCCGACCGGCCGCATGCGGCGCCAGCGGTAATAAAGGATGGCGAGCAGGATCAGGACAAGCAGAATGACATAGCGCATAGATCGCTAATGTATCCCAGCCGGGATGGCTTGCAAGCGCCGGCGTTGTCCGCGTCGCCCGAATCCATCAAAATGTGACGTTTATCTGAATCTGACCCGCAAGGCGGAATGCACGCATGAATCTGCATGAATACCAGGCCAAGGCCCTGCTGCGCGATGCAGCCGTGGCCGTGCCCGAGGGGCGCGTCATCCGCGCCATTGAAGATGTCGCCCCGGCGCTCGAGGCCCTGGGCGATGGCCCCTGGGTCATGAAGGTGCAGGTCCATGCGGGCGGGCGCGGCAAGGCGGGCGGGGTGCGCCGGGTGAAAAGCATCGACGAGGCGCGGGCCTTCGCCGATGGCTGGCTGGGTCGCCGGCTGGTCACGATCCAGACCGGCGCGGCCGGCCTGCCGGTCGATGTCCTCTACATCGAGCCCGCGACCGCCATCGCGCGCGAGCTGTACCTGAGCCTGATCATCGACCGCGCGACCTCGAAAGTGACCTTCATCGCCTCCGACGCGGGCGGCATGGACATCGAGGAGGTCGCCGAGACGACCCCCGGGCGCATCCACGCCCTCAGCGTGCATCCGGCCGCCGGCCTGATGCCCTACCACGCGCGCAAGCTCGCCTTCGCGCTGGGCCTCTCCGGCGATGCGGCCAAGGCCTTCGGCCCGATGCTCAAGGGCCTGTACGAGGTGTTCACCCGCAAGGACGCCAGCATGCTGGAGATCAACCCGCTGGCGGTCACCGAGGCCGGCGAGCTGATCGCGCTGGACTGCAAGTTCGTGCTGGATTCGAGCGCCGGCTACCGCCAGCCCGCCATCATGGCGATGCGCGACGAGGCGCAGGAAGACCCGCGCGAGCGCGAGGCCGGCAAGCACAGCCTCAACTACGTCACCCTGGACGGCGACATCGCCTGCATGGTGAACGGCGCGGGCCTGGCCATGGCGACCATGGACCTGATCCAGCTCGAGGGCGGCACGCCGGCCAACTTCCTCGACGTGGGCGGCGGCGCGACCGCCGAGCGCGTGGCCGAGGCCTTCAAGCTGATCCTCTCCGACAGCAAGGTGCGCGCCATCCTGATCAACATCTTCGGCGGCATCGTGCGCTGCGACCTGATCGCCGAGGGCATCCTGCAGGCGGTGCGCGAGGTCGATCTCAGGCTGCCGCTGGTGGTGCGCCTGGAGGGCACCAACGCCGAGCAGGGCCGCGCCATGCTCGCCCACTCGGGCCTTGCCATCATCGCCGAGACCGACCTGACCCGCGCCGCGCAGGCGGCCGTCCGTGCCGCACAAGGGGACATCTGAACATGGCCATCCTCATCGACGGCAACACCCGCGTCATCTGCCAGGGCTTCACCGGCAAGCAGGGCAGCTTCCACTCCGAGCAGGCCATGGCCTACGGCACCCGCATGGTCGGCGGCGTCACCCCGGGCAAGGGCGGCACCCGCCACCTCGACCTGCCGGTGTTCGACACCGTATCCGACGCGGTCCGGCAGACCGGCGCGGAGGCAAGCATGATCTACGTGCCCGCGCCCTTCGCGGCCGACGCCATCCTGGAGGCCGCCGACGCGGGCATCCGGGTGATCGTCTGCATCACCGAGGGCATCCCCGTGCTGGACATGCTCAAGGTCAAGGCCGCGCTGAAGGACGACCCCGGCGCCCGCCTGATCGGCCCGAACTGCCCCGGCGTCATCACCCCGGGCCATGACGGCCATGGCTGCAAGATCGGCATCATGCCGGGCTACATCCACCAGCCTGGGGCAATCGGCATCGTCTCCCGCTCCGGCACCCTGACCTACGAGGCGGTGCACCAGACCACCGGCGCGGGCCTCGGCCAGAGCACCTGCGTCGGCATCGGCGGCGACCCGATCCACGGCATGAGCTTCATCGACTGCCTGCGCCTGTTCGAGGCGGACCCGCAGACCGAGGGCATCATCATGGTGGGCGAGATTGGCGGCACGGCCGAGGAGGAGGCCGCCGAGTTCATCCGCGCCTCCGTCAGCAAGCCGGTGGTGGCCTACATCGCCGGGGCGACCGCGCCCAAGGGCAAGCGCATGGGCCACGCCGGCGCCATCGTCGCGGGCGGGCAGGGCACCGCCGAGGCCAAGTTCGCCGCGCTGGAGGCGGCTGGCTGCCACATCGTGCGCTCCCCGGCGCGGATGGGCGCACGCATGGCCGAAGTGCTCGGGCGTGGCTGATTGAGCGCCAAGAAGCAGGTCTTCGCTCGTCATTGCAAGCGACGCGAAGCAATCCATCCCTCGCCCGGAAGGGGCATGAGCCGGAAGGTGTCGCCATGAGAATCGCCCTCGCCCAACTCAACCTCACCGTCGGCGACATCGAAGGCAACGCCGCCAGGGTCATCGACTGGACCCGCCAGGCCGTCGATCGCTTCCAGGCCGACCTGATCGTCTTTCCCGAACTGACCCTCAGCGGCTATCCGCCGGAGGACCTGGTCAAGCGCGCCGACTTCATGGCCGCGTGTGATGCCGCCGTGCAGCGCCTGCTGCGTGAACTGCCGCAGGGCATCGGCGTGGTCATCGGCCTGCCGGAAAACATCGACGGCAAGCGCTACAACAGCGCCATCGTCCTGCGCGACGGCGAGATCGTCGCCCGCTACCACAAGCATCGACTGCCCAACTACGGCGTGTTCGACGAACTGCGCTACTTCAGCCCCGGCGCCGAGGCTTGCGTCTTTGAATGGTCCGGTAGGCCTGGCAACGCCAAGGACTCGCCGAAAGGCCCGTCCTCCGTCATTGCGAGCGAAGCGAAGCCATCCAACGCGCCCGCAGGGCCATGCGCCCCTGGCTCGCCACGACCCTCTGGGCCTCGCTATGACGAGATGCATCGGCCGAGTAGCCCGGATGAAGCCTTGGCGGAATCCGGGACGGGCGCCCCCGGACTACACGCCCTGGCGCTGACCCTCTGCGAGGACATCTGGCACCCCGCGCCCATCGCCCAGGCCCGGGCCGCCGGCGCGCGCCTGATCCTCAACCTCAACGCCTCGCCCTACCAGCACGACAAGCCCGGCCTCCGCGAACAGACCCTGCGCGCCCGCGCGGCGGAGACCGGCCTGCCCATCGTCTACGTCAACCTCATGGGCGGCCAGGACGAACTGGTGTTCGACGGCGGCTCCATGGTCATGGATGCGAAAGGCGAGGTGGTCCACCGCCTGCCCATGTTCGAGGAGGCCTTGGGCTGCGTCGAGCTTGCCCCTCTTGAGGGGGAGGCGGCCTTTTCTCCCCTCTCCCTTGAGGGGAGAGGGGTTGGGGGAGAGGGTGCAGGGCGCCAAGCGGAGGCGCCGGGGTTCTCGATACGCCCCATCGACGCCATCCGCGCCGAACCGCTGGACGAGACCGCCGCCATCTACCGCGCCCTCGTCCTCGCCATCCGCGACTATGCCCACAAGAACGGCTTCAGGGGCGCACTGCTGGGGCTCTCGGGGGGCATCGACTCGGCCCTCACCCTGGCGCTCGCGGTCGACGCGCTGGGCGCGGACCAGGTCGAGGCCGTCATGCTGCCCAGCCGCTACACCGCCGACATCAGCCAGACGGATGCCGCCGCCGAGGCGCAGGCGCTGGGCGTGACCTACCACGTCGTGCCCATCGAGCCCGCGTTCACCGCCTTCCAGCAGATGCTCGCCCCCCTGCTGCATGGCCCGACCGAAGGCGCCACCGACGAGAACCTGCAGGCCCGCTCGCGCGGCGTGATCCTGATGGGCCTCTCCAACGCCACCGGCAAGCTCCTGCTCACCACCGGCAACAAGAGCGAGATGGCGGTCGGCTACGCCACCCTCTACGGCGACATGGCCGGCGGCTTCGCGCCGCTCAAGGACGTGCCGAAGATGCGGGTCTACCGCCTCGCCAACTACCGCAACACCCTCTCGCCGGTCATCCCCGAACGGGTCATCACCCGCCCCCCCTCCGCCGAACTGCGCCCCGACCAGAAGGACGAGGACAGCCTGCCGCCCTACCCGGTGCTGGACGCCATCCTCGAGGCCTACATCGAGCGCATGGAAGGCATCCCCGAGATCGTCGCCAAAGGCTTCGACGAGGCCACCGTGCGCCGCATCGTCCGCATGGTCGACCTCGCCGAATACAAGCGCCGCCAGGCCCCGCCCGGCGCCAAGGTCACCTCCCGCGCCTTCGGCCGCGAACGCCGCTTCCCGATCACCAACGGGTTTCGGCGCTGACTCCTGCCAGAAGCGTCCTCGTGCTCTACGCTTAAGAGCATGAAGGCGCTTTCACGTCACTCAATCCAGCTTCCAGGCAGCACCTCGGCGAGAGTATTGCTGGGCGTGGGTATCGCGCATTTCCTGTTTATCCTGTGGTTGGGCCTGACCCGCCATTGGGGTTACCTGACCAGCGCGAATGACCTGGGCGTCTATGACCAGGCCATTTGGGGCATCCTGCATGGCGCCCCCTTCCTCAATACCGCCACGGACTTCGCCCAGCCCATCAGCCGCCTGGCGATCCATTTCGATCCCATCCTGGCCCTCTTCGCGCCCTTCTATGCAATCTATCCAGCCGCCGAGTGGCTAATCCTTGCCCAGGCCCTGGCCATTTCCATCACGGCATGGCCCCTCTACCTGCTGGGCATCAGGGTGATGCGATCCGAGAGCGCGGCCCTGCTCTGGGCCTTGGTCTATCTCTTCAATCCCTTCGTCATCAGCGCGGCAGCATGGGACTTTCAGACCGTCTCGCTGGCCGCGCCGCTGATGGCCCTGGCCATGCTGGCCATCGAATCCAGGAATGCGCGGCTGCTGTTGGCGAGCTGCTTCATGCTGCTCATGATCCGTGAGCATTACGGGATTGCCTTGGTGGGGTTCGGGGTGCTGTGGTGGCTGCGTCAACGCACCTTGCGTCCCGCCCTGCTTGCGGCGGGTATGGGGCTGGGAGGGTTTGTGCTGGTGCTCGGCGTCATCATGACCGCCCTCTCGCCCACGGGTGGGCACGTGATGATGAGCCAGGAACTTGGCCAGCTCAGTCGATATGGATGGCTTGGGAACTCCTTGCCTGAGGTGTTGACAACGCTGTTGCTCCACCCCGTGGATGTCATGCGCACGGTATGCCTCGAGATGGGGGGCGCGGACTACCTGCTTCTTCTCCTCGGCCCCTTGTTGTTCATGCCGCTGGTCGGGGTTGAGATGCTTCTCCCGGCGCTGGCGGATCTCGCGGTGAACCTGCTTTCGCACAACCGCATGCCGCGCAGCATATTCGCCTACCATTCGATCGCGATCATCCCCCTTCTCATGGCCGCCGGGATGCTTGGGGCGGCGCGCATTGCCAGACTCAGTCGTTATTTATCGCTGGGAATCGGTGTGTTGGTTTTAGGGTCATCCTTGCCCATGACCTACATGGCCTTGCCCATGGCCCTGCCGGGTGCGGCAAATATCTGGCACCCCCTGGAGCGACCGCTGTGGCCCGATCCGTCCCTGGCGGAAATCAGGACGCTTCTGCCGCCCGACGCGAGCGTGTCGGCCCAAGCCCATGTGGCGCCCCATTTCATGCATCGATCCAGCATCAGGGCATTTCCACATGGCGTGGGAGAGGCCGATTGCGTGGTGCTGAGGCTCGCCAGCCCCACAAGCAATAGGGGGGGCGATCCGGGGGAAATTGGCAGCTTGGCCCATCACCTGAAAATGCCGCCTTCGGTCTATCTCGACGAGGTGCGCGATCTGGTCATGTCTGGGAACTACGGACTCAAGTACTGGAATGCCCCTTGGCTGGTGCTCTGCAAGGGGCTGGATCTCCCGGCGGAGGAGGCAGACATGATCTTGGTGCGAACGCGGATGCTTGAGCGGACATGGCGGCCGCCTCATGCAGATCAATAAAGACGAGGAACCTGTCCATGAACCCTGATATTTACACCCGAATGGCCGAGATCGAGGGCGATCATTGGTGGTTCCGTGCCCGGCGCGAGATCGTGGCCTCGCTCATCAAGGGACTTCACCTTCCACCAAGGGCAAGGGTGCTCGATGCGGGAAGCGGCACGGGAGGCAATCTTTCCATGCTCGGTGGGTTCGGCGAGGTTGTAGGCATGGAGCTGGATGAGGGGGCGCGCGCCTTGGCCGCCAGAAAGACGGGGGCGCCCGTGCTGGCAGGACGCCTGCCCGACCAGCTGCCCTTTCCCGAGGGCAGTTTTGATCTCATCACCCTGCTTGATGTCCTTGAGCATGTGGAAGAAGACCAGCAGACGCTCGTCAAACTTGCAGGGCTGCTCCAGCCGGACGGCCATCTTCTTCTGACCGTGCCGGCCTTCCCGTTCCTGTGGAGTGATCACGATGTCGTGCATAGGCACTACCGTCGTTACCGCCTCCGGGCGCTGGTGAACAGGGTGGAGGCGGCGGGGCTGCGGGTCACCTATGCCAGTTATTACAATACCTTCCTGTTTCCGCTCATTGCAGCAATCCGGCTGATGGAGAAGGCGGCGGGCATGAAGGGCGGGCATGACCTTGCCGTTCCGTCGCCCTGGCTGAACCGGTTGCTTGGCTGGATCTTTGCCAGCGAGCGGAGGTGGTTGGGGCGTGTCGTCTTCCCCTTCGGGGTTTCCATCGTGCTCCTGGCGAGGCGCCCATCATGATGTTGATCCAGTTCATCAAGTTCGGCATCGCGGGACTGGCGGCAACCCTCATCCATGTGCTCATGGTGTTCATCCTGGTCGAAATGGCGGGCTGGAGTCCGGTCCTGGCCACCTTCCCCGCGTTTCTCTTCGCCTTGGCGGGCTCCTATCTTATAAATCACCGCTGGACGTTTGCCGCAATGGGGGAGCATGGTCGCCATTTTCCGCGTTATGCCGTCATTGCAATGATGGGTCTGGGTTTGAACCTGTTGCTCATGGCCTTGGCTGTGAATGTGTTGCATCTGGGGTACGCATGGGGGCTTGCCTTGGTGCTCATGGTCGTTCCGTTGGCGGGCTTCCTGCTCCAGCGCAATTGGTCCTTCACCCCGGGCGACGCGGAGGCGAGATGACGATGTCAACGACGCTGACCATCCTGGTGCCGGTCTTCAACGAGGCCGAGACGCTCCCCGCCTTTCACCGGCGTCTTGCGACCGTGCTGGACGGGCTCGATCTTGCCGCCGACATACTCTATGTCGACGATGGCAGCACCGATGCCAGTCGGGCGGCGATCGCCGCCCTGCGTGAGCAAGATGCCCGCGTCGGCCTGCTTGCCCTGTCGCGCAATTTCGGCAAGGAGATCGCCATGGCCGCGGGGCTTGATCATGCGAAAGGCGATGCCGTGGTCATCATCGACGCGGACCTTCAGGACCCGCCCGAGCTCATCCCCCAGCTGGTGGCGAAATGGCACGAAGGCTATGACGTGGTCTATGCCACGCGCACGGATCGCGACGGGGAGTCCTGGCTGAAGAAGGCGACGGCGCATGCCTTCTACCGCGTGATCCACCATGCGGCCACCTTCGAGATCCCGCGCGACACCGGGGATTTTCGCCTGCTCAGTCGCCGCGCGGTCGAAGCCCTGCGCCGCCTGCCGGAACAGCATCGCTTCATGAAGGGGCTGTTCACCTGGATCGGCTTCCGCCAGACCGGCATCCCCTATCACCGCGAGCCGCGCCATGCCGGCCAGACCAAGTGGAACTACTGGCGGCTGTGGAACTTCGCCCTGGAGGGCATCACATCCTTCACCACGGCCCCCCTGCGCCTGGCGACCTATCTGGGTTTTCTGATTGCGCTGCTCGCCTTCGCCTATGGCCTTTGGATCGTGCTCGGTACGCTCCTGCACGGCAATCCGGTGGCCGGTTACCCCTCCCTGATGGCGGTGGTGCTGTTCCTCGGCGGCATCCAGTTGCTCTTCATCGGCATCCTCGGCGAATACATCGGCCGCATGTTCGACGAGAGCAAGCGTCGCCCGCTGTACCTGATCGACGCCTACCAACCCTCAGTCTTGACCCGGAGCGAGAGCACATGACCCTCCATCGACTCGTCGCCTGGCTGACCCTGCCCAGGCTGGCCTTTGCCATCCTTTTTCTTGCCCTGCTGGTGACCCGTGACCTGTGGGATCCCGACTATTTCTGGCACCTCGCCACCGGGCAGTACATCGTCACGCATGGCGAGATCCCGCGTGCGGACATCTTCTCCTTCACCCATCCGGGCAAGCCCTGGGTCGCGCATGAATGGCTTTTCCAGGCCATGCTCTACCTGATCCACGAAGGATTCGGCGACTGGGGCGTAAAGCTCATGACGGCCCTGTTGCCGATGACGGCGCTGTATTTCGTCTACCGTGCGGCACGCATCGTCCAGCCCACGGGGTGGATGCCGGTCATCGGCTTGATGGTGATCATGATCCTGCTGAGCAGTTTCAGTACGCCGCGCCCGCAACTCGTCAGCTTTGTACTGTTTGCCTTTCATCTATTCCTGCTGTTCCGGGTCAAGTACGCCAAGGCCGATACGCGCATCCTCGGCTGGTTCGTGCCGTTCATGGCCCTGTGGGTGAACATGCATGGCGGATATGTCGCGGGCTTCGCCCTGGTGGGGCTGTTCGCCGCGACGGAGGCCATTCAGGCCTGGTATCGCGGATGGACCGCCGAGGATGGGCGGGGGCTCAGGGTCCTGGCGTGGGTTCTGGTCGGCATGCTGCTCGCTTCGGCGCTCAACCCGGATCACGTCCGGCACTGGCTTTATCCCTTCGAGGTCATGGGCATGGAGGCCTCGCGCAGCATGATCAGCGAGTGGGCGAGCCCCGACTTTCACTACCTGTCGGGCCAGCTCTTCCTGCTGCTGGTGTTCGGCTATTTCGCCCTGTCGGCCTGGCGGGTCTCCCGGCCGGATCTGACCGAACTTGCCATGCCGATGTTCTTCATCCTCATGAGTCTCGTCGCCGTTCGACACCAGCAGCTCGCCCTGCTGGCGTTGCTGCCCTTCATGGCCCGGGCCTGGTCACAACTGCCGTTCGAAACCCTGCGCATCCGCTTTGCGCGGCTGGAGGCCAGGTGGGCGGCGCGCAAGGGTCGGGAGATGGGCGGCCAGCTCGAGGGCGTCCTGAACCTGATCCTGCTGGGCGTGGTGCTGCTCATCGTGGTGGCCTATGCGCCGGTGCGTGAAGCCTCCTTCACCGAGCGCAGGGATGAACTGGCGCCCTTTGGTGCGGTCGAGTTCATCCAGCAGCATGGCTTGCGGGGGCGCATCTTCGGCACCTACCACTATGGCGGTTATCTGATTCACGCGCTCTACCCCGAGCAGAAGGTCTTCATCGATGGCCGCGCGGACATGTATGGCGACGCCTTCCTCAAGGAACATGGCGATATCTACAGCGGCAAGGTCGGCTGGGACAAGGCCTTCGATCACTGGCAAATCGACATGGTGATGACCGAACTGAACGCGCCCATTCATCAGTTGCTCCTGGTTCGCGGGGACTTCGTGCCGGTCTACGCAGACCAGCACAACGGCCTGCTTGTTCGCCGCGAGCTGGCGAAAGAAAAAAATCTTCCGATTCTTCCTTGACGAACGATGGAGTGTCTCCTAAAAAAGAAGTACGAGGGATTGAAAGCCTGCCGGTTGGCAAGCCCCTCGGTGACCCTTGTCTCTACCAAGAGGATGAAGAAATGAAAGCACTTGCAAGCAGGTTCATGAATGACGAGTCCGGCGCCACCATGGTGGAGTACGCCATCCTGGTCGCCCTGATCTCCGTGGCGGCGATCCTGGTCATTCAGGTTCTGGGCAATAAGATCAACAACACCTTCGAAAACGTTCAGAGCAAGCTCTAGGCCTCCTGATGTACCAGAGGGGTGGCGCGTGTCGCCCCTCTTTCCCTAGGGCATGTGTTCTGCCGGTTTCTTCGGGATTGACGGAAAAGGGTAGAGGCTATGTTGAAGCAGTTCCTTGCGGATGAATCTGGCGCCAGCGTGGTCGAGTACGCCATTCTTGCTGGGTTGCTCTCCATTGCCGCTGTGGCCGTCATCACCGTGCTTGGTTCCAGGCTTGAGCAAAGCTATAACGGTGCCACGCAGAAAATGACCAACGCAGGCATGTAAGGCAGGCAACGGCGTGATGTCCATCCCTACAGGCGAGCAAGGCTCGCTTTTTGTTTATCTGGCGCTTCTCGCGGCCCTGTTGATCCCCGCCGTGGTGACCGATGTCCGTCACCGCACAATCCCCAATCGCCTCACCCTCCCGTTCTGGTTCATCGCCATCGCCGCGCATGGCCTGCTGGATGGCTTGCCCGGCCTGAAGGAGGCGGGCCTCGGCTGGTTGTGGCTGTTCGGGCTGACCCTGCCGTTCTGGCTGTTCGGCTGGATGGGCGCGGGCGACATCAAGCTCATGGCGGGGGTCGGCGCCCTGGTCGGCGGCGGCATGGCCCTGGACGTGCTGCTGGGCATCGTCCTGACGGGGTTGCTGATGGGCGTGGTGCAGCTCGTTCGTCACGGCCTGCTCATGCAGTCCATCCAGCGCTTCATCGCCATGTTCGGCTTCAGCCTGGCAGCGGGGAAGGCCACCTACATCGAGCCCGAAAGCCGCGAGCGCGGCCTGATTTTGCCTTATGCCATCCCGATTGCGGTCGGAGCCGGCGCGGCGCTGATTTATCGTCTATACATAGGGTGAAGCGCCATCACGGCGCACGGCTCGTGCCGGTGGAAGACGCCGCACGGTGAAGAAGAAAATGGAGAGCACCTGCATGGCATACGATGACAGGCTGGCGGATTCGGTCGAGGGCGTGGATGGCAATGAAGAGCTGTTCAGCCGTTTCCGTCATAAAAAACTGGGTGTCACACGTTCAGGACAAGAGGTGGTCGAGGCGCCATTTCCCGCCGCGCCCACCGCTTTGGAGGGATTGGGCGTCGGCACAAGCCTGATTCACAAACTGATCCTCAAGCACCTGCTGATCAGCGGTGCCCTTCGCACCGATGAGCTGGCCGCCCGGCTCGCCATCCCGGTGTCCCTGCTCGAGGAGCCCACCGCGTTCCTGCGCAAGGAAATGATGGTCGAGGCACGCGGCGAGGGTTCGGCGGGCATTTCGGGCCTGCTGCGCCTCAATCTGTCCGAGCGCGGCTATCAGCGCGCCCGTGTCTACATGGAAGAGAACACCTATGCCGGCCCGGTGCCGGTGCCGCTGGAACAATACCGTCGCCAGATTGCCGCGCAGACCGTGCGTCAGCAGGTCGCCAGTCGGCGCCGCGTGGACGAGGTCTTTCGCCACATCGTCATCAACCCGGACAACAAGACCCAGCTGGGCGCGGCCTTCAACAGCGGCGGATCCATCTTCCTGTACGGCCCCCCGGGGACCGGCAAGACCTTCCTGGCCAGTCAGCTCGTGCATCTGCTGCACGGTGATGTCGCCATCCCGCATGCGGTCGAGGTACAGGGACAGATCATCCGTGTATTCGATCCGGTCAACCATGAGCCGGTGGAGACCGCGCAAGCGGCCGGCATCGGCACGGAAGTCGACCGCAACATGCAGGGCGCCGACGATGCGCGCTGGGTGCGCTGCAAACGCCCCGTCATCGTCGCGGGGGGAGAGCTGAGCCTGGAGATGCTCGACCTTGAATACCATCCGAACATCGGGTTCTACGAGGCCCCGCTGCAGATGAAGGCCAATGGCGGCATCTTCCTGATCGACGACCTGGGGCGCCAGGTGGCGCCAACCTCGGCGGTGCTCAACCGCTGGATCGTGCCGCTGGAGAACGAGGTGGACTACCTCAGTCTGCATACCGGGGCGAAATTCCAGATTCCGTTCGACATCCTGCCGATGTTCGCCACCAACCTGGACCCCGAGTCGATCGCCGACGAAGCATTTCTTCGCAGATTGGGCTACAAGATACATGTAGGGTATGTCACGCCAGAGGAGTACCACTCGATCTTCCAGCAGTACTGCGAGGCCAATGGGCTCGCCTACTCGCCAGACATGGTGGATGAGCTGATCGAGAAGTTTTACCGGACGAGCGGGCGCCACTTGGTGGCCTGCCACCCGCGCGACCTGATCAACAAGGTGATCGATTTTTCGATCTATGAAGGGGTCAGGCCGAGCATCAACATGGACATGATGAAAAAGGCGTGGAACGCATATTTCGTTTTGGAAGATTGATGTCGAGAAAGAAATCTCGACCCATTTGAGGAGGGGACAACATGCAATCAAGGGCGTTGTTGATGCTGCTGGTGGCGCTGATCATGGGCGGCATTGCCGTCGTACTGGTTCAGAGCCTTCTGAAGCAGCAGAAAGGTGGTGAGGTGGCTGTGCAGACGGTCAAGACTAGGTCGGTGCTCGTCGCGGCGAACGACCTTCAGGTCGGTTCGCGGCTTGATGCCATGTCACTCAGCGTCGTCGACTGGCCGGAAGGGAGCGTTCCCGATAAGGCCTACTCGACCAGGGAACTTGCCCTGGGGGCGGACCCCGCCAAGGCGCCTGTCGTGCTGAAGGAAATCCGCAAGGGTGAGGTCGTGCTTCCCTACAAGCTCTCGTCCGAAGGCGCGCGTCCCCTCCTGACCCCGAAGATCCCGACTGAAATGCGGGCCATGACCATCGCGGTCAACGAGATCAAGGGCGTGGCGGGCTTCATCCTGCCGGGTGACAAGGTGGACGTGGTGCTCACCAGCAATCTGCTGACCCCCAACAAGGACGAGCCCGTCACGCTGCTGCTTGAGCAAAGCCTGATGGTGCTCGGCGTGGATCAGCAATCCTCGGAGGGTGAGGACAAGCCCGTCGTGGTCAATGCCGTCACCCTGCTGGTCACCCCGGAAATCGGCAAGCGCCTGACCCTGGCCCAGACCGTGGGGGACCTGACCCTGCTGCTGCGCAACGAGGCCGATACCACCCAGGCCGATCAAGCCGTGGTGACACTGGCCAGTCTGCGCGGCCTCGAGCCCGTCGCCGAGCCGCCCAAGCCCGTGGCCATCAAGGCCCCTGCCCGTCGCATCGTGAGGCGAGCCGCCCCGGCCACCTCCGGCACGGTCGAGATCGTGCGCGGCCTGGACATCGACAGCCAAACCGTCCGCAGTGTCGGCCAGTAATTAAGGGAGAGCGAAGTCATGAACATGCAACTGAAACTCGCTTGCCGCCGACTGCCGGTCGCAGGCCTGGCCCTGATGGTGGGGCTGGCCACGGTGCCCGCCATCGCGGTCGCGGCGGAAGCCTACAAGCTGGGCTTTGCCGAAGAGCTCCTTGGCGGTGAACTGGCCCTCGCCATCGGCAAGAACCAGATCATCAACACGCCGGTAGCCTTCGACCAGGTGGTCATCGGCAACCCGAAGGTGGCGGACATTCGCCCCATCACCAACAAACAGGTGCTGATCCTCGGCAAGGCGCCGGGGCATACCAACCTCGTCTTCCGTGGCGCGGGGCAGGACATCATCGCCATGATGGACGTCATGGTCGGCTACGACATCGTCGCCGTGAAGCGCAAGCTGCACGAGGTGCTTCCGGCCGAAACCGGCATCGAGGTGCGGTCATCCAATGACTACATCGTCCTCTCTGGCGAGGTGTCGAGCGCCCAGACCATGGACATGGCCTTGCAGGTGGTGCGCAGCTTCATTCCTGACGAGGCCCAGACGCCGCAAGGTGCTCAGGGGGCAAGCGGGGGCGGGTCTGCGGCAGTCAAGACCACCCTCGCCAAGGACAAGGTGCTGAATCTCCTCCAGGTCGGCGGTGGCCAGCAGGT
>SDAY01000122.1 GCA_006212015.1 Halothiobacillaceae bacterium
TTGCGAGCGTAGCGTGGCCATCCATGGCGCCGCCCTCTGGATCGCCACGGCCTTCGGCCTGAAAGCGCTGTCGGGAACAGCGCTGGAACGCGAAGCGAACCCGAAGGGGGCCGGGCAGGATCGCCCGGCATCCGCGATGACGTTGCGGGCGCGGGTGCGGGTGCGCGCGTGTAGGCGGCGCCCTGCCGCGATGAAGGCCAGTGTGCAAATGAATTCGCGCCTACGCCCCCTCGTAGGCGCGGGCGTGCTCACACGAAGCTGGCGCAGCCCGCGATTCATGCGGGACATCGCGAGCAAGCTCGCTCTTGCACGGGCATGGGCGATCCGGGTTGCTAGATGTTGCCCAGACCAGTCATGCCGAGGGCGAGGAGGGCCAGGCCCGCGCCCAGAAGGACAAGGCGCAGGGTCATGCGTCGGCCCCGTTCCAGATCGCGGCGCAGGGCGCGGAGCTCGTCCGCCTGGCGCGCCAGCAGCTCGGCCTGCCGGCGCTGCGCCGCCAGCGCCTCGTGCGTCAGGCGCGGCAGTTCGGGCAGCATGGCGAGCAGGCGCGGCAGCTCGGCCTTCAGGGTGTTGAGCGCGGCCTTGGGGCCGATGCGCTCGCGCATCCAGCGCTCGATGAAGGGCTTGGCGGTGGTCCACAGGTCCAGGTCCGGATAGAGCTGGCGGCCGAGGCCTTCCACGTTGAGCAGGGTCTTCTGCAGCAGCACCAGTTGCGGCTGCACCTCCATGTTGAAGCGGCGCGCGGTCTGGAACAGGCGCAGCAGGAAGTGGCCGAAGGAGATCTCGCGCAGCGGGCGCTGGAAGATCGGCTCGCTGACCGTGCGGATCGCGGCCTCGAAGTCGTTCACCCGGGTGTCGGACGGCACCCAGCCGGACTCGATATGCAGCTCGGCCACGCGGCGGTAGTCACGGTTGAAGAAGGCGTGGAAGTTCTCCGCGAGGTAACGCTGGTCGTCCGGGGTGAGGGCGCCCATGATGCCGAAGTCCACCGCCATGTAGCGCGGCGCGTCCGGCGTCTCGCGGCTGACGAAGATGTTGCCGGGGTGCATGTCGGCATGGAAGAAGTTGTGGGTGAACACCTGGGTGAAGAAGATCTCCACCCCACGCTCGGCCAGCGCCTTCATGTTGATATTCGCCGTGCGCAGGCCAGCCATGTCGTTGATCGGGATGCCGCGAATACGCTCCTGAACCATCACGTTCGGCTGGCTGAAGTCCCAGTCAATCGCGGGCACATGCAGCAGCGGCGAGTTCTGGAAATTGCGCGCCAGCTGGGCGCAGTTGGCGGCTTCGCGCACCAGGTCCAGCTCGTCGTGGAGGGTGGTGTCGAACTCGCGCACCACGTCGACCGGATGCAGGCGGCGCGCCTCGCGCGAGGCCTTCTCGGCCAGGAAGGCGAGGGTGTGCAGGATCTCCAGGTCGCGCTCGATCACAGGCAGGATGTTCGGGCGCACGACCTTGACCACCACCTCGCGCCCGTCCTTCAGGCGGGCGGGATGGACCTGGGCGATGGAGGCCGAGGCCAGCGGGGTCTCGTCGAAGTCGAGGAACAGCTCGCCGACCGGCTTGCCGAGCGACTTCTCGATCAGGCCCCGCGCCTGCGGGCCGGGAAAGGGCGGCACGCGGTCCTGCAGGCGGGCGAGTTCGTCGGAGATGTCGTCCGGCAGCAGGTCGCGGCGGGTGGAGAGGGCCTGGCCGAACTTGACGAAGATCGGGCCCAGTTCCTCCAGCGCGAGGCGCAGGCGCTCGCCGCGCGGGCGTCGCCGGGTGTGGCCGAGCAGGCGCCAGGGCGAGAGCCAGAGCAGGAAGCGCATGGGCTTGAACCAGGGCGTGGCGAACAGCAGTTCGTCCAGCCCGTGGCGCGACAGCACCCACTGGATGGTGATCAGGCGCAGCAGCAGGCGGGGGCGGATCATGGGGCCAGACCCTTGTAGGAGCGGACCTTGGGCCGCGATTGAATGGGGTTGAATCGCGGCCCGAGGTCCGCTCCTACGGGCGTATTCACCGATGGCCTCCTGTCAGGCGCCTGACGCGTGCCTCCAGCGTCTCCACACCATCGCGCACGCGGTCCACCGCGTCGAACCACAGATCCAGCTCGGCGCGGTAGGGCAAGAGGTCGGTCTCGTCGCGCAGATAGTCGGCGTTGTCCCGCAGGCGGTGGTCGGCGAAGCGGCGCAGCTCGTCGCTCACGCCATGCCAGAGACGACCGACCTGATGCGCCAGCAGCATGCCGACATGCGGTTCCAGCGCCATCTCGATGTCCGGCTTGAGGCCGCCCAGCAGGCGGGCGGTGCGCACCGTGACATGGCTGTCGCCGATCAGCTCGATGTCCCGGCCCATCAGGTCGCCGCGCATGCGGGCGCGCAGGAAGCCGAGCGGCGAGGCGCGCAGGGTGGCGTCGGGCGCGTCCGGGCCGGGGCCGGCCACGACCAGTTCGCCGTTCATGGGCAGCAGGTCGAGGCTGAACAGGCCCTTGAGGTCGATGCGGATGCGCTTGCCGGACAGCCCGCGCAGGCTGGCTTGCGAGGCGGGGTCGGCGGCGAGCGTGGCATTGAGGGCCTGCTCCAGCGGCAGGCGGGCGAGCTCGGCGAGCTCCGGCATCATGGCGGGAAACATGCGCATTCAGGCCTTGAAGCCCCAGTGCAGGGCGACGATGCCATCGCTCATGTTGAGGTAGTCGCAGCGGATGAATCCGGCGTTCTCCATCATGCCCCTGAGCGTGTCCTGGTCCGGGAACATGCGGATGGATTCGGCCAGGTACTGGTAGCTTTGGGCATCGCCCGCCACCAGCCGGCCCATCAGCGGCAGGGCCTTGAACGAGTACAGGTCGTACAGCTTCTTGGTGGCATCGTGGCGCGGCCGGGAGAACTCCAGCACCAGCAGGCGACCGCCTGGCTTGAGCACGCGCAGCATCTCCGCCAGCGCCTTGTCCTTGTCGGTCACGTTGCGCAGGCCGAAGCCGATGGTGACCGCGTCGAAGCTGTTGTCGGCGAAGGGGATGATCTCGGCGTTGACCTGGGCGGTCTGGCCCTCGGCGGCGAAACCGTCGTTGAGCAGGCGGTCGCGGCCGCGGGTGAGCATCTCGGCGTTGATGTCGGACAGCACCACCATGCCGTTCCGCCCGACCTGCCTGAGCATGCCGGCGGACAGGTCGCCGGTGCCGCCCGCGAGGTCCAGCGCGCGCATGCCCGGGCGCAGGCCGGTGCGCGAGAGGGTGATGCGCTTCCACAGGCGATGGATGCCGAACGACATGAGGTCGTTCATCAGGTCATACTTGCCGGCCACGGAGTCGAACACCCCGCGCACCAGTTTCACCTTGTCATCCACCGCCACGCGGCGGAAACCGAAATCGGTCGAGTCGTTGCTCATCATGCGTCCCGTGTCTTGCCCGCCGCTTCGAGGCGCGCCAGATAGCGCGCCCAGTTCGGCGCCTGATTCTGCCCGAGGGCGTATAGAAAGTCCCAATCATACAATCCGCTGTCGTGTCCGTCGTCAAACACCAGCTTCACCGCGTACTGGCCGACCGGCTCGATGGCGCTGATGTTGACCGCGCGCTTGCCGGACACCAGCAGCGGTTCCGGCAGGCCGTGGCCGCGCACCTCGGCGGAGGGGGAGAAAACGCGCAGGTATTCGCAGGGCAGGGTGTGGGTGACGCCGTCATCGAAGCTGACTTCGAGGGCGCGGGAGGCGGTGTGGAGGGTGATGTCGGTGGGGTGGTGGTGAGACATGGTATTTTTTAGTCGAACACGTTGTGCCATCTTGGCATGAGCCGCCTGGGCATGTGGGCGGTTCGCTATTTGGCGATCCCGAGGAACAAGGCCAGCGAACGCTCAACTTCAATCAGCGCGCCATCGTCCAGATTGCCGAAAGCCGCGCTGACTTTCGTCCGTGCAATGGTGTAGGGCTTGTCCACCATGACTTGGGATGGCTTGTTCAGGCCATTTTGACTGTCAGGCATCAATCGGATGCGAAACAGAGGGGCGTTTTGCAGTTCGCTGGTGATCGGCAGCACCACTACGGACGGGTGCATGCCGAACAGATCCGATTGGATGATGAGCGCGGGACGAGGCTTGCCATAATCCCCGGGCAATGAAACCGTGACAAGATCGCCTCGTTTCACGCCCAACCCTCGATATCTGTCGCGCTTTCAATCCACTTCAGGATGTCGGGCTCTTGTGGGTCATCCGTCAACCGCATGGACTGCCGCTTGCACTC
The DNA here is from genome assembly GCA_006212015.1 of Halothiobacillaceae bacterium. GTDB lineage: Bacteria > Pseudomonadota > Gammaproteobacteria > Halothiobacillales > Halothiobacillaceae > Thiofaba. The sequence goes on from SDAY01000122.1 coordinate 4,213, forward strand.
ATCGGCAAATCCGGGGCGTCGGGTGTCGGGAACCCAAATCTGAACAGGCCTCAAGCCCGCTTCGCGCAAGGCGTGGCGTCTTTTTTCAACACGTTGCTGGACTGGAACAGGCATGATGCGCACCCTCGTTTCATGTAACGAATACTTTAGTCATGCCTGTCATGACATGCAATGCATGGATTCGACCGTTTGGGTTGAAAACAAGTCGGAATCGACCGTTTTACCGCGAGGCAGGTCAGAGAATATACCGGCTCAAATCCTCGCTCTTCACCAGCGCCCCAAGCTTCGCATCCACATCCTCCGCATCCATGGTCACGGTCTCGCCGGCGCGTGCCGGGGCCTCGAACGCCAGGTTCTCCAGCAGGCGCTCGACCACGGTATGCAGGCGACGCGCGCCGATGTTCTCGGTGTTCGCGTTCACCTCGAACGCCACTTCGGCCAGACGGCGAATGGCGGCGTCGGTGAACTCAAGCTGAACGCCCTCGGCGCCGAGCAGGGCCTGGTACTGCTTGATCAGGGCGGCGTCCGGTTCGGTGAGGATGCGGACGAAGTCGTCGGCGGTCAGCGCGGTCAGTTCCACGCGGATCGGCAGGCGGCCCTGCAGCTCGGGGATCAGGTCGGACGGGCGGGCCAGATGAAAGGCGCCGGAGGCGATGAACAGGATGTGATCGGTCTTGATCATGCCGGCCTTGGTGTTGACCGTGCTGCCCTCGATCAGCGGCAGCAGGTCGCGCTGCACGCCCTCGCGGGAGACGTCCGAGCCGCTGTATTCGCCCTTGCGGCAGACCTTGTCGATCTCGTCGATGAACACGATGCCATGCTGCTCGACCAGGTCGGCGGCCTCCTGCTTGATCTCCTCGTCATTGACGCGGCGCGCGGCCTCCTCGTCGGTCAGCGCGCGCAGGGCCTCATCCACGCGCATCTTGCGGCGCTGGGTGCGCTGGCTGCCCATGGTCTGGAACAGGCCCTTGAGCTGGCTCGCCATGTCCTCCATGCCGGGGGGCGAGAGGATGTCCACGCCGATCTTGGGGCCTTCCGTCTCGATCTCGATCTCCTTGTCATCGAGCTGGCCCTCGCGCAGGCGCACGCGGAATTTCTCGCGCGTGTTGCCGTAGGCCTTCTCGGTGTGCTCGTCCTGTTGCCAGGCGTTGTCACTGCGCGGCGGCGGCAGGAGGGCGTCGAGCACCCGCTCCTCGGCGGCCTCGCGGGCCTTCTCGCGCACCCGCTCCTGCGCCACCTCGCGCACCATCTTCATGCCGACATCGGCAAGATCGCGCACGATGCTCTCCACATCGCGGCCGACATAGCCCACTTCGGTGAACTTGGTCGCCTCCACCTTGAGGAAAGGCGCGTTGGCGAGCTTGGCCAGGCGGCGGGCGATCTCGGTCTTGCCGACGCCGGTGGGGCCGATCATCAGGATGTTCTTGGGCGTGATCTCCTGCCGCATCGGCTCGGCCACCTGCTGGCGGCGCCAGCGGTTGCGCAGGGCGATGGCCACGGCGCGCTTGGCGTCCTGCTGGCCGACGATGTGCTTGTCGAGTTCGGCGACGATTTCGGCAGGGGTCATGGATTGCGTGTGGGTGTTCATGCGTATTCCGGTGTGGCGTGTAGGAGCGGACCTTGGGCCGCGATGTTCTCTCGTTTGGTTCGAAGGATCGCGGCCCAAGGTCCGCTCCTACAGGGCAAGAAGGATCGCGGCCCAAGGTCCGCTCCTACAGGGCAAGAAGGATCGCGGCCCAAGGTCCGCTCCTACAGGGCAAGATCAGAGTTCTTCGATGGTGAAGCTGCGGTTGGTGTACACGCAGGTTTCGGC
>SDAY01000123.1 GCA_006212015.1 Halothiobacillaceae bacterium
CTATCATCAAGGGCCCGCGTCATGCGGGCCATTTCATTGGGAGGAACCCGTTCATGCGCATCCTGCACACCATGCTCCGTGTCGGCGATCTCGATCGCTCCATCCGTTTCTACACCGATGTCCTCGGCATGCGCCTGCTGCGCCGCAAGGACTACCCGGACGGCCGGTTCACCCTGGCCTTCCTCGGCTACCAGGACGAGTCCGAGGCCGCCGCGCTGGAGCTGACCTACAACTGGGGCGTGGACAGCTACGATCCGGGCACGGGCTATGGCCATATCGCCCTGGAGGTGGACGACGTGTACAAGGCGGCCGAGGCGATCCGCGCGCGGGGCGGCAAGATCATCCGCGAGCCGGGGCCGATGCATGCCGGCACGACCCTCATTGCCTTTGTCGAGGACCCGGACGGGTACCCGATCGAGCTGTTGGAGCCGAAGCGCTGATCGGGCTCGTGGATTGATCGTTCGGGCGTTCCCGTGAAAACTTCATGACAGACAAGGGGGTTGGCGTGTCACCCCCTTCTCCTGCACAGGCTTTTCCACAGACTTTGTGAATGAAAACAGGCGTGATTGAAAATTTCTTTTCCACAAGTCTTGTCAAGGCCTTGACGGGGCGAGAATGAGGCCATCCTGAGGGTTGTGTATTGCGTAAGTCATTGATTTCTTGAAGCCAGGCCTGCATTGGTGATTTTTTGATCAGTCTTGTTGAAAGCCTTTCCTGATGCATGTTTGCGCTACTTTCCACCGCTTTATCCACAGTTTCATCCACCACTGATGTGGAGTGAATCGACGTGATGCACCGCACGAAAATCTTTTTGTTCATTCATGTTTGATCCTCGTCGCTGCACCCTGCCGGTGGTCGAAATCCTGCCTGCCCTGCAACAGGCGCTTGGGCAGCCGGGGGTCGTGGTGCTGGAGGCCGCGCCCGGTGCGGGCAAGAGCACGCTGGTGCCCTTGGCGCTGCTGGGCGAAGGCTGGCTTGGCGGGCAGAAGATCGTCATGCTCGAACCCCGCCGCATCGCCGCGCGCGCGGCCGCCGAACGCATGGCCGCGCTGCTGGGCGAGAAGGCCGGTGAAACCGTGGGATACCGGATGCGGATGGAAAGCCGCATCGGGCCGGACACCCGCATCGAGGTGGTGACCGAGGGCGTGCTGACCCGCCTGTTGCAGGACGATGCCGCGCTGGAGGGCATCGGCGCGGTCATTTTCGACGAGTTCCACGAGCGCAGCCTGCAGGCCGACCTCGGGCTGGCCTTGACGCTCCAGGCACAGGCCATGCTGCGCGACGACCTGCGCGTGCTGATCATGTCCGCCACCCTGGACGGCTTGCCGCTGGAGGAGCGGCTTCAGGCGCGGGTGGTGCGCAGCGCCGGCCGCATGTTCCCGGTCGACGTGCGCTACCAGCCGCCGCAGCGCGAGCTTGCCATCGAGGCGCACTGCGCCGCCGTGGTCCGGCGCGTGCTGGCGGAGGAGGGTGGCGACCTGCTGGTCTTCCTGCCCGGCAAGCGCGAGATCCAGCGGGTGGCCGAGCAGCTCCGGTCCACGGGGGCGGATATCCTGCCCCTGCACGGCGATATGAGCCTGGCCGAGCAACATGCCGTGCTGGAACCCCGGCATGACCGGCGGCGGGTCATCCTCGCCACCAACATCGCCGAAACCAGCCTTACCATCGAGGGCGTGCGGGTGGTGATCGACGCCGGCCTGATGCGCGTCTCCCGCTTCGATCCCGGCAGCGGCATGACTCGCCTGGTCACCCAGCGCATCAGCAAGGCCAATGCCGAGCAGCGGCGCGGTCGGGCCGGGCGACTCGGCCCCGGCCTCTGTATCCGCCTGTGGAGCGAGGGCGAGCACGCCAGCCTGGCGGCGCAGATGGAACCCGAGATCCGCCGGGCCGACCTGCTCCCGCTGGCGCTTGAACTGGCGACCTGGGGCGCCCGCCCGGACGCGCTGTTCTGGCTCGATCCGCCGGCCCAGGCCCCGCTCGATCAGGCCGCGGATGTCCTGCGCGGACTGGGGGCGCTCGACGGCGCGGGTCATGTCAACGCCCATGGGCGCGAACTGGCACGCATGCCCCTGCATCCACGACTTGCCCACCTGCGGGTCGAGGGCGAGCGGCTGGGGCAGGGCGCCCTGGCCTGCGATCTGGCCGCCCTGCTGTCCGAGCGCGACCTGCTGCGCGGCGAGGGCGGGCAGCGCGTGGCTGTCGATCTCGCCCTGCGCGTCGAGGCCCTGCGCCGGGGCAGTGGCGTGCTGCCGTCGGGTCTGCGCATGGACGAGGGCGCGCGCTCGCGCATCCGCCAGTCGGCGCGCGACCTGACGCGGCGCATGCGCCGCCGAGCCGAGGCGTGTGGCGACGACCTCGCCCATGTCGGCCTGCTGCTGGCGCTGGCCTATCCCGACCGCCTCGCCCAGGGGCGGCCGGGTCAGCCGGGTCGCTTCCTGCTCGCCAACGGCAGGGGCGCGCTGCTCGATGCCGCCGATGGGCTGGCGCGCCAGCCCTGGCTGGTCATCGCCCATCTCGACGGGCATGTGGATGGCCACCGGCGCGAGGCCCGTGCCTTTCTCGCCGCCGCCATTGATCTCGAAGACATCGAGCGGGTCTTCGCCGAGCGCATCGAGACGGTCGAGGACGTGGTCTGGGATGCGCGCGAGCAGGCCGTCAGCGCGCATCGCCGGCGCGCGCTCGGCGCGCTGGTCCTCGATGACCGCCCGCAGCGCCAGCCGGACCCCGAACGGGTGCGCGCCGCCCTGCTGGAGGGCATACGCCAGACCGGGCTGGCCTGCCTGCCGTGGCAGCCCCGCCAGCTGCAATGGCGCGCCCGCGTCGGCCTGCTGCATCGGGTCATGGGCAGCGGCTGGCCCGACCTGTCCGACCGGGCGCTGCTGGATGGGCTGGACGACTGGCTCGCCCCCTGGCTGGACGGCATGAGCCGAATCACCCACCTGCAACGGCTCGACCTCGACGCCGCCCTGCGTGGCATGATCGACTGGAACCGCCAGCAGGAACTCGACCGCCTGGCCCCGACCCATGTCGAGGTGCCGAGCGGCTCGCGCATCGCCATCGACTACAGCCAGGACCCGCCCGTGCTCGCGGTCAAGCTGCAGGAGCTGTTCGGCCTGCAGGACACCCCGCGCATCGCCCAGGGCCGGGTGGCGCTGATGATCCACATGCTCTCGCCCGCCCAGCGCCCGGTGGCCGTCACCCAGGACCTGGCCAGCTTCTGGCGCGGGCCGTATCAGGATGTGCGCAAGGACCTGCGCGGCCGCTATCCCAGGCACCCCTGGCCGGAGGATCCGCTCACCGCCGCGCCGACCCGGCGTACCAGGCAGGCCGCGTCATAACCCGTCAATATGCACCCATAAATTCGCTTGAGGAGGGGTAATGATGGGACAATGTGCGATGGACCTTGGGAGGGGCATCCGATCCGCTCCGAGTGTCTGCGCCTGAAGGCACCACCAAAAGATGATGGGCAGACCCAGGTCATGCCCGGTTCACACGAGGAGTAGTCATGGTTTCTAAGGATATGCGCCCGGATGCGGGGCGTCGCAAGTTCCTGTTCGGCAGTGCCGCCGCGGTCGCATCGCTGGCGGGCATCGAAAGCGCCATCGCCGGCATGCGCAGCGACAAGAGCGTGCATGTCGTGATCATCGGCAGTGGCGCGGCGGGCATGGCCATCGCCAACCGCCTGAACCGCGCCCTGCCCAAGGGCAAGCTGACGGTCATTGATCCGCGCGCGCCGAGCTATTACTGGCCGGGCCTGACCCTGGTGGCGACGGGCTTGTGGCCGGAAAGCAAGACCCTTATCGATACCGCCGACTACATGCCCGCTCGGGCTGAGTGGGTGAAGGAAAGCGTCAAGGTCATCGATGCCGCGAACAACAGCGTCCAGACCGATACCGGGCGCAACATTGCTTACGACTACCTCGTGGTCGCGCCGGGGGTCGAGTACGACTACGCGGCGATTGAAGGCATGGATGAGAAGGCCATCGGCACGAACGGCCTCGCGAGCGTCTACCACAGCCCCGCCAAGGCCACCGCATCGTGGACGGCGATTCACAAATTCGTCAACGAAGGCGGGCAGGGCATCTACACCATGCCCAGCACGCCGATCCGCTGCGCGGGCGCGCCGCTGAAGATGACCTTCCTGACCCTGGACCGGATCAAGCAGGCGGGCACCCAGGCCAAGGCGAAAATTGATTTTCACTCCGCCCTGGGCAACGTGTTCAGCCTGCCTTTTTTCAGCGACTACACCATCAATCGCTGGAAAGAGGATGGCGTTCCGACCCACCTCAAGTCGGATTTGAAGGCGGTCGATCTTGGCGCGCGCAAGGCCAGGTTCGCCACCGGGCAGGGCGATGTCGAACTGACTTACGATTTGCTGCACGTCGTGCCGCCCATGCGCGCCCCAGCGTTCGTGCGCGATTCAGAGCTGTCATGGAAGGAAGGCAATTTTGCCGAAGGCGGTTGGCTGGCGGTGGATCAGGGCACCCTGCAACACATGGACTTCAAGAACGTGTTCGGGTGCGGCGATGTCAATGGCACCCCGCGCGGCAAGACCGCGGCGACCGTCAAGTTGAGCGCGCCGCTTGTCGTGGCCAACCTGCTTTCGGTCATCGAAGGCAAGGAGCCCGAGCTGATCTTCAACGGCTACACCTCCTGCCCGCTGTTGACCAAGTTCGGCTCGGCCATGCTGGTCGAGTTCGATTACGAGGGCAATCTCACGCCGACCTTCTCCTTCATCGACCCGAAGAAAGAATCCTGGTTCGCCTGGGTGATGAAAGAGCAGATGCTCAAACCCACCTACCTGAAAATGCTTGAAGGCCGCGTCTAAGGAGAGAACACCATGATGAACAATATCAATCTTTCGTTCTGGATGATGATCGGCTGGCTGCAGGCGAACATGACCGCCGTGGTCATTGTGCTGGTCCTGCTGGTGGCGCTCTACGGCGCGCTGATCGCCTCCCGCCGGGGCCTGTTCAACGGCAAGGCCTTCGTGTGCGGCATCGGCGTCGCCGCGGTGGCATGGCCCGTGTTTGCCGCCATCCTGCCGTCGCTGACCGGCTCCTCGCTTGCCGAGGTCAGCTACAGCACCGACTACGTCATGCTCGGCCTGATGTCCGCCGGATTTGCCGGGGTGGTTTTCCTGCTGGTCTACCCGCTGCTGGTCATGATGCTGAAAAAGGGCTGAAACGCGCCCTCCTGAAACAGGATGGCATGATCTGACCAACCCGCCGCAAGGCGGGTTTTTTTGTGCATGTGAACGAGGGCGAAAGGGCGCGACAGCACGGGCTTGTCTGGCGGAAGCCAGCCATCATCAGGCTCGCCAGCCCTCGCCATCGCATTGCGCCAGGCCCAGCCCTTCCAGCGCTTCAAGCACGGTTTGAACGGCCTTCAATGGCTTGCGCTTGAAGCGGGCGGCGAGCGCGTCGGCCGATTGCGGGGCGCCGGAGAGCAGGGCGCGCACCGCCTGGATCTGCTCGCGCATCTCCTTGGGCCAGTTTTGTGTTGTAGGAGCGACCTTGGTCGCGATCTCCTCCGTTTGAGCCTCTTCCGGCAGGTCCAAATCCATCGCGGCGGACGATCGCGGCCCAAGGTCCGCTCCTACAGGGTTCTGGTAGTCCGGGCGCAGCCAGCGGATATGGCCCTGGGCTTCATCAAAGGCGCGCCGGGCGTTGAGGGCGACCAGGCGGGTCAGCAGTTCCTCTTCCGCCGCCGCCTGCTCGGGTGATGTGTCGGGCAGCGGGGTGGTGGCGCCGGGGCGGCCGACGAGTTTTTCGGCCAGATCGTCCCAGCCGTAGGCGGCAAACACGGCGGTATCGAGGTCATCGTGCAGGGCCTTGAGCACGGACACGAGCCCGGCCTCGTGGATGGCCTTGTCCTTAGGCGCAAGGGTTGCGCCCGCGCGCAGTTTTTCCAGCACGTTGTACAGGCCGGTGAGGGTGATCCCCTCCCCAGCCCTCCCCACGAGCGGGGAGGGCGATTTTATCGCCTTGCTTGCGGTCGAGG
>SDAY01000124.1 GCA_006212015.1 Halothiobacillaceae bacterium
GGCCGGCCGCCGTGACCGCGCCGGCGCCCACGGCAGCCGCACCGGATCCCGCGCCGGTCACGCCGCCCTTGATGGCGCTGGCCCCCACGTCGATCGTCACGTCCGCGACATCGCGCCGTCCATGGGCTCCAGGCTGCGCAGCTCCACGCCCATGTCCCCCCAATCCTCGGGATGGCAGGTGAACAGCAGGATCTGGTGCCTTGTCGCCGCGTCAGTGATGACGCGCTTCATCGCCTGCAGGCGCCCCGCGTCGCTGTGGACCAGCACGTCGTCCAGCAGGATGAGCGTCGGCTTTCCGGCTTCCTTGAGCAGGTCGGCATAGGCCAGGCGGCTGATGAGCCCCATCTGCTCCTGCGCGCCGAAACTCAGTTCATCAAACGCGCTGTTCGCGCCGCCACGCTGGAGAGTGCCGGGCGAGAGGTCATCGTCGATCTCGATGCTTGCGCCGGGGAAGAGCAACTGGAGGTAGTTGTTGAGATGCTTCTGCAGGGGGGCCTGAAGTTTCCGGGTCAGCTCATGCCGCCTGGCCTCCATCATGTTCTTCAGCAGATCCAGGGCTTTTGCGCGGCGCTCAAGCTCAAGCACGCGCCGTTCTTCCTGATCAAGCCGGACGGAGAGCTCGCCGCGCTGCTCCTCCAGCCCCTGCGCCCCGGCCTCGTGCAGTTGCGCCTGCAGGCGGGCGATGTCGAGCTTCCCCGCCTCATGCTGTCTAAGCGCGTTATCCGCGCTCCTGCCATAGCGGGTGATGTCCTGATCCAGGATGTCCGGCCGCGCCTGAGCCAGCACGGCCTGCTGGCTCTCGATGTGCGCCGCGAGCACCTCAATCTCCGCCTTCGTCTCCACGAGGCGCGCGTTCGCATCCTGAAGGCGCTTCGCTTCGTCGGGGTCGGAGAGCACGCCCTCAAGACGCTGGATCTCCTTCCCTGCCGCCTCAAGCTCGGCCTGAGTGGACGCATTGAGGATGGCGGCCTGCTGCATGCGGGAACCGGCTTCGTCATGCTCCGTCAGCGCCCGTTCGACCCGACGGTCTGCCTCATCCATCGTCAAAACGGCATCCTCCAGCGGCAACTCCGGGAGACGGCCAAGGGCGTCCTCCAGCCCCCGCAGGCGGGCGAGGCCATCATCGAGACTCGCGCGCAGTCCATCGATCCCCTGGGGCGCCAGCCCGCCAAGATCCCGCTCATGCTCCTTCAGCCGACTCTGGACCTGCTGCTGCCTGAACAGGCGATCCTCGGCCTCATCAAGCGTGTGGACCCCCAGCCGCTTGAGCCCGCCCTCGATCATGACCTCAAGTTCACCCTGGGTCAGGGCCAGGGCGTCCAGGTCGCCACCGCCGGGGATCACCCGGATATGGCCCACCCCTGGAATGCCGATCTCGGCGGCCTTGATGATCCGATGTTCAGTGCGGCCCTCGACGGGCGCGCCATTGAGGGTCAGGGACGCACCGGGAAGCAGCTCGAACGCGAGGCGGGTGGCCGCGGCCTCCTGACGGATGGCGTTTTCGCGCAAGGCCCGCGCCTGGTCCCGCAACGCCGCCAGAACATTCGGATCGACCTGGAGGCCCGCAAGCATCACCCGAAGATCGGCGATCTGCCTGGACAGTTCCCCGCACGCCGCGATTCTGGATTCCAGCGCATCCATTTTCGCCTTCAGCTCAGCAATCTGCCCGAAGAGCTGCCCGCGCTCGGCCGCATCCCTGGCCCGGCGCGCCGTCTCCCTGGCACGCTGCAAGGCATCGAGCGCATGCCCCCTGCGCGCCCCGAGCTGCCCGACCTGCGTGTCGACCTCCCGCAGGCGCTGCTCAAGCTCGGACCATGCCGATCGTCGCTGCTTGAGATCCTGCTCCCTGGCCTCACGAGCGGCAAGGCTCTCCTGCAGAAGTTTCAGCGTGCCCCGGGCCCGGGACAGGCGGTGCCTGTCTTCCGAGAGGGCCTCCTCCACTGCGCGCAGGCGCTCCCTCGCCTCCTCGGCCTGTTTCTGCAGCACCCGATGGGCCTCCCAGGGACGCGCTGCCTCCTCCTGGGCATGCCCTGCAAGCAGGCCCTCCAACCGGTCCACCTGTCGCCGATATTGGTCGATGCGCTGGTCCAGAAGGTCGATCTCGATGACCAAGGCATCGCGCCGCTTCAGGCTCTCGGCAAGGACACCGCGCGGCTTGCCATTGGCCGTGATCAAGGCATCTCGCTCGGAATGAATTCTCTCGAGGATCGTGTCCCCGCCACTGCCGGCGACCTCACCGAGGGCCCCCTGAAGGGCCGACCGCAAATGGTCCACGGCATGGCCGACGGCGTCATGCACCCGCTGTCCCGTGCCCTGCTCGATCCACAGCAGGCCAGGGATGCCCCAGTGCTCCGGCTTGCTCTCCCCTCGCCCGGCGAATTGATACCCCAGCAGGGCGCTCAGATGGTATTCCGCATCTTCCCCATCCAGTGACCGGGCACCGACGCGCAGATCGCATCGGGCGGATTTGATGAAGGTTTTGCGTAGCGCATGGAGCGTTCCATCGATCTCAAAATCCAGCTCGACATGGGGCGCCGCGCCCGAATCGCCCCAGGGGATCAAGTCATCGACGCTCTTGGTCCGGTAGCGCTCGAAGAAGGCGGCCCGGATGGCCCGCGCGATGGTGCTTTTCCCGGACTCGTTGGGGCCGGTGAAGATGTTCAGGCCGGCTTCCAGATGGTCGATCTCTAGCGGCGTCCTGAACTGCCTGATCTGCTCAAGCATCACACGGGTCAGTTTCATGGCCGGCCTCCCTGGGTTGCGCGCTCCATCATGATGCCGGCAAGGATCGTCAATGCCTCGGACGTGATGCCCTCCGGATCATCCCCCTGCCCTTCCCTGAGCTTCTGCACGACATCGCCCAGATAGCCGTCAGCCTTCAGGCTGGCGATGTCCTCGTCGGTGGGCATCATCCGAAGCCTGGCATGATCTGCCTGGAAACTTCGGGCGCGCGCCTGGGCCGAGGAAAGCATCTCGATTAGGCGCTGGTGACTGGCAAGGTCCAGCTGGCCCGTGACCGTCATGTCGATCACATCGCGCGGCCCCACGTCCTTCAGTCGCTCAGCCAGACGGTCCAGGTCGGTCGCCAGCGCAAGGCGCTCCTCCCGGGACGACCACCTGTAATGGCCGACCTCATGAGGGGTCACGCGCGGCAAGGCGCCGGGCGCATCGATCTCGACCTCGAGCACGAAACCGGCCTGGTTGTCCTTGAAGCGGTCCTGCTCGGGGGTTCCACTGTACCCGGTGCGCGCATTGATGGACTTCATTCCATGCCAGTCCCCGAGGGCCAGATAGTCGAGCCGGGCCCGTACCGCACGGTCTTGCGCGATGGGGTTGGCCGAGTCGACGTCCTCGGCAAGGATGCCCTGGACACTTCCATGGGCCAGCCCCACCCTCATGAACCCCTCGGGGACCTCGGCGGTATCGAACCATGCGGTGAGGTCATGGAAGGTGTGGCGCTGGGTCAGGGGCGCGGTAAAGACGGCAAAACCCTGATCCTTGAACAGCAGGGTGTCGGGCTTGAGGGCAAGATGGACATGCCCTGGAACCACGCCAAGACGCTGGGCCTGCGTCCATACGCCCTCCACCAGGGCGGCGTCATGATTGCCCGGCAGAAGGATCCAGGGACCGGAATAACCTTCGAGGGCGTGGAAGAAGCGGCGGATGCTCCGCTCCTTGAGCGTCTGCGAGTCGAAAACGTCGCCCGCGACCAGGATGGCGTCGACCTTGAGGTCCGTCGCCAGGCTGGCGATCCGCTCGACCACCTTGAAGCGTTCCTCGGCAATCGGCGCGGCATCGTCGGGATCGAAGCGACTGTATGTCCGCCCGATCTGCAGGTCCGCCGTGTGCAGAATCCTCATGCTGCTCCCCCCTTATCCTTATGGATGCCCCGAATTTACCCGACTGGATGCGGCATTCCAAGTCAGACCGCGACTGGAGGAAGGCCATGATGTGAAAGAGGTTGTGCCCCAAGGGCCGATCGAACACGAAGAGGGCTCGGAGGCGCCACCTGCCCGTTCATGCTCTCACACATAGGTCCCTCACCATCCAGCGTCTTCCGAATCCGCGCCTGAGACGGCAACAGCGGCAGGAATCCCGAGGCCATGACATCCATGGCATCGCTCATGCCAAGTTGATTCAGAGTCGCCCAAGGTGCATTCATGAAGTCCACGAAGGACAGGCCCTCCGATGCAAGGCGGCAGGCTGTGAACACCTCGCTCCAGAACTTGATTTCGTTGTCGTTGCAGGCACGCATGGCTGTTCTCCTTCAGGTCTTTTATATGCCGACTTATTCGACACAAATAGATACTAGGCGCATAAAATAGTCACGTCAACTAACTTGTGTTGTTTTTGTTGACACATATTGCCGGTATGGAACAATGACCGCCATGAACGAAACATGCATGACGATGGACGACCTGAAATGGGACGTGCAGCAGCGACTGAAGCTACTGGAGAGCACGCTGCTGCTCTCCGGGTGGGTACGCACACAGGCGCTCACGGATACCTTCGGCATCAGCCGGGCCCAGGCCTCCAAGGACTTCGCGGTCTACCAGGCACTCCGCCCTCGGAACCTCGTCTACAACAAGTCCAGGAAATTCTACGAGGCGGGCGAAGACTTCGAGCCCCTGCTGCTCACAGGCAAGAGCTCTGAACTCCTGAACGTTCTGGCCACCAAGCATCTACAGGATGGCCCCGTACTGGCCATGGCGAAGCGCGCGCCCGCAGTGGACATGCTGCGCCCGCTCGACCGGGAGCTGGACCTAAGAGTGTTTCGGGCCATCAGCGCGGCCGCATCGAATGGCACCAAGGTGCGGATCGGCTACCAGTCCATGAAGCAGGAATCCTTGGGCCCCGAGATCCGCACGATTTCTCCCCACACGCTCGTGTACAGCGGCTTCCGCTGGCATGTGCGCGCCTATTCCGATGAGAGCGCCGGTTTTCGGGACTACGTGCTGGCGCGGATCATCGGAACCGTCGAATGCCTGGATGAACCGGGTGTGCCGGATGAAAAAGATCGCGACTGGCATGAACAGGTGCCTGTCCGGATCGGGCCTCATCCAGGGTTGCTGCCCCATCAGCGCGCCATCATCGAACAGGATTACGGGATAGTGGATGGGTGCATCGAGACACAAGTACGCAAGTCGCTGGTTCAGTACTTCCTCGACCTGATGCTGGTATCACCAGGGCGCACCCTCGACAAGGCTACCGAGCAGCAGATCTGTCTTCTGAACCTTGCTGAGCTCGAACCCTATCTCTGGAAAAGAAGGACTTGAGGGCATGGAGGCCAACAGGATCTACCGCTGGCAAAGCGATCGGCGCTATTACCTCGCCTGCGTGGAGAAAGACCTGTTTGACCAGTGGTGCGTCTCGCGTGCCTGGGGCGGCCTTCATTCGCGCCTTGGCAATGCACTGACCGAACCCGTCGAGAGCCTCCAGGATGGATTGGCCCGGCTTGATGAGATTCATCGACGGCGCCTCCAGCGGGGATACACACTGACCGTGTAAGCAAACATGACGGCTCCGACCTGCGAGGTGATGATCTGCCCGTCCTCCAGGCTCTCCTTCACTGTTTTCAAAGCGAAACAGATTTGGACTCCGTGCTGCCCCCAGGGACTCGTTTACCTTTCGAAGCGGAAGACTTTTGGAACCGGATAGGGCTTCTGCTCTCCATACAGGCTCCAGGAGGAAGAAATTTGGAATTCAAGCAGGCCTCTTGCCCCTCGACCCACTTCAAATCGGAACACTTTTGGAACTCGCATGTCTTGCGTAAGCCTCCAGCCGCCCCACCTGTTCAAGGCTTCCTGGGCTGATCAGGCTTGCCTCCTTCTGAAAGCAAGAACGGGGGCATCGGGATGGATCGTTTGGAGCGGGCGACGTACTGGCGGGGGCATGTGGAGGCGTGGCGACAGA
>SDAY01000025.1 GCA_006212015.1 Halothiobacillaceae bacterium
CGGGCAGTGGACGGGCAGGTCCTTGCGGCTGACCTTGATCACCCTGGCGGTGTTCGGGGTCTTGAAGTCTTGCGGGTGGGCGGCGGTATCCGGGTTCATGTCTTCTCTCCTGATCGAGCCGAAGTCAGCCGACGTGGCTCAGCCAGCCCAGGTGCTTGGGATGGCGGCCGTGAACGACGTCGAAGTACAGCGCCTGCAGACGCTCGGTGATCGGACCGCGTGAGCCGCTGCCGATGGGGCGGTTGTCGACTTCGCGGATCGGGGTCACCTCGGCGGCGGTGCCGGTGAAGAAGGCCTCGTCGGCGATGTAGACCTCGTCGCGGGTGATGCGCTTCTCGATGATCTTCAGGCCCAGTTCGTCGGCCAGCAGGACGATGGTCTTGCGGGTGATGCCGTCCAGCGCGGAGGTGAGGTCCGGGGTGTAGATGATGCCGTCGCGCACGATGAAGATGTTCTCGCCGGAGCCTTCGGCCACATAGCCTTCGGCGTCCAGCAGCATGGCCTCGTCGTAGCCGTCCTGCAGGGCCTCGCGCAGGGCCAGCATGGAGTTCATGTAGTTGCCGTTGGCCTTGGCCTTGCACATGGTGATGTTGACGTGGTGGCGAGTGAAGGACGAGGTCCTCACGCGGATGCCGCGTTCCATGTTCTCGGCGCCCAGGTAGCTGCCCCAGGTCCAGGCGGCGACGATGCAATGCACCTTCAGGTTGTCGGCGCGCAGGCCCATGCCTTCGGCGCCGTAGAAGCACATCGGGCGCATGTAGGCGGATTCGAGCTTGTTCTCGCGCACCACGGCGCGCTGGGCCTCGTTCAGTTCCTCGGCGGACCAGGGCACGTCCATGCGCAGGATCTTGGCGGAGTTGAGCAGGCGCCTGGTGTGTTCTTCCAGGCGGAAGATGGCGGTGCCCTTGTCGGTCTTGTAGGCGCGCACGCCCTCGAACACGCCCATGCCGTAGTGCAGGGTGTGGGTGAGGACGTGGGTCGTGGCCTCGCGCCAGTCCACCATCTGGCCGTCGTACCAGATGACGCCGTCGCGGTCGGCCATTGTCGGGGGCGTCGCCATGGGAAGCTCCTGGGGATTCGTTCGAAAATTTATTGCGGAATTATGGCATGGATGCCGCGCCCGGCTCCATCCTGCGCGCCCACACCTCGCGCACGAAGGCGCGTTCCTCGGCGAATTCCGCCGCGTCCACCAGGGTCTTGCGGCCTTCCAGTACCCGTCGGTGGCCGCGGTCACGCAGGCGGCGGTAGATCTCGGCGAGCGAGGCGCTCTCGTCCGCATCCAGGATGCCCGCTTCGGCCAGGTCCTCGAGCTGGCGGATGTTGTCGCTCCAGCGCACGATCCTGGGATGGGTGTGGGCATGCGCCAGCAGGTGGTACTGGACGATGAACTCGATGTCGGTCAAGCCGCCCGCGCCGGTCTTGATGTGGAACAGGGCGGGATTCTTCTGGTCGAGTTCGGCGCGCATCTTCTCGCGCATGTCGACGACCTCGCGGCGCAGTTTTTCCGCGTCGCGCGGCAGGCGGAGGATGGCCTCGCGCACGGCCTCGAAGGCGCCCTTCAGCCGTTCATCGCCCGCGACCCAGCGCGCGCGGGTCAGGGCCTGGTGCTCCCAGGTCCAGGCGTGGTGGCGCTGGTAGTCCCCGAAGGCGTTGAGGCTTGTGACCAGCAGGCCGGCGGCGCCGTCCGGGCGCAGGCGGGTGTCCACGTCGTAGAGCGTGCCGGCCGGCGTCTGGGTGGTCATGCGCAGGATCATCTTCTGCGTCATGCGGGCGAAGAACTGGGCGTTGTCGAGCGGCTTGTCGCCATCGGTCTCCTGCCGCTCGCCGGCCGAGTCGTGCATGAACACGATGTCGAGGTCCGAGCCGTAGCCAAGCTCGATGCCGCCAAGCTTGCCGTAGCCGATCACGGCGAGGCCGGGGTGATGCAAAACGCCTCCCCCGCGTGCGGGGGAGGGGGCGGGAAGCATGCAGCCGGGCGTGCCGTGGCGGGCGGTCAGCTCGGCCAGCGCCTCGCGGTGGACCTCGTCGAGCAGGGTTTCGGCGATCCAGGTCAGGTGGTCGCTGACCTTCATGATCGGCAGCACCTCCATGATGTCGGCGGCGGCCACGCGCAGCACGTTGATCTGCTTGAAGCGGCGCAGCTCGTCCATCTGCCGCTCCATGTCGCCATCGTCCACGTTGGCCAGCAGCGCGGTCAGTTCCTCGCGCAGGGCCTCGCGGTCGGGCGGGGCGTAGAGGGTGCGCGCGTCCAGCAGCTCGTCGAGCAGGATGGGGTGGCGGGTGATCTGCTCGGCGATCCACGGGCTGGCGCCGATCAGTCGCACGAGCTGGTCGAGCGCGGGCGGGTTTTCCAGCAGCAGGGCGAGGTAGACGCTGCGGCCGCCGATGCGGGCGAGCAGCTCGAACAGGCGCGGCAGGATGGCCAGCGCGTCCGCCTCGCCGGCCAGCCGGGTGAGCAGGCGCGGCAGCAGCCTGAACAGGCGTTCGCGCGCGGTGTCGCTGAGGGCGCGGATGAAGCGCTCGCGCTGGAAGGACTGCAGCAGCTCGAGCAGGCGCGGGGCGTCGTCCTCGGCAAAACCCTCGGCGCGCAGGGCGCTCTCGGCGGCCTCGCCCTGCAGGATGCCGCTGCAGACGTCCGCCAGCAGGTTGCATTCCTCGCTCGCGCCCTCGCCCAGCATGCGAAACACGCGGCAGAAGATGCGGTGCACCTCGGCGCGGGTGTGATTGAACGCGGCGATGAAGCCCTCCCAGTCCGCATGGCCCATGCTGGCGGCCAGGCGCAGGCGCTCGTGCTCGTCCTCGGGCAGCAGCTGGGTCTGCTGGTCGCGCGCGGCCTGCAGGCGGTTTTCCACCCGGCGCAGCAGGTCGTAGCCGTGTTCCAGGGTGGCGACTTCCTCGGCGGACAGCACCTCGCTCTCGCCCAGCACGCGCAGGATGGACAGGATGCCGCGCTGCTGCAGTGCCCTTTCCCGCCCGCCGCGCAGCAGCTGGAAGACCTGGCCGATGAACTCGACCTCGCGGATGCCTCCGGGGCCGAGCTTGACGTTGTCGTGCATGCCCTTCCTGGCCATCTCGCGCTCGATCATCGCCTTCATCTCGCGCAGCTGGCCGAAGGCGCCGTAGTCGAGGTAGCGGCGGTAGACGAAGGGCTGGAGCTGCCGCATCAGGCGCTCGCCCGCCGCCAGGTCGCCGGCGATGGGGCGCGCCTTGATCATGGCATAGCGCTCCCACTCGCGGCCGTGCAGGGTGTAGTAGAGCTCCATCTGCTCGAAGGTCATGGCCAGCGGGCCCTCGTCGCCCCAGGGGCGCAGACGCATGTCCACGCGGAACACGAAGCCATCCTCGGTGAGCGGGTCGATGGCGCGGATCAGGCGCTGGCCGAGGCGGGTGAAGTATTCGCTGTTCGCAAGCGGCCTCGGGCCATCGGTCTCGCCGTCGTCCTCGAAGGCGAAGATCAGGTCGATGTCGGAGGAGAAGTTGAGCTCGTGCCCGCCCAGCTTGCCCATGCCGAGCACGACCAGACCGACCGGCTTGCCTTGCGCATCGCGCGGGGTGCCGTGGCGGCGCTGCAGTTCGGCATCCCACCAGTCGAGCGCGCCCTGCACGCAGGCGTCTGCCAGCCAGGTCAGCTCGCGCAGGGTCTCGACGGTCGGCGCCCAGCCGGCCAGATCGCGCCAGGCGATGCGGACCATCTCGCGCCGGCGGAAGCGGCGCAGGGCGCGCAGCAGGGCGGCCTCGTCGCCGACCGTGGCGAGGTCGGCGGAGCGCTGCTTGCCGTGGTCGTGCTCGTCATAGGCACGGAACAGGTCGCCATGCTCGACCAGCCCGGCGAGCAGGCCGGACTGCCGGGCGCAGGATTCCGCCACGAAGGGGCTGGCGGCGAACACGCGCGGCAGGCTTGCGCTGGCCCGGGCGTTGCCCCGCAGCGCGGCCCGGTCCGGTTCGGAGAGGCGTTCGAGGGCGTCGTCGGCTTCGGCGACGAGGACGGGAGGCAGGGTGTCCATGCAGTCTCCGTGGGGGCGTCTGAGGCCTTCCAGACTACTCCCGACGGCGGGGCGGTCCAAGCTCGGCACGCGGCTTTTTCTTGTTCATCGCGAGCATCGCGAAGCAATCCCGCGGTCCATGGATCGCCACGTCCCGCCACGCTGCACTCGCGGCTAAGGGCCGCTCCTCGCGATGACGGTTTTCTGTAGGCAGCCCGCCCCCGGGCCGAATGGCGCGGCACCCATTCGCGGCGGGGGCGCCGCGCCTACGGTGAGGCGTCCGGCATCTCCACCCGCCACGGCGCGTCCTTCTCCTGCGCCAGATGGTCATGCAGCCAGGCGGTGGCCTCCGTGAGGGTCTCGTCCAGCTTCCATGGCGTGTTGACGATGACCATGCCGCTGCCGTTGAGGCGGGTGCCGGTGGCGGGCGGGTGGATGCACAGCTCGCTGACCAGCAGGTCGGGCAGGTTGGCGCGTTGCAGCTTGCGGTGGAGCCGGTCGATCAGCGGGCGATCCTTGATCGGGTACCAGGCGGCGAGCACGCCCTGGGGCCAGCGCTTGTGGGTGGCGATCAGCGCCTCGGCCACGCGCTCGATTTCGTTGCCGGCCTCGAACGGGGGGTCGATCAAGGCGAGGCCGCGCTTGAGATCGCGGGCGGGCAACAGGCCGCCGAGCGCCTCCCAGCCGTCGCGCTGGTGAATGGCGACACCCTCGCGGCCCTTCATGGTTTGGCGCAAGGCGGCGTGGGTGTCGGGTTCCAGTTCGCACAGGATGAGTCGATCCTGCGGGCGCAGCGCACCGGCGGCCAGTACCGGCGAGCCCGGATACATCCGCACCACCCCGCCGGGATTGAGCGAGCGCACCCGCGCGAGGTAGGCGCGCACCACGCCCGGGGCCTTGGCTTCGGCAAAGATCTTGCCGATGCCATCCTGCCATTCGCCGGTGCGGCTGGCGTCCGCGCCGCGCAGGTCGTACATGCCCGCGCCGGCGTGGGTCTCCATCACGAGGAAGGGGTTGTCCTTGCGCTGCAGGCTCTCGATCAGGGCCAGCAGGGTGACGTGTTTGTGGACATCGGCAAAATTGCCGGCATGGAAGCTGTGTTTGTAGTTCATGGCGCTATGCTAAAGGAAAGCCCGCGAGGAATCCCCGATGCCGTCGCTGCGTGAGCCGCTGTTTTTGCTGTCGATCGTGCTGGGCACGATGGTCTGGTCATGGGTGGCGCCTTTCGATCGCCTGACCTGGTGGCTGGAGGCGATGCCGGTGCTGATCGCCCTGCCGGTGATGGCGTTCACCATCCGCTCGTTTCCGCTCAGCCCGCTGCTGAACCGGATCATCGCCCTGCACATGGTGACCCTGCTGGTCGGAGCCCATTACACCTATGCACTGACCCCGGTCGGGTTCTGGGTGCAGGAGCTGTTCGACCTGGCCCGCAACCCCTACGACCGCTTCGGCCATGTCATGCAGGGCATCACGCCCGCCCTGCTGGCGCGCGAGATCTTTGTCCGTCGGGGGGTGCTGAAGGATAACGGCTGGCTGTTCTTCCTGTCGGTCTGCGTGGCCTTGGCGTTCAGTGCGTTCTACGAGCTGCTGGAATGGGCGGCGGCGATGGCCTACGGGGCCTCGGCCGAACACTTCCTCGCGATGCAGGGGGATATCTGGGATACCCAGTGGGATATGCTGCTGGCATGGCTGGGCGCGGCGGCGGCCTTGTGGTTGCTGGGTGGCATCCATCGCCGCCATATGCAGAAGTTCACTTCCGGAGGGGCGTCATGAACAAACGTGCTGAAACATCGGTGCCGGTGCTTGCGGAGATTGCCGAGCGCTGGAGCCCACGTGCCTTCGATGCCTCGCGCATGGTCGAGAAGGACAAGCTGCTGGCCGTGCTCGAGGCCGCGCGTTGGGCGCCTTCGTCCTCCAACGAGCAGCCATGGCGCTACATCGTGTGTGATCGCGCAAACGACGCGGAGGGTTGGCAGCGTGCCTTCGACCAGCTGACCGAGGGCAATCGGCTGTGGTGCAAGGACGTGCCGGTCCTGCTGGTCGCGCTGGCCGACACCCTGTCCGGCAAGGGCGGCGAACCCCATCGATGGGGCGCGCACGACACCGGCGCGGCCAGCGAGAACCTGTACCTGGAGGCCGTGCGGCAGGGGCTGGCGGCCCATCCGATGGGCGGCTTCGATGCCGAAGGCGTACGCAAGACCTTCGCCGTGCCTGAGCGCTTCCTGCCCATCGCGATGATCGCGCTCGGCTATCAGGGGCGGGCCGAACAGCTCGATGGCTGGCGTCGCGAGGCCGAGGTCGGCGCCCGTCAGCGGCGTCCGCTGCACGAGACCTTCTTCGCCGGCCAGTTCGGCATGCCCTGGAAGGCGGGTGCATGATCCGCGTGGCGCTGGTCTCGGACACCCACGGCGTGCTCGATGCGCGCGTGGCCGAGATCGTCGCCGGCTGCGATCTTGCCGTGCATGCGGGGGACATCGGCACGCCCCACATCCTGGCCGAGCTCCAGCCGAAGAGCGGCAGGGTGATCGCCGTGCGCGGCAACAACGACACGCCCAACCAGTGGCCGCGCGGTTCGGAGGCCTGGTTGCTCGATCTGCCGGAGGTTGTCCAGCTCGAACTGCCGGGCGGGCTGCTGGTGGTGGAGCATGGGCACCGCGTGCTACCGGCGGCCCAGCGCCATGCCCGCCTGCGGGAGTACTATCCGCGGGCGCGGGCCGTGGTCTATGGCCACACCCACCGGCTGGTGGTGGATGACGCGGCGATGCCCTGGGTGCTCAACCCCGGTGCGGCGGGCCGTGTGCGCACCTACGGCGCGCCGTCCTGCCTGGTGCTGAATGCCGGCATGGAGCACTGGAGCATGGACATCCACGCCTTTCGCGGCTAGTTTCAGGGCCTGCTCATCCACCTTTCAGGCACGACTCGACCATGGCCCGCATTCTCGCCACCGGCATCGCCACCCTCGACATCGTCAACACGGTGGATGGCTATCCGCCCGAGGATGCCGAGGTGCGCGCCCTTTCCCAGTCGGTGCAACTGGGCGGCAATGCCGCCAACACCCTCGGCATCCTCGCCCAGGCCGGGCACACGAGCCATTTCGCCGGCGTGCTGGCGGGCGACATGGGCGGCCAGCGCATCGTGCGGGAGCTGGAGGCGCGTGGCATCGACCTGAGCCACGCCCGCCGCATGGCGGGCGGCGCGGCGCCGACCTCCTACATCGCGCTCAACCGGCGCAACGGCTCGCGCACCATCATCCATCACCGTGACCTGCCCGAGCTGGAGATGGACGATTTCATGGATATCCCCGTCGAGTCCTTCGACTGGCTGCATTTCGAGGCGCGCCACTGCGACGAGCTGGCCGCCATGCTGGCCTACGCGCGCAGCATGGTGGCCGACCAGCCGATCTCGCTGGAGGTGGAGAAGGAGCGCGACGGGCTGGAACGGCTGTGGGATGCCCCCGACATCATCATCTTCTCCCGCGCCTTCGCGCGCGGGCGCGGCTTCGATCAGCCGGAGGCCTTCCTGGCCGAGGCGCGCGGCTGGGCGCCGAAGGCCATCCTCGTGCTGCCCTGGGGCGAGCTGGGCGCCTGGGCCATGCAGGGCGGGACGATCCTGCACAGTCCCGCCTTCCCGCCCGACGAGGTGGTCGACACCCTGGGCGCGGGCGACACCTTCAACGCCGGCCTGATTCACGCCATGGCCTCCGGGCGCGCCCTGGGCATGGCGCTGGAGGACGCCTGCCGCCTGGCCGGGCGCAAGGTCGGCCAGCATGGCCTCGACGGCCTGTTCGCCCCGCTCCTGTCCGGCGAGGGCGAGCAGCTCTGCCCCCTCGCCAGCCTGCCCGACCCCGGCAGCCGGGGATTCGAGGCCGAGGTGGACGGCGTCATGCGCCCCATCTTCATCGTGCGGCAGGGGCGCGAGGTCAAGGGCTATCTCAACCACTGCCCGCATATCGGCGCGGAGCTCAACGGGCAGCCGGACGCCTTCCTCGACGGCGACCAGCGCCACATCCTCTGCGTCCTGCATGGCGCGCTGTTCGAGATCGGGGACGGGCGCTGCATCGCCGGCCCCTGCCATGGCGAGGCGCTGACGCCGGTGGACATCCGCCTGGAGCGGGGGCAGGTCGTGCTGATGAAAAAGCCCCGCGCGGGGCGGGGCTCCTGAAGGCGCTCCCCCGCGGGCGGGGGGTGGGGGATCAGCCCCAGGTGTCGGCGCGGATGCCGTCGTACCAGCCCTTGGCGAACAGGCCTTCGGCCTTGTAGTTCGCGCCGCCCTTGGGCGACACGCCGCCGGAGTCCTTGACCTCGATGATCTTGCCCTCGGCGTCCAGCTCGTAGATGCCGGCCACGGAGATGGCGTCCGTCGCGGAGACGTAGCTGTAGCAGGTGTTCACCCACTTCGGCTCGATCAGTTCCCCGCCGTTGAGCGATTCGACGATGGCCGAGGCGGCGATCTTGGCCTCCGAGTTGGCGCCGTAGCCGGACTTCGGCACCGGACCCGCGATGCAGCTGTCGCCGATCACGTAGATGTCCTTGGCCTTGGTGGACTCGAAGCTCCTCTGGTTGACCGGCGCCCAGCCCTTGTCGTCGGCAAGGCCCGAGGCGGTCACGATCTTGCCGCCCTGCATCGGCGGGATGACGTTGATGACGGCGGCCTTGAGGGTGTCGCCATCCTTGGTCTTCACGCTCATGCCAGCCGCGTCGACCGAGGCGACCACGCCGCCGCGCTCCGGGTTCACCCAGTCGATCATGCCGGGGTAGAGGCTGTCCCAGGCCTCCTGGAACAGGCCCTGCTTGGAGAACTTGTCCTTCGGGTCGAGGATGATGATCTTGGACTTCGGCTTGTGGCGCTTGAAGTAGTCGGCCACGACGCTCGCGCGCTCGTAGGGACCGGGCGGGCAGCGGAACGGGTTCGGCGGGGCCACCATCAGGAAGGTGCCGCCATCGGGCATGGCCTCCAGCTGCCTGCGCAGGATCGCGGTCTGGTTGCCGGCCTTCCAGGCGTGGGGCAGCTTCTGGGCCACGTCGTGGCTGTAGCCTTCGATGGCGCCGTATTTCAGCTCGATGCCGGGGGAGAGCACCAGGCGGTCGTAGGCCAGCGTCTTGCCGCTCTTGAGCCTGACGGTGCGCTTGTCGGCGTCGATGCCGTCGACATGGTCCTCGATCAGGTTGACGCCGTACTTGTTCTTGAGCGCGTCGAAGCTGACCTTGATGTCTTCCATCTTCAGGTCGCCGGACAGCACCAGGTTGCTGAACGGGCAGGTGGAGTAGTTGGAGAGCGCGGCGTCGATCAGGGTGACCTTGATGGACGGGTCGAAGGTGCGGATGTACTTGGCGGCGGCAGCGCCACCGAAGCCGCCGCCGACGACCACGACATGGCCGCCGGAGCCACGGGAGGGGCCCATGGCGCAGCCGTTGAGGGCGCCCAGGGCGGCTGCGGCGCCCGCGAGCTTCAGAAAGGAACGACGGGAAAGGGTCATGACAGGTCTCCTGGGATCACTTGGCGGGCAGGCTGGCGAAATAGTCCGCGACGGCCTTGAGCTCCTCGTCGGAGTAGCCCCTGGCATGCCTGTTCATGACAGTGGACAGGCGCTTGCCGCTCTTGAAGTCCGCCATCTCCTGGTACAGGTGGTCCGCGCCCTTTGCAGCGAGCGGGGGAATGGCGCCGGAGCCCTGGCCGCCCTGGCCATGGCAAACGACACAGGTAAGACCGATGGTCTGGCCGCTCGGGGCGGCAAGGGCGGGGGCCGATGATCCAAACATGAGCGCCGCGCCCAGCGTGGTCGCCAGGGCGGTCGCAAGAGAGGCCGTGCTGCGCATCGCCGATCTCCTCGGGTGGTGGTGGTTTTTATGTTTATCGTCACGCTCGGCATGCCGGGGCCGTCGCCTGATGACCGTATAAAAGTGCTCCAGCCAGTAAGTTTATTCAAAGACAGAGTTTTTATACCGGCATCGAAAGGGCATCGCGTGGCGGTCTGTGGAAAAAAATGGCGCCGAGGGCTTGCGCAAACGAAAAAGATGCGTAGAATGCGCTCCCACATTAAGCCGAACGGCTGAATGCGGGAATAGCTCAGTTGGTAGAGCACAACCTTGCCAAGGTTGGGGTCGCGAGTTCGAGTCTCGTTTCCCGCTCCAGTTTTTTCGGGTGGTTAGCTCAGCTGGTAGAGCGTCGCCTTTACACGGCGAATGTCGGGGGTTCGAGCCCCTCACCACCCACCAGTTTTTCTGCTATAATGCGGAAACCGTTTTTGCAGCGGTAGTTCAGTTGGTTAGAATATCGGCCTGTCACGCCGAGGGTCGCGGGTTCGAGTCCCGTCCGCTGCGCCATCATCCAAAAAGCGTCCTGGGAAACCAGGGCGCTTTTTCTTTTGCCCGCCGTTCAGGCTTGCATGGGCCTTGAATCCATGCGGATATGCCGCCCCGGGCGCGTGCTAGCCTTGCCGGATCGGCAACAGAAGGAGATCCGGTGATGAGTGTTCAGGTCAATCATGCCCTGCCCGCGGGTGTTCTCTACCGTCGCGGCGAGGCCGGTCTGGAAGAGGTATCGACCCACAGCCTGTTCAGCGGGCGCAGGGTGGTGGTCTTCGCCGTGCCGGGCGCGTTCACGCCCACCTGCTCGGACGAGCACCTGCCGGGCTTCATCGTTCATGCCGATGCACTGAAGGCGCGCGGCGTGGACGAGATCGTCTGCCTGGCGGTCAACGATCCCTTCGTCATGCGCGCCTGGGCGCAGTCCCACGAGGGGGCGGGCCAGATCAGCTTCCTGTCCGACGGCCATGGCGACTGGACGACCGCGCTCGGCATGGTGCGCGACATGCGCAAGGCGGCCATGGGGCTGCGCTCCAAGCGCTACGCCATGCTGGTCGAGGATGGCGTGCCGCGCTGGCTGGGCCTGGACGAGTCCGGCCTCGCCAACAGCCGCGCCGAGGCCGTGCTGGAGGCCTTGCGCGGCTGAGGGCCGCCTGGGGAGGCGCTGAACCGATACCCCCACCCCAGGTGCGGGGAGGGGCCGCGCCGGATCGAGGCGCGCATCCCCCTCCCGTCCTCCCCCTCATGCAGGGGGATGAATCAGGGTTTTCTCAGGGTTTGAACAGGCGTGGATTCTGCTGCACGAGGTCGCGCCAGAAGGCGGGGAGTTCCAGCTGGTGCTTGCGGCCGATGCGCACCAGGTCGCGCAGGTGGCAGGGGTGGTCGTGGGCGGCGAGGGCGATGTTCTGGTCGCGCTCCCTGGTGGAGACGAAGGCAAGCCAGGGGAAGGCCTGCTCCATGGCGATGGTCGCGGCGAGATAGTCCTCCAGCGGGTGGCGCCAGAGGTTGGACGCCAGCGCCCCGCGCGGGGCGAGGATGCGCGCGCAGTCCGCGTGGAATGCGGCCTCGGCCAGCAGGGGCGCCATGCCCTGCGCATCGAACACGTCGGTCAGGATCAGGTCATACTGCGCCGATGGGGCGTTCCCCGCGAACTCGGCCGCGTCCATGATGTGCACCCGCAGGCGCGGGTCGTGGCCCAGACCGAGGGCCTCGTGCGCGGCCCGGACCACGGCGGGCCGCAGTTCGACGGCGTCGATGCTGAGCCTGGGGAACCAGGCCATCAGGGTGCGGGCCAGCGCGCCGCCGCCCATGCCGAGGATCAGCGCCCGCTGCGGCTTGGGCTTCCACAGCAGCCCCAGCAGCATCAGGCGCATGTAGCTGAAGCAGAGGTGGCTGGGGTTGTGGGGCAGCAGACGGGTCTGCTCGATCGCGTTGCCAAAGCCGAGGATCAGTCCTTCCGGGCCGCGCCAGACTTCGACCGTGCCGAAATCATCCGTGGCGCTGAAAATGCGCTGTTTAACCGAGTTTTCCACCGGGGGTTCCTGTTGATGAATCGTTTGTCCGCCTTGGCCGGGCTGGGTCTTTTGGTGCTTGCGGGCGTGGCGCGGGCCGAAGTCGTTGCGGGTGACCGGGTGTTCATTCCGATGTACTCGCCCCATCTGCGCGAGGATGGCTACGCGACCGGCATCGTCGAGTCGCGCCAGGGCGAGCAGGTGGTCGTCATCATGCGCGAGCTCGTGCCGGGCAAGGGCAAGACCCTGTACGGCACCTGCCATCCCGGTGCGGAAAGCCCGCTTTCGGGCGCCGAGGTGCTGTCCGACAACCCGGATGCGCCGGAATTGCGCAAGACCATGAAGGTCGATCAGTTGATGGGCTGGCGCGCGGGCAAGGATGAATACCTCGAACGCGAAAACCTCGGAACCATCTACTACAAGTGGCTGGATGACGGCATGGCCCTGCCGGGCGAGCGCGCGCGCTTCGGCGCCGCCAAGGCGCGCCGGCTGGGGCTGGAGCGCGTCGCCCAGGGCCTCGATCTTGCCGCCGTGCAGATCGACAGCACCGGCGGCATGGGCTTCCCCGTCGGCGCGGCCCAGCTCCTGCATGGCGCGCCTCGGGCCTTGCAGGCCGTGCTGGATCAGGCCCGAACGGCGCCGGATGCCGCGCGGGTCATGCGCGCCATCATCGACGGCAGTCAGCCCCTGCTGGGCGAGGACATGCTCGGCATGGCCATGGCCAAGGTGCTGCTGATCGTGCGCCAGAACTGGGCGCGCCTGCCGGCCGAACTGGGCTCGCCCGCCGCCGCCGCGCGCTGGCCGGAGGCCCCGGGGGTGGTGGATGCGTATGTCGATGCACTCACCTCGGGCGGGCAGGCGAGCCATGGCGGCAAGACCGCCGCCGCGCTGAAGGCCGAGTTGCGCGCTGCGCTCCGGGCGGGCGCGTGGCCGGCCCTTCCAGCGGGCAAGGTCGACGGACAGGTGACCCATCCCTGGGGCGACCGGACGCAGGACGTCAGCGGCTGATCCGCCATGGTTGATCCCGGGCGGAACCGCCCGCGCCCGTGAGGGCGGGCCCCGCCTCGATCAGGGCGCGTGCGGCTCGCCGTGGGTGCGCTCGTAGGCCTGCTCGAACACCGCCTGCTTCTCGGCGGAGGCGTCCTTCTGGTGCTTCGCCTTCCAGTCCTCGTACGGCATGCCGTAGACCATCTCGCGCGCCTGGTCCAGGCTCAGCGCCACGCCGCGCTCGTCGGCGGCGGCCTTCATCCACTTGGAAAAGCAGTTGCGGCAGAAGCCCGCCAGGTTCATCAGGTCGATGTTCTGCACATCGGTGCGCTCCTGCAGGTGGGCGAGGAGGCGGCGGAAGGTGGCGGCCTCGAGTTCGGTGCGGGTCGGGTCGTCCATCGCGTTCAGCCTCGGGATTCTTCGGGGGTGTGGGCCTTGATCGTCACCGCATGCAGCGCGCCGCTGGCGATCAGGTCATTGAGCGGCGCCATCACGCGGCGGTGGCGCCTGATCAGGGGTTCGCCTGCGAAGCTCGCGCTGACCACGGTCAGGTTGAAGCTGCAGCCCTCGCCGGAGGGGGTCACCTGGGCGTCGGGGATGGCGGCCTGGATCAGCTGGATGAGTGCGTTCGGGTTCATGGGCATGGGTCTGGTTAGAGTTGCCGGGCCAGCGGTTCGGCCAGCAGTTCGCCGCGCCAGCCCTGGATCTGGCCAGGGTCGGCATGACCCCGGGCCAGTCGCTCCAGCTCGCCGCGCGTGATCAGCAGGCCCGGGGGCAGGTCGAGCTCCCGCGCGAGCGTGTCGAGGGCGCGCGTGAGCCGATCAAGGCGCTCGCGCTCCTCGCCGCGCATGGGGGTCCAGGCCGGGGGCGGGGGCGTGTCATCCCTGGCGGCGGCATCCAGCGCGGCCATGATCTCGTCGGCGGCCCCGCGCAAGCCCGGCGGCAGGGCGTTGCCATGCAGCAGGGCGTGGATGTTGGCGGGCGGTCGGGTGGCGAGCTGGGCGAGCGTTTCGTCGTCCATCACCCAGCGGCGCGGACGGTCGAGCGCCTGGGCGCGGCGCTCGCGCCAGGCGGCGAGCTGGCGCAGGCGTGGGAAGGCGGCGGCGGGCAGGCGCTGCCAGCCCTTCAGACGGCGCCAGGCCTCCAGCGGGTCGGGTGTCCAGCGCTCGGGGTCGAGCTGGGCGGCGCAGTCCTGCTCCATCCACGTCAGGCGGCCAAGGCGCTCAAGGCGTTCGGCAAGGATGGCATGCGCCTCGGTCAGATAACGCACGTCGTCGAGCGCATAGTCCAGCTGTTCGTCGCTTAGGGGCCGTTGTGACCAGTCGGTGCGGCTGTGCGCCTTGTCGAGCTGGACGGAAAACAGCCTTTCCACCAGTGCGGCATAGCCGATCTGCTCGCCCATGCCGCAGAGCACGGCGGCGATCTGGGTGTCGAACAGGGGGGCGGGGAGGATGCCGAGGCGCTGGTGCAGGACTTCGAGGTCCTGCCCCGCGGCATGCAACACCTTGACCTGGCCGGGATTGGAGAGCAGTTCGGCCAGCGGCCGCAGGTCATGAATCGCCAGCGGGTCGACGCAGCTGCTCAGTTCGCCGTGGGCCAGCTGGACCAGGCAGAGTTGCGGCCGGTAGGTACGTTCGCGCAGGAATTCGGTGTCAAGCGCCAGCGGGGCGCTGCCGCCGATCGCGGTGGCCAGGTCATGGAGGCCGTCGGGATGGTCGATGTAGCCGTTCAAGAGATCAGGGCAGGAGGCGGGCCTGCTTGATCAGCACGGCCTCGCGCGGGACGTCCGTGCGGAACGGACCGCCCGAGCCCGTGGGCAGGCGCTGGATGCGGTCCACGACGTCCATGCCGTTGATGACCTTGCCGAACACCGCATAGCCCCAGCCGCGCGGGGTGGGGGCCTGATGATCCAGGAAGCCGTTGTCCACCGTGTTGATGAAGAACTGCGCGGTGGCGCTGTGCGGATCGCCAGTGCGTGCCATGGCCAGGGTTCCGCGCGCGTTCTTGAGGCCGTTGTTCGCCTCGTTCTGGATGGCGGGGCGGGTGGGCTTCTGGACGAAGTCCGGGGTGAAGCCGCCGCCCTGGACCATGAAGTCGGGGATCACGCGGTGGAAGAGGGTGCCGTTGTAGTGCCCGTCACGGACATAGGTGAGGAAGTTTTCCACGGTCCTGGGGGCCTTGTCGGCATCCAGTTCCAGGGTGACCTCGCCCTGCGAGGTTTCCAGCACCACCTTGGGGCCGGCCCAGGCGGGCAGGGCGAAGGTGGCGGCGAGGGCCAGCAGCAGGGCGCGAAGCATCGGGTTCAGTCCTCGCGACGGGTCTTTTCGAGGCGCTCGTGCTTTTCCTGTGCCTCGATGGTCAGGGTGGCGATCGGGCGGGCCTCCAGGCGCTTGATGCCGATCTCCTCGCCGGTGTCCTCGCAGTAGCCGTAGCTGCCGTCGGCGATGCGGTTCAGGGCCTTGTCGATCTTCCTGATCAGCTTGCGGTAGCGGTCGCGGGTGCGCAGTTCAAGCGCGGCATCGGACTCCAGCGTGGCGCGGTCGTTGATGTCCGGTTCCTGCCAGTTTTCCTCGCGCAGCTGGGTGAGGGTCGAGTCGGACTCCTCCATCAGCTCCTGCTTCCAGGTCAGCAGTTTGCGGCGGAAGTACTCCAGCTGCATGGGGCTCATGTATTCCTCGGCGTCCGAGGGGCGGTAACCTTCCGGTAGTTCGATGCTCATGACTGAATGCTGGGATCGCGAAAATAAAGGCCCGAGTATAGGAGGGGGGCGAGGGGGGAGCAAGCCGCCAGTGACTATTCGACCCTGGGCGGGCCAAAAAGGGAGCCCTGCCCCCCGTCCACGCCGAGATCGGTCAGAATGCGGGCGGCTTTTTCATGGGTGATCGGTTCCCGCTGGCCGGCGATCGAAAAGAGTGTGACCTTGTAATGAACATTGATATTGACTGGGATGAGATCGACACGGTGCTGCTGGACATGGACGGCACCCTGCTGGACCTTCACTTCGACAACCATTTCTGGCTGGAGCACCTGCCGATGCGCTTCGCGGCGCGGCAGGGTCTCTCCCTGGCCGATGCCCGTGAGCAGCTGGGTTCCCGCTATGGCGCGGTGCGCGGCACGCTGGACTGGTATTGCCTGGATTACTGGAGCGCGAGCCTTGGCATGGACATCGTCGCGCTCAAGCAGGAAGTCGCCCATCTGATCGACGTTCACCCCCATGTCCTCGGGTTTCTCGACGCGGCAAGGGCGGCGGGCAAACTGACCGTGCTGGTGACCAATGCCCATCCGGCAAGCCTTGCCCTGAAAATGGCGCGCACCCCCTTAGGCGGGCACCTGGACGTGGTGCTCTCCGCCCACGCCTTCGGCCTGCCCAAGGAGGCGCCTTCGTTCTGGGCGCGCCTGCGTGAACGCCAGCCTTTCGATCCGGCGCGCAGCTTGCTGGTGGACGACAACCTGGATGTGCTGGAGAGCGCGCGCGAGGCGGGGATCGCCCACCTTCGGGGGGTGCGTCAGCCGGACAGTCGCGGCGGCGTCATGGAGAGCGCGGCGTTCGAGCTGATCGGCGGGTTTGATGAGCTGATGCCGGTCGGTCAGCCCTTCGGTGCGGCGGCGAGCCAGGGCGCGGGCAAGCGGGTCTGAACCCTGGCGCTGCCGTCCGGCTGGACGGGCAGCAGGCGCAGGTTTTCGCCCAGCGCCGCCGGGGCATTCGGCCGGGCCTTGAGCCGGGCTTCAAGCGTCACCCCCGCGCGGGCATTGCCCTTCAGGCTGCCGGCGAGTTCCAGCGGGCCGCCGTGATCACGCAGGCTGCCCTCCAGGTTGCCATCCGTGATCTGGAACGTGGCACCCAGCTCACCCAGGGCGATGGGGGCGCCCAGCCGGACCTGCGCGTCGCGGATCGTCAATGCCACGCCCTGAGCCAAGGTCAGCCCCTGGCGCCAGACGGCCCGGTCGATCGACCCGTGGAGCTGCCCGTTGACAGGGACCGGGATGCGACGGGCCAGGAGCGGGCTGTCCAGCGGCCCGTCGAGCGTTGCATCGCTCAGCTGCAAGTCGCCGTTCCAGCCCAGGGTGACGGTGCCCTGGACCTGCAGATTCTGATGCTCGGCCTGCAGGGAGGCGCCGATCGCCCCCTGCCAGGGCCAGGCCGGATGCAGGCGCCAGTGCAGGTTCTCGATGGTCTCGCCGGCGCTGGCAAGGGTCGCCGAACCCCGCCAGATGCTGCCCCGCACCTCGGTCAGGGGCAGTTCCGCCCAACCCGAAACCCGCTGGGCGGGCAGGGTGGAGAGCAGGGCAAGCAGATAGAGCGCCAGCGCCAGCAGGCCCCAGCCAAGACCTGGGCCCATGAATCGGAACGGCATCAGGGCGCGTCCCGGCTCAGGCTGATCTGGGCATGGACCGTGCCGGGCGAAGCCGGGTCGATCTGGGCCTGGGTGATGCGCAGCCCATGACGCTGGGTGAGGGCTTCCAGGAAGCGCATCAGGGCATCGGCGGGCACCTCATCGAGCAGCACCCGGACGCCGGCGCCGCCCTCGGCCTCGCGGCGCTTGAGCTGATCGAGCACGCGCTGTTCGCGGGCCACGCTTTCGACGGCGGCCAGCGGGCTTTGCGCACCGTTGGCAGGGCCTTTCGCCATGGTACCGCCTTGTCGGGCCTTGATCTGCGCAACCCACTGACGGACCTCGGCGTGCTGGGTGGCGAGATCGGCATGGGCCTGGCGTGCGCTATCGCGCGCCTTGGCCAGGGGTTGCCAGATCAGCGCCCAGGCCAGCAGTGGCAGGGCAAGCGCCGCGCCGATCAGCAGGATGCGCCGATCCTGCGCGCCGAGCCCGGCCCACCAGGTCTGCAGGTTCTTCATGCCTTGGGTCATCCCTTCGCCCCCTTCAAGCGCAGGCGTGCCTGCGCCTCGGCCCCTTCGACACGCTGCTCGGCCAGTTCGGCCTGCATCCCGGATTTTTGTTTCAGGGTCTTGAGCAGGCTCTCCAGGGTCGCGCCATCCGCCGCGCCGAGCTGGGCCTCGAGCGTATGGCCCTGATAGCGGAGGTTGCCGAGCTTGATGCCTGGTTGTGCGGCAAGCACCGGGGCGGCCTTGGCCAGCAGCTCCAGCATGCCGGCCTGGCTGGCGGCGGGCACGCCGGTGCCGGAGGCCATCTGGCGCAGCTGGGCGAGGGGATTGATCCAGCGTTTGACCTCGGGCGCCGCCTCCCGCGCCATGCGTTCGATATCGGCCTGCATGACCGTGCGCTGATGATTCAACTGCATGGTCTCCAGCACCATCAGCCCGCCCTGAAGCAGCAGCGCGGAGGCGGCGATGGCGGCCGGGATGCGCCATGGGCGCAGGCGTTCAAGCGTGCCCGAAGCGCGTCCGCCGCCGCCAAGGACATCGATCGCGCCGCGTTCATCGAGATGGCGGTGCAGCCAGATCCACGGCCCCTCGGCGGCCTCGATGGCCTGGGTGCCTGAGCCGCCAAGCGCGGCGGCCAGGAGCGCGGGCTCCATGGCCATGGCCAGACCCTTGGGACCACGCGCCAGCACCAGGTCGGGCAGCGCAAGCGTGTTCCAGCCCTCGGCAGGGTCCGGCAGGGCGTCCAGTTCGCTGTAGACCCCGTCCGGTTGCAGGCCTTCGGCCCTGAGGCGGGCCAGCAGCTCATCGAGGGCTTGCCTGCGCACGATGCGTGCCGGCACCCGGCCATCGGCATCACGCGCCCCATGAACGATGCGCAGCCGCTCGATGTCCTCGGCCAGCTGCTCTTCCAGGGCATAGGGCAGGGCCTGGCTGATCAGGCGGGGATTCCTGGCGGCAATGCTGACGGAGGCATGGCTGACCCAGTCGCCCGGCAGCAGCAGCCGGATGCGGGCCGGCGGGGTGGGGCGAGGCAGGCGGGTCCAGCTCGATGTGCCGGAGGACAGGCGGCCATCGGTGTCCAGTACCCAGGCGCAGCGCTCAGGGTCCAGGGGGCGCAGGGTCAGTAATGGGGCGGCCATTCAAGGGCTCTCCTGAAAGCGGCTCAGCACGCGCACGGTGCCTAGGTCATCGCGTAGCAGCACACTGTAACGGCGGGCGCGGGTCCTGCCAATCCGCGCCTCGGCCTCCAGCAGGAACAGCCTGCTGGACACGCCCAGCCCCTTCGGGTCGACAAGGCCCTGGAATGCCGCCTGCCCCAGCAGGTCGCCCACCTTGGCGAGCGGGGCCTTCTCGCGCTGTTCGATGAAGGCCTGCCACAGGCTGGCATCCACCCCTTCGCCCAGACAGCCCAGGACCTCGATGGGGGCGGTGTTGAGGTTGAGCGTGGCGTCCTTGGGCAGGGCGGCGAGCATGGGGCGCAGTCGGCGGGCGATGGCCGCGTCGAAACCCTGGACCAGGGCAAGCTCCATGCTCGAGGA
Source organism: Halothiobacillaceae bacterium (assembly GCA_006212015.1). Classification (GTDB taxonomy): domain Bacteria; phylum Pseudomonadota; class Gammaproteobacteria; order Halothiobacillales; family Halothiobacillaceae; genus Thiofaba. The sequence goes on from SDAY01000025.1 coordinate 19,165, forward strand.
GAGCGGCTGGTTGGCGCCGCGGTAAGGGCGCTCGAGCGCCTGATAGGCGCCGTCTTCCGCACCCATCGGGCGCACCTCGCCGTCGGCATCCTGCCAGTCGGCCAGCGCATCGAGCGCCGCGTCGGGCTGCTCGATCCCGGCCTGCCTCAACACGCAGCCGAGGCGCCGCTGCATCAGCGGGTCGAGCGTGTTCTCGCCGTCGACGATGGCATTGAGGTTGAGTCGTCCCTGCAGGTCGATGATCCGGCCGCTGATCTCGCCGCCTTCCACGGGGATGGGCGGCAGGGGCGTTGCCCAGGGCTCGCCGGGGTGATCGACCCTGGCGTCGTCGCGCGCCAGGATCTGGCGGGTCCAGTCCTCGGCGCCCTGCAGGTAGGCGCTGCCCTGGGCGTGGTGCAGCATGTTCTCGCTGCGGCGCAGGCTGAACGCGCTTTCATGCGCAAGGCTTGCCGCCAGCACCACGGCGATGGCCAGCACCAGCAGGGCGGTGATCAGGGCGATGCCCGACGCGCGCCGTCTCATGGCTTCACTGCCGTGGTGGGCATGTCGGGCAACAGCAGCAGGCGGCGCAGCTCACCCTGACCTTTCAGTTGCAGGGACATCTCGACCGCGCGCGGCAAGCCGGGGTTTTGCACGTTGGGCGGCGGCCAGCTGGTGACGGACTGCAGTCCGGCGTCGAGGAAGCTGAAGCTGATGGATTCGACCTCGCGCCAGAGGGTGAGGCTCATGTCGGGTTCCAGCCGTGCGGCATCCGGCGGGTTCCAGCTCTGGCGGATCAGGTTTCCGTCATCGAGGACATAGCGCAGGCGCTCGATGGGCGCGGGCATCAGCCCCTCGCGCGGGCGGGTGCTGCGGGTGAATTCGAGCAGGGTCTGGCCATCGGTGCCGCTCATGAAGGCGGGGCGCGGGGCGCCCAGTCCGTCACGCGCCTGCCGGTCGAGGACGAAGGCCATGTCCTCCTCGAGCAGGCGCAGGCCGCGCTGCAGGGCGGCAAGCTCCTCGCGCGCGGCGCCGGTGCCTTCGGCGGTGCGCAGCATGGCGGCCAGCCCGCCATAGGCCATCGCGCCGAGGAAGGCGAAGATGGCGAGCGCCACCAGCAGTTCGAGCAGGGTGAAGCCGCGATGATGCATGGTCTTCAACGCGGCCTGGCCAGAAAGCCGGTCAGCCGGGCCAGCACCGGGCCATCCTCGGTCGCGCGGACTTCGAGGGTGGCCCGGCGCAGGTCCGGGTCCGGCGTGCTTTCGAACGTGGCCAGCCCGTACCAGCGGCGATGGGCCTGGTCGATGCGATCCTTGCGGACACCGGCCTCCGGCCACAGGCGTTCGGCCTGGAAGCGGTGCAGCTGGTTTTCCGCGATCAGGAAACTCTGGGTGCGCTCGTCAAGATCGCTGATCAGCGCGGTGTGGTCGGCGGCCGTCTTGATCAGCGCGCCGAGCGCGAGCGCGAGGATGGTCAGGGCGACCAGCACCTCGAGCAGGGTGAAGCCGCGATACCCCCGATCAGCGGGCATCGGCGGGTTCCATGCGCGCGCCGTCGACCCGGACCCGCACGGCGGCCGCGCGGGGGGTGGCGGGATGGGTGAGGCTCAACAGGCCTTCGGGCATCAGCAGGTCGTTGGCGCCCGCGAGTATCGCCGGGGCGTAGGGACCGGCCTCGCCGCGCACGGGCATGGCCCGGCCGGGCATCGGCTCGAAACGCAGCTGGCTGCCTGCGGGCAGGGCGCGCGGACGAAACACCGTGTCATCGGTGAGCGGGATGAAGGCCGGGGTATCCGCAGGGGCATCCGGGCTGACATCCTGGCGGGCGACGAACAGGTAGCCGTCCTGGGCGATGACCAGGCCCAGATCGCGGTCGCGCATGACAGCCTCCTCGCGCAGCAGGTTGAGCAGCGCGGTCAGGCGCTTGCCTTCCTCATCCAGGGCCTCGCCGGCGCGGTCGCCCTTCATCGACAGCCCGACCAGGGTCACGAGGATGGCGATGATGACCACCACCACCATCACCTCGATCAGGGTGAAGCCCCTGCAGGAGGCCCGCCCTCGGGCCGATGCATGCCCCGCAAGGTCGAATCGCGGCGGGGGCGCCGCTCCTGCGGGGGGCATGGTTCCAGGCATCAGAACGCGGCGAGCAGCAGGGTGAACAGCGCGACCGGGATCATGATGATCGTCGCCAGCACCGACAGGCCGACGGCGGCGAAGAAGCCGGGCGTGAGCATGAAGCGCAGCCATGCGAGGCCGCCCGCGTCGCCGCGCAGTTCTTCGAGCGTGTAGCGCAGGTTGACGGCAGCCATGCGCGGATCGCGCGAGTCCATGCCCGCGCCGAGGTGCTGGTCCAGCCGCCCGGAGGCGCGCCGCATCAGGCCAAGCAGCCTGCCGAAGGCGACGTAGACCAGCGTGATGATGGCGAGGGGCGCGGCCAGCAGCAGGGCGAGCAGGAGGTCCATCAGCCCGGTCGGCCCGCCCTTGAGGGTGAGCCAGACCAGCCAGCCGGTCACGCCCAGGCTGACCAGCCAGAAGGTCCGCAACGGCTTGCGCAGGCGCCCGCCCCAATCCGCGACATGGGGCGTGTCGCCGCGCGCGGAGAGCAGTTCGCCCTCCAGCGGCTCATGCCCGTCGCCGGGGCCGCGTGGTGCCGGGTGCATCAGTTCAGGCTCCAGTTGCCGATGTCCGCCGCGGCATCCGCGCCTCCCGGCTGGCCGTCGGCGCCGAGCGAATACAGGTCAAACGCGCGGCCCTGATCGCCCGGCGCCAGGTACATGTAGGGATGGCCCCAGGGGTCCTGCGGCATGCGGTCCATGTAGCCGCCCTGCTTCCACTTCGGCGGCTCCGGCGCCACGCTCGGCGGCTGCACCAGCGCCTCCAGGCCCTGGTCGGTGGTCGGGTAGATGAAGTTGTCGAGCTTGTACAGGTTCAGGGCCGCCTCGATGGCGCGGATGTCCTGCCTAGCCTTGGTGATGCGCGCCTCGTCCGGGCGGTCCATGATCTTCGGCACCACGATGGCGGCGAGGATGGAGAGGATGACCACCACCACCATCACCTCGATCAGGGTGAAACCGCTGCAGGAGCGGACCTTGGGTCGCGATTGATCGCCGTGGCATCGCGGCCCAAGGTCCGCTCCCACGTCGTGATTCGTAGGCATGACGTTTTCCTTCATTTCACAAGCTGGTTGAGTTCAAAGATCGGCATCAGGATGGCGAGCACGATGATCAGCACCACGCCGCCCATCACCATGATCAGCACCGGCTCGAACAGGCCGAGCGCGGTGGCGATGATGGCTGAAAGCTCGCCTTCCTGCTGGGCGGCGGCGCGCTCAAGCATGGGCCGCAGGCGTCCGGACTGCTCCCCGGAGGCGATCAGCTGGACGGTCATGGGCGGGAAGAGCCGGCTGTCCTCCAGTGCCGCGGCGATGCCCACGCCCTCGCGCACGCGCAGGGTGGCGTCCTCCACGGCCTCGCGCATCGGCAGATTGTCCATCACCGAGGCGGCGATGCGCATGGCCTCCAGGATCGGCACGCCCGCCGAGGCGAGGATGCCGAGGGTGCGGGCGAAGCGCGCCGTGTTCACGCCCCTGATCAGTCGCCCGACCACCGGCAGGCGCAGCAGCAGCCGGTGCCAGCGGCGCTTGACCGCCGGCTGGCGCAGCGCGCGGCGGAAGGCGAAAACGCCGACGGCGATCCCGCCGAACAGCCACAGACCGTAGGCGCGCATGAAGCCTGACACCGCCAGCAGCGCCTGGGTCAGGGTCGGCAACGCCTGCCCCAGATGCTCGAACACCTGGGTCACCTGCGGCACCACATAGGTCAGCAGGCCCATCACCACCACGACCGCCATCAGGGTCAAGAGGCCCGGATAGAACAGCGCGAGCTGGATCTTGCGACGCAGGCCTTCGCGCGCCTCGGTGTAGTCGGCCAGCCGTTCCAGCACCGCATCCAGGTGGCCGGACTGCTCGCCCGCCGCCACCGTGGCGCGATACAGCTCGGGGAACACGCGGGGGAACTCGCCCAGGCTGTCGGCCAGGGTGTGGCCCTCCATGACCCGCGAGCGGACCGCGTGGATGAGGTTGCGCGAGGCGGTCTTCTCGCTCTGCCGCGCCACGCTGCCCAGCGCCGTCTCGATCGGCAGGCCCGCCTGCACCAGGGTGGCGAGCTGGCGGGTGACGAGCGCGAGCTCCCCCGCGCCCATGCCCTGCCGGAGGCCGCGCAGGCCGCCCGGCCTCGCCCCGGCGCGGACCTGATCGGCGGTCTGCTCGACCGACAGCGGGGTCAGCCCCTGCTCGCGCAGCGCCTGACGCACCAGGCGCGGGGAATCGCCCTCCTGCACCCCCTTGCGGGTGCGGCCGGTGGCGTCGAGGGCGGTCCAGGAGAAGGCGGGCATG
>SDAY01000125.1 GCA_006212015.1 Halothiobacillaceae bacterium
CTCAAGCCCGACAGGCTGCTAGTCTCTTCAGCGCGCCGTAGACCAGGAAGCCGGCGATCAGGGCGATGGCGATGCCGAGCACGGTGCCGACGATCTGGCTCATCAGGCTCACGCCGCCCATGCCGCCCAGGGCCTCCAGCCCGAAGATGCCCGCGGCGATGCCGCCCCAGGCGCCGCACAGGCCATGCAGCGGCCACACGCCCAGCACGTCGTCGATCTTCCAGCGGTTCTGGGTGAGGGTGAACAGCCAGACGAACATGCCGCCCGCGATGGCCCCGGTGATCAGCGCGCCCAGCGGGTGCATGAGGTCGGAGCCCGCGCACACCGCGACCAGGCCGGCCAGCGGGCCGTTGTGCACGAAGCCGGGGTCGTTCCTGCCGACGACCAGCGCGGCGAGGATGCCGCCGACCATGGCCATCAGCGAGTTGATGGCGACGAGGCCCGAGACCGCCTCGACGGACTGCGCGGACATCACGTTGAAGCCGAACCAGCCGACCGTCAGCGTCCAGGAGCCCAGCGCCAGGAAGGGGATGCTGGATGGCGGGTGCGCGGTCATGCCGCCCAGCTTGCCGTAGCGCCCCATGCGCGGGCCGAGCAGGATGACCGCCGCCAGCGCCACCCAGCCGCCGAAGGCATGCACCACCACGGAGCCCGCGAAGTCGTGGAACCGGGCGCCGAAACTCGCCTCAAGCCAGTCCTGCACGCCGTAGGCGCCGTTCCAGATCATGCCCTCGAACAGCGGGTAGCACAGGGCGACGAGGATGAAGGTGGCGCCCATCTGCGGATACAGGCGCGCGCGCTCGGCGATGCCGCCGGACACGATGGCCGGAATGGCGGCGGCGAAGGTCAGAAGGAAGAAGAACTTCACCAGTCCGTAGCCGTGATCGACGGAGAGCGCCTGCGCGCTGCCCCAGAAATCCACCCCGTAGGCGAGCGGGTAGCCGATGAAGAAATAGGCGATGGTCGCGACCGCGAAGTCGCCCATGATCTTCATCAGGGCGTTGACCTGGTTCTTCTCGCGCACGGTGCCGACCTCCAGGAAGGCGAAGCCCGCGTGCATGGCCAGCACCATGGCGGCGCCGATCAGCAGGAAAAACACGTCCATACCGGTGGGGGTCATGGCAAACCTCGGGCATCCGAAACATTGAGGGTGTGCACCGTAGCAAATCATGGGCCACGCCCTTGTGGCCTGCCGGATCAGGGGCCGAAGCCGGCCGCGGGCGAAGGTATGCACAAAAAAAAGCGCCCCATTGCGGGGCGCTTGCTGCATATTGATGCAGCGCGGTGTTCGTCACCACGCTGCAAGGAGGCGCTTAGTTGCTGTAAGCCCGTTCGCCGTGGCTGCGGGTATCCAGGCCCTCGCGTTCGGCGTCTTCGCTGACGCGCAGACCCATGACCATGTCGATCAGCTTGAACAGGATGAGGCTGACCACGCCCGACCAGATGAGCACGGTGCCCACGCCCCAGAGCTGGCTGATGACCTGGCCGACCGGGTTGAACTCGGCCACCGCATTGGCCGCGTAGTCGAACACGCCGGAACCGCCGAGGGCGGGGTTGGCGACGATGCCGGTGCCGATGGCGCCGACGATGCCGCCCAGGCCATGCACGGCGAACACATCCAGCGAGTCGTCCACCTTCAAGGCGCGCTTGATGAGGCCCACGCCCCAGAAGGCGACCAGACCGACCACGAGGCCCAGGGCCATGGCGCCCATCGGGCCTGCGAAGCCGGCAGCGGGGGTGACGGCGACCAGGCCAGCCACCGCGCCGGAGGCCATGCCCAGCATGCTGGGCTTGCCACGGGTCATCCACTCAGCACCGGCCCAGGCCAGCATGGCGGCGGCGGGGGCGAGCATGGTGTTGAGGAAGGCCATGGCGGCGGTGCCATTGGATTCCAGATTGGAGCCCGCGTTGAAGCCGAACCAGCCCACCCACAGCAAGGCTGCGCCCATCATGGTCATGACCAGGTTGTGCGGCGGCATGGGTTCACGCCCAAAGCCAATGCGCTTGCCGAGGACCATGGCGCCGACCAGGGCCGCCACACCGGCGTTGATGTGAACGACCGTGCCACCTGCAAAGTCGAGCGCGCCCTTGGCAAACAGGAAGCCCGCCGGGTCGCCATACGCCGAGGGACCGCCCCAGAACCAGACCATGTGCGCCATCGGCAGGTAGGAAAAGGTGAACCACAGCACGGTGAACACCAGCAGGGCGGAGAACTTCACCCGCTCGGCCAGGCCGCCGACGATCAGCGACACGGTGATCGCGGCGAAGGTGAGCTGGAAGATCACGAAGGACAGCTCGGGAATGACCACGCCCTTGCTGAAGGTTTCCACCACGGATGACGTGTTCACCCCGGCAAGGGCCATCTTCGACAGGCCGCCGACGAAGCTGTTGAGCCCGCCGCCGGAGGTGAAGGCCATGCTGTAGCCGTAGATCACCCACAGGATGGCCACGACCGCCACCATCGCCATGGTTTGGCTGAGGACGGAGAGGATGTTTTTGCCGCGCACCATGCCGCCATAAAACAGGGCGAGGCCGGGCAGGATCATCATGAACACCAGCGCGGTGGAGATGAGCATCCAGGTGGTGTCGCCCTTGTCGGCGGTCGGAGCGACCGCTTCGACCGCGGCGGCCGCGTCTTCGGCGTTCGCAACGCCCGTCCATGCGCCGCCCAGCACCAGGGCGGGCATCAGCAGGGATTTGAGTAGCATCGGGTTCATCGTGCGTCCTCCTTACAGTGCGTCCGGGCCGGTCTCGCCGGTACGGATGCGGATGGCCTGCTCGATCGGGGTGACGAAGATCTTGCCGTCGCCGATCTTGCCGGTCTTGGCCGCGCGGGTGATGGCCTCGATCACGGTGTCGACCAGGCTGTCGTCGACGGCCATGTCCAGCTTGATCTTGGGCAGGAAGTCCACGACGTATTCCGCGCCGCGATAGAGTTCGGTATGGCCCTTCTGGCGTCCAAAGCCTTTGACTTCGGACACGGTCAGGCCCTGGACCCCGATCTCGGCGAGGCTCTCGCGAACCTCGTCGAGCTTGAAGGGTTTGATGATGGCGGTGACGAGTTTCATCAGCGTGCTCCTTTAGAAGCTGCGGGAGGCCTTGAAGGTGACCGCGCCCTCGGCGTAATCGTTGCCCGTCAGGTCAAGGTCGGTATCCACATAGGCCAGTTCGAAAGCGAAGCCTGCATAGCTTGCGGTCGCGCCGATCTTGTAGTCGTTGTAGGTTTCGCCGAAGGCAAGCTCAACACCATCGCCGCTGTTGTGGCCGATATGCGCACCCAGGGTGAACATGTCGGAGAGCGGTACGGCCAGGTTGGCTTCGAGGTAGTGGCCTGCCTCGCCCGTGCCGAAGTATTTCGGGGTGTAGGAGTACTTCGCGTTCATCCACTTCCAGGTGGCGCCCAGATACGCCTCGGTCGTGTCGGCGTCGCCGTCCAGGTAGACGTTGTTGTTGTTCGGGTAGAGGTACTGCAGCAGGCCGACGTCAAGCAACAGGTCGTCGGTGAGCTGGAATTTGTAGCCGCCGTAGATGTCCAGTTCGAGCCCGCCGGTCGAGGCGAAGTCATGAACGCTCGCGCCCCAGGCGCCCACATAGAATCCGCTGGCCGGGGCGTAGTCGAAGCCGCCCTGCATGCCCGGGCCCGCGTCGGTCTGGGACACGCCACGGAATGTGTAGTCGGTGATGAAGCCGACGTTGGCGGTGATCGGCAGGGCGTCATCCGCGACGATGATAGGGGCGCAGGTGGCCAGGCCCAGGCCCATCAGTACGCCGGCGGTTACTTTCTTCATGGACATCGTCATGGAGGCATCCTCGTCATGTGTTTGGTTGATGCACGCTTGCATCCAGCACCAAGCAGAATGGATGCCAGAAATGATAATCACATTACATTCAGTGGCTTGCCTGTGTTTGATGGCGTTTTCGACGCGCCGGGCATCATGGGGCACCTTCTTGGTGCGCCGAGCTGCCCCAAAATGACGCATGTGCCGTGCAGGGCTTCGGCTAGACTGTGGTAACACATTGGAAGGAGGTTTCTTTATGTTCGATCCGAAACAACTGGATGAGCTGGCCCGCAAGATCGGTGAATCCATCCCCGCCGGCCTGAGCGATCTGCGCGACGACATCGAGAAGACCGCCCGCCTTGGGCTGCAGCAGATGATCGAGCGCATGGAGCTGGTCACGCGCGAGGAGTTCGAGGTGCAGCAGGCCGTGCTGGAGCGCACCCGCGCCCGGCTGGAGGCGCTGGAGCATCGCGTGGCGGCACTGGAGGCCGAGGCCCGCGGCGCCCTTCAGTGACCGGGCTGCGAGGCGCGGATGGCTACGCTGATCGCGGCGAGGGCGCCGCTCCTACAGCATCTTCGCGCTGACCACTGACCAGGGAGGGTCGTCATGTCGCTCGCCATCACCTACGCCCGCGCCCAGGTCGGCATCGACGCGCCGCTGGTCAGCGTGGAGACCCATGTCGCCAACGGCCTGCCCGCCTTCGCCCTGGTCGGCCTGCCCGAGGCCGCCGTGCGCGAGAGCCGCGAGCGAGTGCGCGCCGCCCTGCTGACCAGCGGCTACGAGATGCCGCCGCGCCGCATCACCGTCAACCTGGCCCCGGCCGACCTGCCCAAGGAGGGTGGCCGCTTCGACCTGCCGATGGCGCTGGGCCTGCTGGCCGCCACCGGGCAGATCCCGCCCGACAGCCTGGACGGCTACGAATTCCTCGGCGAGCTGGCCCTGAGCGGTGAGCTGCGCCCCGTGCCCGGCGTGCTGCCTGCTGCCCTGCGCGCAAGGGAGGCCGGGCGGACGCTGATCCTGCCGCGCGCCAACCTGAACGAGGCGGCGCGCGTGTCCGGCGCGCCCATCCTTGGCGCGGGGCATCTGCGCGAGGTGGTGGCGCACCTGCTGGGCGTCGAGCCGCTGAGGCCGGCGGAAGGGGTGGCGGGCGCGGCGTCGCCCCCGCTGCCGGACCTGCGCGATGTGCGTGGCCAGCACCGCGCCAAGCGGGCGCTGGAGATCGCCGCCGCCGGCCAGCACAACCTGCTGATGATCGGCCCGCCCGGCGCGGGCAAGAGCATGCTGGCGCAGCGTCTGGCGGGCATTCTTCCGGCCATGGGCGAGCAGGAGGCGCTGGAGAGCGCGGCCATCTGGTCGGTCAGCTCGCAGGGCTTCAACGATGCGAACTGGGGCATGCGCCCCATCCGAGGCCCCCATCACACCGCCTCCGGGGTGGCCCTGATCGGCGGCGGCTCGTCGCCGAGGCCCGGCGAGATCTCGCTGGCGCACCATGGCGTGCTGTTCCTCGACGAGCTGCCCGAGTTCGACAAGCGCGCGCTGGAGGTGCTGCGCGAGCCGATGGAGACCGGGCGCATCGTCATCTCCCGCGCCGCGCGGCAGGTCGAATTCCCGGCCGCCTTCCAGCTCATCGCCGCCATGAACCCAAGCCCCAGGGGCGACGACAGCGACCCGGAGGCGGGGCGGCGCTACCGGGCGCGGCTGTCCGGGCCGCTGCTGGACCGCATCGACATCCAGCTCGAAGTGCCCGCCGTGGCGAAGGAGCACCTGCGTCTGGACGCCGCGCCCGAGGGCGAGCCCAGCGAGGTGGTGCGGCAGCGTGTGGAGCAGGCGCGGGCGTTGCAGATGGCGCGCGCGGGCGTGCCGAACGCCCGGCTGGGCGCGGCGGAACTGGCGCGTCATGCGCGGCTTGGGGCCGGCGAGATGGCCCTGCTGGAGCAGGCGATGGACCGGCTGGGACTCTCCGTGCGCGGGCGCGACAAGGTGCTGCGCCTGGCGCGCACCATCGCGGACCTCGCGGGCAGCGAGGCGATCCGCGCCGAGCATCTGGCCGAGGCGATCGGCTACCGGGATCTCGCCCGCTACGGTTTCAGCTGATGGTGTGTAGG
>SDAY01000126.1 GCA_006212015.1 Halothiobacillaceae bacterium
GATTACGCCTTGGCGTAGCCCGGGTTGCCTTCCATGCCGATGATCTTCGGATCGTTGACCACGACCTTCTCGATGTGCTTCTTGGCGGTCAGGTACTCTTCCATGACATCCCAGATCACCTTGCCGGTGTCGCCCGGGATTTCGCCCGGCTTGGCCACGGAGGCCCAGCCCGCCACCTTGTAGTTCTTCTTCGGGTCGATCGGCTTGCCGTTCAGGGTCATCTGGCTGATGCGCTTGCCGGACGCGCCGTTCGGGGCCACGGCGTAGTTCAGGCCGCCGACGCGGACCATGTCGCCGCCCTGCTGGTAGTACGGATCCGGGTTGAAGATGTTGTCGCACACGTCTTCAAGGATGGACTTGATCTTTTCACCTGTGAACTCGTTCACGGTGACCTGCGGGTAGGTCAGGCCCACCTCGGTCATCATGTCTTCATAGGTGATGTCCGCGCCCGGAACCAGGGAGGTACCCCAGCGTACGCCCGGCGAGAAGGAGATCTCACAGTCCTGGGTTTCGATCAGGCCGTCGCAGATCAGCTGGTCCCAGGTGCCGGAGAAGTTGCCGCGGCGATACAGGAAGGCGTCGTTCTTGGCGAGCACCCTGGAGAGCTTCTCTTCGGCGACGAATTCCTTGCCCTGGAACTTGACGGTCTGCTTGTGTGCCTTGTCCAGGAAGTCCTGCATGTCCTTGTCGGCCTCGATGAAGTTCGAAAAGACCGGCAGCAGGCGGAACTGGAAGCCCGCGACCTTGTTGCCCTTGACGTCGAGGTCCAGCACGCCGAGGTACTTGCTGTTGGAACCGGCGTTGCAGACCAGGGTCTGTCCGCCCGCGTTCTTGATCAGCGACGGGTAGGGCACGGCGTCGTGGGTGTGACCGCCCATGATCGCGTCGATGCCGCTGACCTTGGAGGCCATCTTCAGGTCCACGTCCATGCCGTTGTGGGAGAGCACGATGACGGCCTGGGCGCCTTCGCCGCGGGCCTTGTCGACCATCTTCTGCATTTCGCCATCGCGAATGCCGTAGGACCAGTTCGGGATCATCCATGCCGGGTTGGCGATGGGCGAGTACGGGAAGGCCTGGCCGATGACCGCCACCTTGACGCCGTTCATCTCGCGGAGGGTGTACGGCTTGAAGACGCGCTCGTTGAACTCGTTCTCGGTGATGTTCTGGGCCACGAAGTCCATGCCGCCGGCCTCGAGCTCCTTGATGCCCTGCACCATGCGCTCTTCACCGTAGGTGCACTCCCAGTGGGCGGTCATCACGTCGACGCCCATCTTCCTGGAGGCGTCGATCATGACCTGGGCATTGGTCCACAGGGCCAGGCCAGTGCCCTGCCAGGTGTCGCCGCCGTCCAGCAGGATGGCGCCCGGACGTGAGGCCTTCATCTTCTTGACCAGGGTGGCCAGGTGGGCAAAGCCGCCGACCTTGCCGTACTTGGCGGCAGCCTCGGTGAAGTTCAGATAGGTGAACGCATGGGCTTCCGGGGTATTGGCCTTGAGGCCGAAGTTCTTGAGGAACTTCTCGCCCACGAGGTGCGGAACATGACCTTTCTGGGTGCCGATGCCGAGGTTCACGGACGGCTCGCGGAAGTAGACCGGGCGCAGCTGGGCGTGGCAGTCGGTCATGTGCAGGATGTGCACGTTGCCGAACTTGGGCACCTCGTACATGTCGGCGGAAGCCATGTTGGACTTCACGCTGGACGCGACCTTCTGGGTGCCGGTTTCGGCTTGCGCGGTGCCCAGGTTGATGCCCGTGGCGCTGGCCACGGCGAGCATTTGCATGAACTCGCGGCGAGAAAGGTTCATTGTTTGTTGTCTCCGTTGGTTCGCTTCTGTTGGGTAAGCGTTATTGGAACTTCGATGCCTGCCTGGGGGCTGCGCTCCAGGATGGACATTAGCGAAACATGATAAAGGAGCGGTTCATGCGATGCCCCTAAAAAAAATCCTTCATGGATAAGCGGTCGTAATGACCCGCCAGCCCGGTCGAATGCATGAAAAAAACCGGCCACCAGGGCCGGTTTGTCGGGCAGCATGCGGGGGATTACTTGCGTACCGCCGGGCCGGTGATTTCCAGGCCGTTGTCGATATAGGCGAGGAAGTACTCCAGGGTGCGGAATTCCTCGCCATAGCGCTTGTAGGGCTTGGCGCGGGTGTCACGCACGCAGCCTGTGAAACGGTCGTTCAGGGTGACCAGGCCGTCGTCCTTCAGGCGCCATACCGGGAAGTGCGCGGTCTTGCCGATGCCCGTGCTGAGGGTCTCGGAACGCGCGCGCTGGCCGGAGTAGTACTGGTGGCAGTCGGCGCAGGACAGGTTCAGCTGGCCGGTCTTGCGGAACCACTGGGCCTTGCCGGCCTCGAAGGCGGCCAGGGCGGCGGCGTTCGGGATGGACACATCCACCTTCATGCCGCGGGACTCGCTGGCAAGATAGCCCGAGACGGCCCCCAGTTCCTTGCTCTTCTCGGTGATGAGCTTGTCATCGCCATAGGCCTGGGCGCACTGGATCAGGTCGGCCTCGAGGTTGCGAACCTTGCCGGTCGCGGTGTCGAAGAACGGATACTGGGCGCGCAGGCCCTTGGCATCGCCCAGGCAATCCTTGAGGGACTTGCCGTTCGGCAGCGCCTTGGCATACAAGTCCTTGCCCTGCTTGATCGCGCCCTCGTAGGGCGGGAACTCGCACAAGGCTTCATACTGGGACTTGGCATCCTCGTTCATCGCGTACACGCCGTAGATGTAATCGGCGGGCTTGATGTCCGGGAAGCGCTTGAAGAAGAAGTCGCGGAACCCCTGGGCCTGGGCCTCGGCTGCGGCGGCAGGATCCGCAGCGTGCAGGGCGGGGGCGGCAAGGCCAAGGGCCAGGGCGGCGGCGGTGATCTTGATCAGTGTTTTCATCGTTGTGTTTCTCCGCATCGGGTTACAGGCTGTGGACGAAGTCCACGACCTTCTCCACTTCATCCTTGCTCAGGATGCCGTGGGCGCCGATCGGCGGCATGATGGTGCCCGGGCCGAACTTGGAGCGCGGGTCCCAGATCACGTTGTACAGGGCCGCGCGATCCGGATAGCGCGCCTTCATGGCGACCAGCGGCGGCGCGATGGTGCCCGGCTGGTCCCCGCCTGCGATCATGTGGCAGGACAGGCAGTTGCCCTTGCCGCGATCGAAGGCCAGTTCCTTGCCGGTCATGTCCTTCTTGGCTTCTTTCTTTTCGTCCGCCATGGCCGGGGTGGCAGTGGCGAGAGCGCCCATCAGCGCGGCGGCGGATACGCTGGCCGCCAGGAAGCGGTTGAATGTCCGCATGGCTACCTCCTTTGGGGGGTGAATGATTGGCGCCTTCTCCTGTCAACCCAAGGGTCACCGGGGGCGCTCTTGAAAAATGCTTCAGCAAGCCATTTCAGAATAAACGCGTCCGAAATGCACACAAGGAAAAATTTTTTATCCCCGCATGCCTTCAGTTGTTCAGCGTGCCTTCCATGCGGGCGGTGGTTCAGAAGCCTTCCTGCGTGCGTCGTCGTGCCTCGATGATTTCGGTTTCCACGTTCTCGATCATGGCGGCCAGGCGTTGACGTGCGATCGCGTTGCCGGCGCTATAGGCGCGCGCCGTTTCGAGTTCGGCGCGGGCCTCGGGCAGACGCCGTTCCTGAATGAAAAACAGCCCCATGGCTTCATGGTGTTCGGCCGGGCGCCCGGCGCGGGCAGCGGTTTCCGCGAAGGCGCCGAGTATGGCGCTGTCCTGTGGGTGGTCGCGGACGGCATCGCGTAGCAGCCGATAGGCCTGTTCTGGACGGTTGGCCATCATAAGTTGGCCCAGCTCAATGGTGATGACGGGGTGACCGGGGAAGAGCGCGAGCTGGTTCTGCAACAGGGCCTGAGCCTTGTCATCCTCGCGGATCTGGCGATAACTGTCCGCGAGCGCGGTGGCAATCCACGGATTGTCGGAATTTGCCTTCAGCAAGCCCTCCAGCATGGCCACCGCGTCTTTATGACGCCCGCCGCGTGCCAGGAGCAGGGCCTCCTGATAGCGGGTGGCATGGCTGGGGTGCGCCTTGTCGATGTGAGTTGCCGAGGCGAGTGGCTGGGGTTCAAGCAGGGCGGCCAGGGTGGCCTTGGCGTAGGCATAGTCGGTCTGGTTGAAGACCTTGCTGGGCCTGGCTTCGCGGGCCCGGCTTGACGCCTCGGCAATCCGGTGGGTGGTGACCGGGTGGGTGCGCAGCAGCTCGTTATGCACGTAGAATCCATCGCCTTCCTGGCGGGAGAGCTTCTCGAAGAAGCTGACCATGCCCTGGGGGTCGAAGCTTGCGCCCGAGAGGATCTGGATGCCGATGCGGTCGGCTTCGTATTCATGGTCGCGGGTGAAATTGATCTGCTGCTGGATGGCTCCGGCGATGCCGAGGTTGACTGCGGCGGCCGCGGCTTGCGGGTTGCTGCCGCCCACCAGCGCGGCTGCAGCGAGCGCGGCCAGTGCGGTCAGGCTCATCATGCTGCTGCCGGCGATCATGCGAGCGATGTGGCGCTGGGTGACATGGGCCATTTCATGTGCCATGACACCGGCCAGCTCGTTCTCGTTGTCGGTGCGCAAGATCAGCCCGCTGAAAAGGCTGATATGTCCGCCGGGGGCGGCAAAGGCATTCACCTGATCATCGCGAATGACGGTAAAGTGAAAAGGGTAGGCATTCCAGCCGCTGGCGCCGGCAAGACGCTCCCCGAGCGACTGGATGTAGTGGTTCAGCAAGGGATGATCGACAAAAATGGCCTGGCGTTTCAGGGCGTGCATGAAACCCTCGCCCATGGCCAGCTCTTCCGCCACGGTGATGTCGCGGTCGATGGCTTCACCCATGTCGGGCAGGTTGTCATATGGACTGGCCTGCAGGGTCAGTGGCGCGGCAAGGCATGCGCCAAGCAGGCTTCCCAGCAGGGCGGCCCGGACTGACCCGTGGGCCGATCGGTTTGAAGTATTCATTTTTGTAGAGGCGGTTGATTAGATGTATTCGATTGAACAGGTGGACGCACGTGAACTTTCGACATGGCTCAAGGCGGAAAAATTCCTGCTGGTCGATGTCCGCACGCCGGGCGAGACCACCTACGGCATCATTCCCGGCGCCAAATTGCTGCCTCTGCATCTTCTTCCCCTGAACGTCGACACGTTCAAGGGCCAGGACAAGATCGTCATCTACTGCCAGAGCGGCGCCCGCTCCGCCCAGGCCTGCGCCTTCCTTTCGCGCCAGGGTATCGAGCATACCTACAATCTTGGTGGCGGCATCATGTCTTGGGCAGGGGAGCGCCTGCCCATCGTCGCCCCTGACGCGGACAGCACGCTGGTCTGATGTCTCTGCAACCCGACGCCCAGCTGGATGTCCGTCAGCTGCCCTGTCCCATGCCCCTGCTCAAGGCCAAGCAAGCCTTGGCATCGCTAGGGGCGGGGCAGGTGCTCGAGGTGCTGGCCACCGACCAGGCCGCCCCGCGCGACTTCGCCGCCTATGCCGAGGCGACCGGGCACAGGCTTGAAGATGTGGAATGTTCCGGCGAGGTGATTCGCCTATTTCTCAGAAAACGGCAGGTTTGAGCGAATGTCACGCAAGCGTCTGGCGCTGTTGATCACCGGTGCTTCACCCGAGGCGGCCTATGCACCACTGATGATGGCGGCCACGGCTGCTGCCATGGAATACGAATGCAAGCTGTTTCACGCCTTTGGTGGATTAGAGTTGCTGCGCCCCCAGCCGCGCATCGAAATCCCCGATGCCATGGCAGACACGATGCCGACCCTGCTTGAGTTGCGTCAGATTTGCGTGGACCAAGGCGTTGAATTCATTGCATGTTCTGCCTCGCTTGCCATGCTTGGCCTGGGGCAGGCTGACCTGATCCCGCAAGCCCGGTTGGCCGGCATGGC
>SDAY01000127.1 GCA_006212015.1 Halothiobacillaceae bacterium
CCCCATTTATTCACCTCATTTATTCAACGTCGGCGTAGATCTCGGTCCGTGAAAAGGGACAGACCCTATGTGCCCTGGCCTTGTTTTTGTAGGAGCGAGCTCGCTCGCGATATTCCCTTGAATCTCGGTTGATCGCGAGCAAGCTCGTTCCTACAGCTATCCTGATGACGGCAGCCTCTTGCTTCGCTCGCAATGACCGAGAATCAAAGTCCAAGCGTTTCCCACATCGCATCCACCCGCTTCTTCACTTCTTCGTCCATGACGATCGGCCGGCCCCATTCGCGCGCGGTCTCGCCTGGCCATTTGTTGGTGGCGTCCATGCCCATCTTGCCGCCGAGGCCCGAGACGGGGGAGGCGAAGTCGAGGTAGTCGATGGGGGTGTGGTCGATGAGGGTGGTGTCGCGCACCGGGTCCATGCGGGTGGTGATGGCCCAGATCACGTCCTGCCAGTCGCGCGCGTTCACGTCGTCGTCGACGATGATGACGAACTTGGTGTACATGAACTGCCGCAGGAAGCTCCACACGCCCATCATCACGCGCTTGGCGTGGCCGGGGTACTGCTTGCGGATGCTGACCACGGCGAGGCGGTAGGAGCAGCCCTCGGGCGGCAGGTAGAAGTCGACGATCTCCGGGAACTGCTTCTGGATCAGCGGCACGAACACCTCGTTCAGCGCCACGCCGAGGATGGCGGGCTCGTCGGGCGGGCGGCCGGTGTAGGTGCTGTGGTAGATGGGGTTTTTGCGGTGGGTGATGCGCTCGACGGTGAAGACGGGGAAGTCGTCCACCTCGTTGTAGTAGCCGGTGTGGTCGCCGAACGGGCCTTCGGGGGCCATCTCGCCGGGGTGGATGACGCCTTCGAGCACGATCTCGCTGCTTGCGGGTACGGTGAGTTCATTGCCGATGCACTGGACCAGTTCGGTGCGCTTGCCGCGCAGCAGGCCCGCGAAGGCATGTTCGGAGAGCGTGTCCGGCACCGGGGTGACGGCGGCGAGGATGGTGGCCGGGTCCGCGCCGAGGGCGACGGCGATGGGGAAGGGCTCGCCGGGGTGGGCGAGTTGCCAGTCGCGAAAATCCAGCGCGCCGCCGCGATGCGAGAGCCAGCGCATGATGAGCTTGTTGGGGCCGATCAGCTGCATGCGGTAGATGCCCATGTTCTGCCGCGGCTTGGTCGGGCCCTGGGTGTGGATCAGGCCCCAGGTGATGAGCGGGGCGGCGTCCTCCGGCCAGCAGGTCTGGATGGGGAAGTGTGCGAGGTTGACCGCATCGCCCTCCAGTACCCGGTCCTGGCAGGGGGCGGAGCGCACCAGCTTGGGCGCCATGTCCAGCACCTTCTTGAAGATGGGCAGGGATTTCCACGCCTCCTTCAGGCCCCTGGGCGGTTCCGGCTCCTTGAGGAAGGCGAGCAGGCGGCCGATCTCGCGCAGGTCTTCCAGCGACTCGCCACCCATGCCGAGCGCGACGCGCTCGACCGTGCCGAACAGGTTGGCGAGCACGGGCGTGTCATGGCCCTTGGGGTTTTCGAACAGCAGGGCCGGGCCGCCCGCGCGCAGGACGCGGTCGGCGATCTCGGTCATTTCGAGCTTGGGATCGACCTCGGTGCTGATGCGCTTGAGCAGGCCGCGTTGTTCGAGGTCGGCGATGAATTCGCGCAGGTCGGCGTGGGGCATGGGGTGTCCCGGTGTGGTGGAGGAGGGGATGATGCCCCAGCGGTGTCCACTGGCGTGGTTACGGATTGCTTCGCCTGCGGCGCGCAATGACGACGTGTCCACGTCATCGCGGATGCAGGGAGGCCCTGCCCGGTGTCCTTCGTGGCCGCTGCAGGGCCCCGCGCCGTTCCATACGGCGCGTGTAGGGCCGCAGGGCCGTGGCGATCCGGGTTACTCCGGCCAGGCGTCTTCGTAGACAGTGGCGATCGGCAGGCTCATGCCCACGCTGGCCAGTTCCACCGCCTCGTCCGGCCCGTAGGGGTAGAGGACCCAGTGGCCGCTGGCGTCGCGGCGGAAGACCTCGACGCTGACGCGCTCGGGGTCGATCAGCACATATTCCATCAGCGCGGGCAGCTGGCGATAGTTGGCGAACTTGAGGCCGCGATCATAGGCCGCCGTGCTGGGCGAGAGGACTTCGATGACCAGGACGGGATCGGCTTTGTGGTCCTCGCGCTTTGCGTCCTGTTCTGAGCAGGTGACGAAGACATCCGGGTAGAAGAAGGCGTCGGCCTTGTCCACCCGCAGTTTCATGTCGGCGATGTAGCTGCGGCAGGGTGTGCCGCGGACATGATTGCGCAGGGCGGCGAACACGTTGCCGCTAATCGTGACGTGTTTTTCTCCAGCCCCGGCCATGGCATAGGCGATGCCGTCGGCGAATTCGTGCTTGGTGTCCTGGGTGGATTCCCACTTCAGGAAATCATCGGCGGTGAAGGCGAGTTTTTCGGCGGCGGTCATGGTGCAACCTCGGTCGGCAGTGTGGGGATTTCAGGTCGGTTTTGTCTTGAACACGTGCTCAAGGGCGTGCTGGGCCTGCTCCAGCGCCTTCGCGGTATGGCCCTCGCGTTCAAGCACTCGGGCCAGCAGGGCATGGGCCTCGACGCTGGGCTGGCTGGCGATGGCGGCCTCGGCATGGCTGCGGGCCTTGCCCCAGAGGTCGAGCTTCCAGGCCATGCGGGCGGCGAACAGGCGCAGCGCGGGGGGCGCGTTGACGTTGCGGGCAAGCAGGGTTTCGGTGGCCTCCAGCGCGGCCTTGGGCTGGCTGGAATCGAGCCCGGCCAGCACGGCGGCAAGGGCCTCGCTGCCGCGCTCGCGCAGGGTCTTGATCAGCAGGTCGACGGCGATGTCGTGGGCGCCGCTGGCGTTGAGCGCGCGGGCGTAGGCGGCGATCAGGCGCTCGCGGCCGCGCAGGCTGCGGCGGATGTCGCGCCAGAAGGTCTGGACGGCCTCGGTGCCGGTCGCGCCCAGCTGGGTCAGGCGACCCTCGACGGCATCCTCCTCCAGCGCCAGCAGCCGCTCCTCGGGCAGGGCGCGCAGGCGGGTCAGCTCCGGCAGGCGTTGCAGCACGGCATCCCATTCGCCCCGGCGGCGCTGGACCTCGGTCAGCAGGCGCAGCACATGCGGCTGGCGGGGCGCCTCGGCATGCAGGGCCTGGAGCAGGCTGAGCGCGCCTTCGAGGCGGTCCTCGTCGATCAGCATCTCGGCCTGGACCAGGCGCAGGGCCCGGCTGGCGTCGGGGAAGCGGGTCTCGGCGAGGCGCAGCATGTCGTCGCGGCGCGCGCTGGTGCCCTGCCGGTGGGCGGAAAACGCGGCGCCGAGCAGCCACACCAGCCCGCCCTGGGCGTCCCTGTTGTGGCGCTTGCAGATCTGCTCGGCCTCCTGCCATTCGCCCTCGATCAGGCACAGGGCGCTGTCGGCCACGTCGCGCAGGGCGCGTTCCTGCTGGCGGCGCGCCTTGCGCTGGCGCAGCAGGCGCGGGGCGCGCAGGGCCAGGCCGATCATGCGCAGGGTCAGGCCGACCAGGACCATGGCGGCGACGACAAGGCCCAGCAGGGCGGCGAGGGTGGTGTCGACCTGCCAGTCGCCCCAGCCCAGGTGGGCCACGCCGGCATCACGCATGACCAGCAGGGTGAGGGCGGCGGCGCCGAGGGCGATGACGAGCAGGATGAGGATCAGCTGGCGCATGGCTCATTCCCCTCCCGTGGCGGTCGGCGCAGGGGCATCGCGCAGGGCGCGCAGGGTGGTGAAGGCCGGGGTCAGGTCGACGGCGGCGGAGGCGGGCTGGGCGAGCTGGGCGACGATGCCGCGCAGGTCCTCCAGCGCGCTGGCGGCGCGTGCGTCCTTGCCATCCAGTCTCGGGCTCGCGGTGTCCAGCACCTGCTGGGCGAGGGCGCGGGCCTTGTCGGTGTCGCGGGCGAGCAGGACGCGGCGGGCGTCGAGCAGTTGCGCGGTGGCGCCCTTGAGCGCGTCGTCCTGGCGCGCGGTGGTCGGCGCGCCGTTCCTGCTGGCGATGTGCAGCCAGCTGCCCACCCAGGCCTTGGCTTGGGGCCACCAGCCCTCCGCCGGGGCGGCGGGCGCCTCGTCGGGTTCGAACTTCGCCAGCGGCAGCTCGGGCAGGGCCTCGGCCAGCTGGGTCAGGCGCAGGGCCAGGCCTTCGCGATCGAGGCTGGCGCTGCCGTTCATGCCGCCCATGGCTTGCCGGAAGGCCTCGCGCAGGGGCAGGGCCTCGCCGCCCAGGGGCGCGGCGGTGCGGTCGGCCTCCTGCAGTAGCAGGCGCGCGGTGACGGCGTCGTCCAGCAGGCGCAGGCGGGTCTGCGCGGCGGTCAGCAGGCGCTCGATCTCGCCCAGACGCCACAGGCGCTCGTCGCGTCCGGTCAGGGCGCGCAGGGTGTCGAGGGCCTGCTGCTGGGTGGCGACCTCGCCGCGCAGGGTGGCAAGCGCCTGCTGTTGGGCCTGGATTTCTGCGCGCAGGGCGTCGGCCTGCTGGGCGAGGGCCGTGTCGATGGACTGCTTCTGGCCGGCCAGACCGCGGGCCAGTTCGCCGGACAGCGCCTGCACCGATGCCGCGCTGGCGCGGTCGGCCAGCTGGGCCTTGAGCGAGCTGTCGAGTTCGGCCAGGCGGGCATCCAGCGCGCCCATGCCCTGCTGTTGCTGCCAGGCGAGGAATCCGGCCCCGCCCGCACCCGCGAGGGCCAGCAGGGCCAGGGCGATGGCCGCGCCCGCGCCGCGCAACCGGGCGGGCCGCTCGTCCTTTTGCGGCGCGGCGGTCGCAGGCTCGATGGGGTCGTTCTCCGGGGTCTTGAAGTCTTCCGTCGTCATGGCGTGTTTTTCTCCAGTTCGGCGAGGCTGACGAGCGCGGCATACAGCGCGTCATCCTCGGGGCTTTTCACGATGATGCCATGAACCAGCCCCTCCGTCCGCCCGAGCGCGGCGATGCGGGGGTGGCCGAAGACGTAGCGCTGGCCGCGCAGCCATGCCGCGTCGTCCGGGCCTTGCGCGGCGTCCAGCAGCACGCGCAGGGCTTCCGAGGATGTCAGCATGAATATAGTCGGTCCGCCGGCGCGCAGCAGGGCGATGTCCGGCGGGCGGGGCAGGCGGCGGTAGACGACGGCGTGGATGACGGCCGCGCCGCGCGCCTCCAGCGTGGTCGCCAGCAGGTCGCGCCCGCCCTCGCCGCGCACGATCAGGAGGGTCCGGCCGCGCATGTCGGCGAATTCCGGCAGGGCGAGCAGGGCCTCGCTGTCCGCGCCGTCACGCGGCGCCAGCACATCGGAAAACCCGGCCTCATGGAGGGCGCGGGCGGTGCCCTTGCCGATGGCGGCTATACGGGATGCCTGCCCCTTTTCCCCTCCCCAGTCCTCCCCATGCATGGGGAGGGGGCGCCAGTGCGAGGCGGGGAGGACGCCCAGCGCCATGCGCACGGCGTTGGGGCTGATGAAGATGATGCGCTCGGCACGTTGCGCCTTCGCGCGGAGCGCGTCGGCCGAGACGGGTAGGTCCGGCGGGGCGATCGCCAGCAGCGGCTGGGCGATGGCCTCGCCGCCCGCCGCGCGGATGCGTTCGATCAGCGCGTCGGCTTGATGCGCGGGCCGGGTGACGGCGATGCGCAGGCCGGCAAGCTCCCCCTTGGCGGGGGAGGGATGGGGTGTTCGCGTGCTTGAATCGGCGGTCGCACTCATGGTTCTCCCCTCAGGGCTTGCTGGATCGCCACGACCTTCGGCCT
>SDAY01000128.1 GCA_006212015.1 Halothiobacillaceae bacterium
GATGATGCCCCCGTAGGAGGCCCGCCCCGGGCCGAAGCAGCCGCGCATCGTTCTTCGCTGCGGGGGGGGGAGCGCTCCGACACACCCGCGCCTGCAACGTCATCGCGAGGCCGAAGGCCGTGGCGATAGGGTAATGGTCACGTTACTCATGGCTCACCTCACCCTGCAACGTCATCGCGAGGCCGAAGGCCGTGGCGATCCATGCCTCGACGGTGCATGGATTGCTTCGCCTGCGGCTCGCAATGACGATGATGCCCCCGTAGGAGGCCCGCCCCGGGCCGAATGGGGCGCGCGCCTGCGCGACAGACGCTACAGCCAGCCGCTGCGCTTGAGCCAGCGATGCAGCCCCACGCTTCCAAGCAAGGTAAGCGACATCACCAGGGGATAGCCCCACGTCCACTTGAGTTCGGGCATGACCTCGAAATTCATGCCGTACAGGCTGAACACCATGGTCGGCAGGGCGAGGATGGCGCCCCAGCCGGCCAGCTTGCGCACCACCACACCCTGGCGATGCGCGGCCAGGGCGATGTGCAGGTTGAGCAGCCCGAGATGGGCCTCGCGCTGGGCGTCCAGTTCGGATAGCAAGTGCGTGATGTGGTCATGCACATCGCGGAAATAGGGTCGCATGATCTTGGTCACCCATTCGGGATAGGCGCCACTCACGCCAAGCGACCGGGTCATCTCCTCCAGGGGCTGCGCGGCGCCACGCAGCTTCATCAGGTCACGCTTGTAAGCGTACAAGCTGGTCAAGGTTTCCTGCTCGCGCAGCTTGTCATCGATCACCTGCCCTTCCAGATCGTCCAGGCGCTCTTCCAGGCCCACCCTGCTGGGAAGATAGTCATCCACCACCTCGTCCAGCACCGCGTGCAGCGCATTCGCACGACCCCGACCCAGGCGCGCGGGGGCACGCCTGAAGCGTTCAAGCGCGGCAAATGCGCTGCCGACTTGCCCCAGATGAAGCAGGACGATGACGCGCTCTTCGAGAAAGACATGCAGTTCACCCAGCTCGACGCCCCCGCTCGAATCGAGCAAAGGCTTGACCACCATGAACAGCGTTTCACCCTCACCGCCACCCGATGCATGGCTGTAGGTTTCCAGTTTGGGCCGCTGGGCCGCGAGGTGGACGTCCTCGATCGCCAGCTCATGCAGCCCGAACAGCCCCTGCAAATGGGAGACGACATCCGGCCCGGGTTGCTGCAGCTCCAGCCAGAGGAAGCCCTGCGGATCCTTCAAGACCGCCGGAATATCATCCAGCGAGCAGCTCGGCCGGGGCTCGCCCGAAGACCATGCCTGACATTGCACGACCGCATCGCCAAAGCTGCGCAAGCCATCTCCCATCAACTTCATCCAGCGAACTCCGCATGTACCCAGATCGCTTGAGCCATGCCCGCATCCAGCGCATGCAGGGCCTGGCCCGCCCCAATCATCAATGGGCCGTTGAAAGGCGCGCGTTCGACAACCCGGACCTCGCCGCCGGGCACCACCCCAAGACCCGCGAGGTAACGCAATGCCTCCGGGCTGCGCTCATGCAGACGGGCCACGCGCAGGAGCACGCCCGTCGGCGCATCGGACAAGGCGCACAGATCGCGCGACTCCTGCAGATCGGCATGCGGCGGGGGGATGGGCGAGCCGTGCGGGTCGCTGTCCGGTCGCCCCAGCACCTCCCACATGCGGTTGACCACGCGCTCGGACACGGCGTGCTCCAGCACCTCGGCCTCGGCGTCCACCTCGTCCCAGGACAGCCCCAGCACCTGCACCAGGAACTGCTCGACGATGCGATGGCGGCGGATGGTCTCGACCGCCACGCGCCGCCCGGCCGGGGTCAGGCGCACGCCCTGGTAGGGGATGTGCTGCATCAGGCCCTCGGCGGCCAGCTTCTTGACCATGCCGGTGACCGAGGGCTGGGCCACATTCAGGCGCTCGGCCAGCGCCGAGGTCGTCACCGGGCGCTCATCGTCGCCGGAAAGCTTGTAGGTGGCCTTGAGGTAGTCCTGGAGGGCGCGCTGGCTCATGCGTCTCAACGATTGAGAAATTCGATCAACCTTATCACTTTCCTATCATTTGACCGTATGAACGGTCCTGCAGTAGATTAGCCGAATCACATTTTTAGGCTAGGCTAAAATATGTCCGGAAAGCTGCTGCTTGCCTGCTTGCTCTTCACGCTCAGCCCCTGGGCCTCGGCGGCCATGAAGATCACCGCCACCACCGGCATGATCGCGGACATGGCGGAAAACATCGGCGGCCCTCATGTCGAGGTCACCGCGCTGATGGGGCCGGGCATCGACCCACACCTGTACAAGGCCACGGCCGGTGACCTGCGCCGGCTGCAACAGGCCGACCTGATCCTGCACAACGGCCTGCACCTGGAAGGCAAGATGGCCGAGGTGCTGGAGCGGCTGGCCACCCGGCGTCCGGTCTACGCCGTGTCCAGCGCCCTGCCGCGCGAGCGCGTGCTGGCATCGCGGGAGGTGCCCGACCCGCATATCTGGATGGACCCCGGCTTGTGGCGACTGGCGGGCGAGGGCCTGCTGCGCAAGCTGATCGAGCTGGACCCGCCCCACGCGGACGACTACCGCGCCAACGCCGAAGCCTGGCTGAAGAAGGTCGATGCCCTGGATGCCTGGGCGCGCAAGGAACTGGGCGCCATCCCCCCGCGCCAGCGCGTGCTGGTCACCGCGCATGACGCCTTCCGCTACTTCGGCCAGGCCTACGATGTCGAGGTCGTCGGCCTGCAGGGCATCAGCACCGCGACCGAGTTCGGCCTCAACGACATCAAGCGGGTGCGCGAGCTGATCATCGAGCGCAAGGTGAAGGCGATCTTCATCGAGTCCTCGGTGTCCGGCAAGGGCGTACAGGCCCTGCGCGAGGGCGTCGAGAAGGTCAACGGCAAGCTTGCGATCGGCGGCATCCTGTATTCCGACGCGATGGGTGAACCCGGTACCCATGAGGGCGCCTGGATCGGCATGCTCGAACACAATGTGCGCACCATCGCCAGGGCACTGAAATGAGCGCTGACATGACCCCGGCGATCTCGGTGCGCAATCTCAGCGTTCGCTACCGCGAGACCGAGGCCCTGAACGGGGTCGGCTTCGACCTGCCGGAACACGCCCTGGCCGCCATCATCGGCCCGAACGGCGCGGGCAAGTCGACCCTGCTCAAGGCCATGCTCGGCTTCATCCCGGCAGTCAGCGGCGAGGTGCGCTTCTTCGGCCAGCCGCTGGCCGCCGCGCGACGCGAGATCGCCTATGTGCCGCAACGCGCCGAGATCGACTGGGACTTTCCCATCGACGTGCTGCAGACCGTGCTGCTCGGTCGCCTCGCCCACCTGCCGTTCTGGCGCCGCCCCGGCAAGGCCGAGCGCAAGCTCGCCCTCGATGCGCTGGAGGCGGTGGGCATGCAGGCGTTCGTCGACCGCCCGATCCGCGCCCTCTCCGGCGGCCAGCAGCAGCGCGTGTTCCTGGCCCGCGCCCTGGTCCAGGAGGCGCGCCTCTATCTGTTCGACGAGCCCTTCGCCGGGGTGGACGCCACCACCGAGCAGGCCATCGCCCAGGTCTTTCGCCAGCTGCGCGACGAAGGGGCGACGGTGGTCAGCGTGCACCATGACCTCTCCACCGTGGATGAATACTTCGACCACGCCATCCTGCTCAAGCGCGAACTGATCGCCTGCGGCCCGCTGGCGCAGGCCTTCACCCCCGCCAGCATCCAGCGCGCCTACGGCGGACGGCTGGCCGCGCTGCACGGCATGGCGGAGGGCCACGGATGAACGCGACGCTGCACGAGTCGCTGCTCGCCTTCTGGCGGCTGGACGACCCGAACGCGCTGTGGGTGCTGGCCGGCGCCTGCCTGCTCGGCGCCCTGGCGGCCGTGGCCGGCGGCTTCGCCGTGCTCCAGCGCCGCGCCCTGCTGGGCGACGCCCTCGCCCACGCGGCCCTGCCGGGCGTGGTGATCGCCTTCCTGCTGACCGGCAGCCGCGACTGGCCGGTGCTGCTCGGCGGCGCGGCGGCCAGCAGCCTGCTCGGCATGCTGGCGCTGGACTGGCTGACCCGGCGCGCGCACATCCGCCAGGAGGCCGCGCTTGCGGCGGTGCTGACCAGCTTCTTCGCGCTCGGCATCGTCCTGCTGACCTGGTTGCAGAAGAACCCGGTCGGCATGCAGGCCGGACTGGACAAGCTGCTGTTCGGCCAGGCCGCCGCCCTGACCCTCGACGACCTGCGTCTGCTGGCGCTGCTCGCGCTGGCGGTGTTCGGCAGCGTGGTCCTGCTACTGCCGCGCCTGCGCTGGGTGGTGTTCGACCCGCTGCACGCCCGGGCCAGCGGCGCGAATGAAGCGGCCTATCATCGCCTGCTGACCCTGCTGCTGGTGCTTGCTGTGGTGACCGGCATGCAGCTCGTCGGCATCGTGCTGATGGCCGCCCTGCTGCTGATCCCGGCCGCCGCCGCGCGTTTCTGGACCGATCGCCTCGGCAGCCTGCTGCTGCTGTCCGCGCTGTTCGGCATGATCGCCGGAGCGCTGGCCGCCAATGTCTCGCACGCCCTGCCGCGCATGCCGACCGGGCCCTGGGTGGTGGTGTTCCTGGCGCTGATCTTCGCCGCCTCCCTGCTGTTCGGCCGGGCGCGCGGGCTGTTGAGGGCCTCATCGAGGCAGGGGTCATGAGCGACGCCCTCTGGATCATCGTCATCGCCGTGCTCACCGGGCTGGTCAACGCCTGGCTTGGCGTGTTCCTGGTGCTGCGCCGCCAGGCCATGCTGGGCGACGCGATCAGCCACTCGGTGCTGTTCGGCCTGGTCGCCGCCTTCCTGCTCTCCGGCTCGCGCGAGACCCTGCCGATGTTCGCCGGGGCGCTCGCCGCCGGCCTGCTGACCGCCTGGCTGTCCAGCGTCCTCGAACGGCGCGGCGGGGTCAGCGCGGACGCCAGCATGGGCGTGGTGTTCACCACCCTGTTCGCGCTGGGAGTGATCCTGATCTCCAGCCAGGCCGGCCAGATCGACCTTGATCAGGAGTGCGTGCTGTACGGCGAGATCGCCTTCGCCCCGCTGGACGTGATCAGCATGGGCGGCATGGATCTCGGCCCGCGCGCGTTCTGGTCCCTGCTGGCAGTGGCGGCGCCGACCCTGGCGTTGATCCTCATCGCCCTGCCGCGCCTGCAAGCCTTGAGCTTCGATGCCCGCCACGCCGCCGCGCTGGGCCTGAACATCGGGCTCTGGCACTTTTTGTTGATGGCGCTGACCGCGCTGTCGGCGGTGGCCTCCTTCGACGCGGTGGGCGCGATCCTGGTGGTGGCGATGCTGGTGCTGCCGGCCCTGAGCGCCTGGCGGATGGCCCGCGGCCTGGGAGGGATGCTGGTCTGGGCGAGCGTGTACGCGGTGCTCGCCAGCCTGTCCGGCTACGCCTTCGCGGTCTGGCTGGACGTGTCGATCAGCGCCAGCATCGGCGTGGCGGGCGGCATACTGCTGCTGATCACGCTCTTGTTCCTGGGGCCGCAAGCCATGCTGCGCAGCCCGCCCCGTCCGGCGGACGACGCTGTAGCTAGCAGCCTGTCGGACTTGAGCGGCTGAAGCGAAAAAGTCGCCGGCCGAGGACAGATTTTGACGATTTTGCCGGGCCATAGCAGGGACTATGGCCCAAAAAAGCGGCGAAATATGGACCGGCCCGCGGCTTTTGCAGCCAGTTCG
>SDAY01000129.1 GCA_006212015.1 Halothiobacillaceae bacterium
TGGAAGGCCTCGAGGCCCGCTGGTTCGCGCCGCTATGGACCGCCATCGCGCAAGGTCATGTGAGCGGCCTCACCCTGGACACCGCCGAGGGCGGCGTCTGGCGTTTCAACCGGGCCCACCGCTGGCGACTTTGGCGCAAGGGCGAAATCAGATCTGCCCGATATTCAGCCTGAGCCACAAGGCATGAGCCTCGGAGGGTGACAGGCTGTCCGTTGCGAATTCCAGCTGATAGCGCCCCTTGGCATAGCCAAGACTGAGCGTATGCGCCTCGGGCCAGGCAATCAGGCGGAATGCACCGGAAAAGAGCGGTCGCGTGAGGCCTGCGCCCAGCAAGGCCTGGCCATAGTGGTACTGAAGCGCGGCCACGCCCGCCCAGCCATCCTTCGGCCCCATGTCCAGGCTTCCGGCGAAGCGTGGGCTCAACCGCTGGACGTGACGCCGGTCGATGCCCTCGACGCCGCTGATGAGCGGGTCGAAACTCACCTTGCCTTCGGCATCGTAATGCTCGCGGTCGGAGGATGCGTTCGCACGGGTATAGGGGGCATCCTTCCACCAGATGCGACCGAGCAG
The DNA here is from genome assembly GCA_006212015.1 of Halothiobacillaceae bacterium. GTDB lineage: Bacteria > Pseudomonadota > Gammaproteobacteria > Halothiobacillales > Halothiobacillaceae > Thiofaba. Next base: position 571 of record SDAY01000129.1, read on the forward strand.
ATCGTCCACGCGCATGCGCCCGCGCAGCCAGGGCGTGAACTCGCCTTCAAGCCGAAGATCCAGGGCCGCGCCCCAGCCGGAGGGCGGGGCGACCTGCCGGTCGAACAGCAGGTCCTCGCTGTAGTGATAGTCCACGCGCGCATCGTAGTGGTAGCTGTCGGCGGTGATGGCCGAACCCTGGCCGCGTATGGAACCGTCGATCAGCGCGGACGCCTCGAAGATGGACAGGCCGATGCGGGCCTTCCAGGTCGCCGCAGGCTGCAGGGCAAGGCTTCCCCGCAACCCCTTGGCCTCGAAGCTTTGTGCGCGCAGATCGAGCAGATAGGTCTTTCCGTGCGTCAGATCCTTCTGGTTCTGGACCTTGTAATAGGACTCGGCGGTGTCGGGCGTGAAGCGCAGGTCATAGTCCCTGCGGTAGAACACGCCCAGCGACCAGCGTTCCGTTTCCACTCCGGCCTCGAGGGTGTTGTGGGTCCACTGGCGCTCTCCGCCCTTGAAATCCCCCTTCCATTCGTTGAAGGCGGACTCGATGGAAACGGGTTCGCTGTAGGTCATGGTTTCCACGCGGGCATACGGCGCGTAGTCGCTCCAGTCCGCATGCACGGTTGCGCTGGCGGATGCCAGGGCGGCGAAAATGAAGAAGGGCGGCCGAAGCCGCCCCAGGTGAGAGAGTAAGGCCATGGTGCTTACTGGAGGGTCTCGAATGTGCCGTCAATGTAACGGATGATGTAGAGGCCGTTGCCGGATTTCTCCAGGGTGCCGACCTGGGTGCCATCGGCCAGGGTCACCTTGCCGCTGACATCGCCGTCCTTGCCGGTGACGATCAGCTTGACGCCGTCCGGATTGGAGACGGTCAGGGTGCCGTCGGTCGGGTTCGTGCCGGCCTTCACCAGCTTGAAAGTGACGGTGCTGCCGTTATGGAGCAGGGTGACCAGCGCGTCGCCGCCCTCCAGTTCGGTGCGGTTGACGCTGATGAGCGCCTTGGTCTGCGGATAGCCCTTCAGCGCCAGGTCCAGGTTCACGCTCAGGCTGCCCTGGGCGAAGTAGCTGGCGGATTCGAAGCTGCCAAGTTCGAACTGGCCATAAAGCCATGTGGTTGAGTTGAGGGTTTGCGTCTTTGTCAAGTAATCATATTCGTATGCACTGAAGCTGAATCCCACTTCGTTCACCTGCAGGTTCGGGTTGAACGTCGAGAGGTTCGGATTGCTCGCCGCAAGCTTGGCCTTGAATGCCGCATCAACATTCAGGACATCACCGACGTCGCATTGGTATGTCGAGTTGCCTTGGTCATCCGAGCCCGAGAAGCAGGTTTCTGGAGTCCAAGCGGAGTACAAGGCATAGTCAAGGCTGGTCATGCCCAAGTTGGTTTTCGCATACTCCGCAGCTTTCAGCGCGTCACCGTCAATGGCGTAGTCCTGCCACATCTGCGGCTCGTGATTGAGGTAGGCAAAGGTGTCGAAGCTCGCCGCGTTGGTGAGGTTCAGGCCCGCGCTGGCGCTGAAGCTGCTGCCGTTGCCCGCGAAGGTGCCGCTGATCGAGGCCTTTTCCAGGCTCAAGAGAATCGGGGCTTGATCCAGTGAACGGGATGCCGAGGCGTTCAGCGCGACGAGGTTGAAGCTGGCATTGCCGGTGAAGCTCATGGCATGCACCAGGTCTTCCAGCTTGATGCCGCCCGCAAAGTCCATGGACCTGAGTACCGGCTCGGGCATCGAGGAGGCATTGCGGTCGAGCGTGACGGCTTGTGTAAAGGCCGCCGTCAGGCTGACATCCGAAAGGGAGAGCTTCGTGGTGGCATTGGAAACCGTGCCGCTGACCTTGATGCTGCCGCTGCTGAGACTTGCCGTGTCGCCATTCAATACCGCGAGAGGCACGTTGGTGCTCAGCGACAGGCTGATGGCTGCGGAACTGATCCCGGACGTGCTGATGCTGATACCCACGCCGTTGTCGTCGGTCACGGTGACGCTGGCATGGCCGATGTCGGCGCCGGTGTTGTCCTTGATGGCGACCTCCGTCGTGCCCGTGGTGTAGGTGCCCTTGGCCTCCAGGGCGCTGAGCACTTGATCGATGACCGAGCCGGTCAAGGTGATCAGTGCGCTGGCATCGTCGTCGATGACCTGGGCGGCCACGTCGATATCGGCCTTGAAGGCCAGAGCCGGGTCTTCCAGGCTGGCGACGGAGTTGCCGAGGGTGCGGGCCTGGCTGACGAGCTGCTTGGCCTGTTCTACGGCCGTCAGGGACGGCGTTGGAGACGACTCGGGATTGTAGACACCGTCCTGGGTGGAGGTTTCAATGATACTGATCTGGGTGTTGATGGCCGTAACGGCTTCTCCCTGATTCTCGATGCTTTTGAGCTGAGTCTTGACTGCGTTGACCAGTGCGATCGAGCTGAGGCTATCGACGGAGTCAAGCTTGCCGTCCTCAAACGCCTGGGCCAACTTCTCCAATCCGGAGGCCAGACCTTCTGTGTTCTCCAATGCGATCTGTCCGGCGGCGGCATTGAATACGGCGTAGGTCAGCTGTTCCGTGGTGGCCTGCTGGCGCGCCACGTCATTGGTGATGTCGATTGGCCTGGTTTCAATAATATTTACGCCAACGATCTGGTTGACTTCGGAGATAGCGTTGTTGATCGCGTCATCATTGGTGCTATCCGCAGCCAGCACGCGAGCGGCGGCCATGTCCGAGAACGGAGTGATCTGCGCATGCTGGGTGGCGCCGGGTTCCACTGAGGGTACGATGGCCTTGAGTAAGAAGTTGTTCGGGAGAGCGATCGTCTGGCCATAGACCGTGCCACTGCAGCCATCCTGGACGTCGCACACCATGACGGTGTTGGTTTGCGGTTCAACGGTCAGCATCAATGGGCCGCCAGCGTAATTGCTGAGCGTCAGCGTGTAGCTGCCGTCCTCACCGGTGGTGGTCACGCCGACGTCAGACCAAGAGTCGCTCTTGTATTCCTGGGCCTTGACCTTGCCAAATTTGATGATGCCCTTGGCTGCTACGCCGTCGATAGTCGTGGAGGTTGGGCTCGTGGAGCCACCGCCGCCGCAACCAGTGAGGACGGCGCCGCCGATGACGAGCGCGATGGCTTGGGCAAGAATATGTTTACGCATGGGGGATGTTCCTTGTGGGTAGAGGTCAAACTGCGCCAATATACCCCCCCCCTCGCTGTTGAGCATCAGAAAAATCCAAGAAGCCCCGTTTTTTTCATGTTTGTTGGAACTTTGTGATCCATGCGCGCACACCGCCTGATTCGTCGTCGCGAATCATCCTCTACCCCCTCCCTTCAAGGCGTGCCTCCGCTGCTCGCTCGGGTGCTGGCCTCGCGCGGCATCAGCTCGGCCGACGAGCTCGATCTGGCGCTGAACCGCCTGCATCCGCCCCAGGCGCTGTCGGGCATCGAGCAGGCGGCGGGTCTTCTGGCGGATGCCGTCGAGGGCGAGGCGCGCATCCTGATCGTCGGTGATTTCGATGCCGACGGCGCGACCAGCACGGCGCTGTCGATGCGCGTGCTCAGGGCCCTTGGGGCGCGCGAGGCGCACTACCGGGTGCCGAACCGTTTCGAGGATGGCTACGGCCTGACCCCCGAGATCGTCGCCTCGGAGGCTCATCTGAAGGCCGACCTGCTGATGACGGTGGACAACGGCACGACGGCGCTGGCGGGCGTGCGGGCGGCCAAGGATGCCGGCATGCGCGTGGTGGTGACCGATCACCACCTGCCCGGCGCGGAGCTGCCGCTGGCGGACGCGCTGGTGAATCCCAACCTGCCAGGCGATGTATTCCCGAGCAAGCACCTTGCGGGCGTGGGGGTGGCGTTCTACGTGCTCTCCGCCCTGCGCGCGGAGCTGGGGCGGCGCGGCTGGTTTGACCGGCAGGGCATGGAGGCGCCGAATCTGGCCCGTTATCTTGATCTGGTCGCGCTCGGCACGGTGGCGGACGTGGTGCCGATGGACCAGAACAACCGGGTACTGGTCGAGCAGGGGCTGCGCCGCATGCGCGCCGGGCAGGCGGTGCCGGGCATCTTGTCCCTGCTGGCCGTCAGCGGGCGCGATTTCCGCCGGGTGGTGGCGAGCGACCTCGGCTTCGGCGTCGGTCCGCGCCTGAACGCGGCGGGGCGCATGGAGGACATGTCGATCGGCATCCAGTGCCTGCTCGCCGACCAGCCCGAAGTGGCGCGCCGCCTGGCGGAGGAACTCCACCAGCTCAACGCCGCGCGGCAGACGGTCGAGGCCGAGATGCAGCAGCAGGCGCTGACCATCCTCAAGCAGCTCAACGAGCGGCTGGACGCCGACGCCATGCCGCGCGGCGTCTGCCTGTTCGATGCCGACTGGCATCAGGGCGTGATCGGCATCCTCGCCTCGCGCATCAAGGAGCGCCTGCATCGTCCGGTGATCGCCTTCGCGCCGGACGGCAGCGGCGGCATCAAGGGTTCCGCGCGCTCCATTCCCGGCCTGCACCTGCGCGATGCGCTGGAAGAGGTGGATGCCATGAATCCCGGCATGATCCAGCGCTTCGGCGGGCATGCGATGGCGGCCGGGCTGCAGTTGCCGCAGGCGCATTACAAGGCGTTCGCGCTGGCCTTCGACGAGGTGGTGCGGCGCAAGGTGGCGGAGGAGGACTGGCAGGGCGTGCTGCTGACCGACGGCGAGCTTGCGCCATCGGAGATGACGCTGGAGCTGGCCGAGCTGCTGCGCTACGCCCAGCCCTGGGGCCAGCACATGCCGGAGCCGCTGTTCGATGATGTGTTCCGGGTGCGAGAGAAGCGCCCGATGGGCGCGGCGGGCAACCACTGGCGCCTCACGCTGGAGCATCGCGCGGGCGGCACGCCCTTCGAGGCGGTGCTGTTCAACACCCAGGCGAGCGACCTGCCGCAGGGTGACCGCTGGCGGGTGGCCTACCGGCTGGACGTGAACGAGTTTCGCGGCAACCGCCGCCTGCAGCTGATGGTGGAGCAGGTGGAGGCGGCTTGACAGGCCGGGGGCAGGGTCCCACGTTGTATGTCATGGTCATACAGGGAGGCGCGGCGTCATGTTGACGGTTCGTCTTGATCCC
>SDAY01000130.1 GCA_006212015.1 Halothiobacillaceae bacterium
AGGAGGAGATCGCCGACCGTTCGTCGCGCATGGATCTGATGAAGAACGCGGATGGCTCGGCCGACATCTACTTCGGGCCCACCGCTCCCACAGGCAAGGAGAAGAACTGGATCCCGACGATTCCCGGGAAAGGGTGGTTCACCTACTTCCGTCTGTACGCCCCGACCGAAGCCTACTTCGACCGCAGTTGGAAACTCGCGGATATCGAGCGCGTGGAGTGATCGTTACCCAACGCCGACGGATCGAATCGGGCTTTGGGTGCGGTGCCAGCCAACATTCAATCCTCACAGGAGATTGCCAGATGAAGTTTAAATCCTCCCTTTCGTTGGCAGCCTTTTTCACGATGGCGGGTCTCAAGTCCGACAGGCTGCTAGCGCAGCCGGTGCCGGCAGCGGCAGGCAGGATGTGAACGTCAGCATCATCCAGCCGATTCTGAATATCTCGCTGCCCGACAAATGGTCGGTCGGCACCTCCGAGATGAACCTGGTGTACGACTGGGAGCGCGACGACTGGACGGCGCTGCCGTTGGGCATGAAGCTGGCCAAGCTGGTGAAATTTGGCCAACTGCCGGTGCAGTTTACGGGGTCCTACGAACACAACTTCGCCGACGACTATGACGCGCCCAAGTTGACGTTCAACTTTACGGTGAAGTTTCTGTTCCCGATTTAATACGCAACGTCCGGGCTGCAGCCCGGACAGCGCAAGCAAACTAAACGAGAGAATGCAAGGATGAACCAGACTGGAGACAACCCATGGGGCGTATCGCTGATACGCGGCGATCTGCTGTTTCGCCTGCAGCGCAAGATCGGACTGATTCCTGAACAGGGGCTGGGCATCGTCCGCCGCGCCCTGTTCTGGTCGCTGCTGGCGTGGCTGCCGATCGCAGTCTGGGCACTGCTGCAGGGGTGTTTTCTGCCGGTCGCTGGCGGCGAACCGCTGCTTGCCCACTACGGGATCAATGCCCGATTGCTGCTGGCGGTGCCCTTGTTCATCATCGGCGAAGGCATGATGCACAGTACACTGACGACCCTGCTGCCGCGCTTGGTCAGTTCCGGCATCGTTCCGCCTGCGCAACTGGATCGCTTGCGTTCGGTGCTGGGCGACATCGCCCGGCTGCGCGACTCGGTGCTGCCGTGGATCGCCATGTTCGCCGTACTGGCCTCGTTCTTTTTGCTCTCAATACCAAACGAGGTGCCACATGAACTGGCCTGGGCTAACGCACAGATGGACAGCCAGGCGCAGCCGGGCAGCGCCGGACTGGGTTTCGGTGCTTGGTGGTATCTGTACGTCGGGCGCACCATTTTCCTGACGCTGCTGCTGGCCTGGCTGTGGCGGCTGGTGCTGCTGTTCATCCTGTTCAAGCGGATTGCCGGACTGGAATTGTCGCTGGTGCCGACGCACCCGGATCGCTGCGCCGGGCTGGGCTTCATGGCCAGGATTCCGCTCATGTTCGTCCCCTTCGTGCTGGGGATTTCTGCCGTTTTTGCCTCCGGCTGGGCGCACCAGACCGTGTACCACGATGTCGCCATTGCCTCGCTGCGTGTCGAGATCATCGCCTTTGTCGTGATCCTGCCGCTGCTTTGCGTCGCGCCGTTCGTCTCTTTTCTCGGCTTGATGCTCCGCACGAAAAAGCAGGCCATGCTCGATTACGGCGACCTGATCGGCCGTCACGGCCGGCTGGTTCGCGAAAAGTGGATCGACGGCAAACCGGCTGTGGACGATCCGATCCTCGACGCGCCCGAACTCGGCCCGATCGCCGACACCGCAGCGCCATACGAACTGATCGCAAAAATCCGCCCGTTGCCGTTGACCATGGGTTCGCTGATACCGCTCGTGGGCGCAGCCCTGCTGCCGATGATCGTGCTTGCCGCGATTGATCTGCCGCTGAAAACCGTCCTGAAGTCGATTTTGAAAATACTGATCTAGTCCCGGCGCATTTCCGTGCGACGACTACCAGTACGTAGCGCAGGGGGCGATCCATACCAGCAGCTGATGTTGAACACGCAAGGGGGAGGTAGATGCGAATAAATCCGTACCTGCGAGAGATGGCATTCCAGTTCGCCAGACAGTTGCGCGGACGGCTCGTACACGATCCAGTTTGGCGACTGCGCAAAGGACACGCCCAGCTGCTTGGTCGCGGCTGTCGGCTGGGTCTATTAGGTGTAGCGGCACCGGCACTGCCAGGAAATCCTCGACCTCAGCTGGAAGTTCCCGGAAGCGCAGCCGGTTCGTCGGTAGCCGATTAATGACCTACGCAGGAGTAGGCCGAGGTGGTGATAGACTTCCTGAACTCAACAATCACAAGCTAACCTTTCAAGGAAATCACCCTATGAAAACAAAGCACTCACTGACCCTGGCCATCGTCATCATGTCAGGATTCGCCATCCCCGCTTTTGCTTCCGGCGGTGGCGCGATCGTCACCGCAGATCCGTCGAAGCACTTCGATGCCAAGGGCAAGCCGCCGTCGAAATACACGGTCGAGCTGCAAAACGGCCTGCGCAAGACATTGCCCTTCGAGGACAAGCGCGATTTCGAGGAAGCCAAAAAAGGTTTCATCGCCGCGCCGACCTACAAGCAAATCATGGCCGATGCGGGTCACGTCGCCTGGGACATGGGCAGCTACGAGTGGCTGCTGGACGAAGGCAAGGACTTCGACAGCATTCATCCGTCCTTGCAGCGTCAGGCCATCCTCAATATGGCCTACGGCTTGTATGAAGTGGTGCCGGGCAAAATCTATCAAGTGCGCGGCTACGACCTCGCCAACATCAGCTTCGTCAAGGGCGATACTGGCTGGATCGTGTTCGACCCGCTGACCGCCAAGGAAACCGCTAGGGCGGCGCTGGAATTCATCAACGAAAAACTGGGCAAGCGGCCGGTGGTCGCGGTGGTGTTCTCGCATTCTCATGCAGACCACTTTGGCGGCGTGCGCGGGGTGGTGGACGAGGCGGACGTGAAAAGCGGCAAGGTGCCGGTGATCGCGCCAGTCGGTTTCATGGAGCACGCCGTCGCCGAGAACGTCTATGCCGGCAACGCGATGACGCGGCGCATGTATTTCCAGTACGGCTTGCAGTTGCCGCGCAGCCCGTTCGGCCATGTCGATCAGTCGATCGGCAAGAACACCGCCGCTGGCAATCTGGGGCTGATCGAGCCGAGCCGCTACGTTGCGAAAGACTTCGAGGAAATCACCATCGATGGCGTGAAGATGGAATTCCAGAACACACCGGGCACCGAAGCGCCCGCGGAAATGAATACGTATTTCCCGCAGTTCAAGGCCTTCTGGGCGGCGGAGAACATCACTGGCACCATCCACAACATCTACACCCTGCGCGGCGCGCTGGTGCGCGATGCGCTGGCGTGGTCGAAGCACATCAACGTGGCGCTCTACCGCTATGGCACGGAGGCCGAAACCATGTTCTCCGCGCATAGCTGGCCGCGTTTCGGCAATGCACGTATCCAGGAGGTGATGCGCACCCAGCGCGACACCTATGCCCACCTCAATAACGAAGTGCTACATCTGGCGAATCAGGGCGTGACCATCAACGAAGTACACAATGTTTACCAACTGCCCAAGAGCCTGCAAGGCCAGTGGGCAGCGCACAGCTACCACGGCTCGGAAGAACACAACAGCCGCGCCGTGCTCAACCGCTACCTCGGTTACTGGGACGCCAATCCGGCGACGCTGATGCCGTTGTCGCCGCGCGACTCGGCACCGCTGTATGTCGAAATGATGGGCGGCGCGGGCAAGATCATGGCCAAGGGCAAGCAGCTGCATGCCCAGGGCAAATACCGCGAGGCGATGGAGATTGTGAACAAGCTGGTTTACGCCGAGCCGGAAAATGTGCAGGCCAAAGAACTGTTGGCGGATGTGTTCGAGCAGATTGGCTACCAGAAGGAAAGCCCCAGCGTGCGCAACAGCTTCCTCGCCGCAGCCTACGAGTTGCGCAACGGCATGCCGTCAGGCGCATCAGCAGGAACCAAGGGGTCGGACATGATTCGTGGCATGTCCACCGAGCTCTGGCTCAACGCACTGGGCATTGCGGTTGACAGCAAAAAAGCCGAGGGCATGAAGTTCACCATCAATCTGGTGACACCGGACAACCAGGAAAAATTCGCAGTGGAAATGAGCAATTCAGCGCTCACCAACATCAAGGGTCAACAGGCGAAGAACCCGGATTTGACCGTCACGCTCAATCGCTCCGACCTTGAATCCGTGATGGGCGGGACGACCTCCTTCGACAAACTGCTGGCTGCGGGCAAGGTGAAGTTCGAAGGCGACCGCAAACCGTTTGACCAGCTGCGCAGCACGCTGACGGGCTTCACCCCGGATTTCGAGATGCTGCCGGGAACCAAACCCGCCAAGGCGGTTGCGCCGCCAGCGAAAGACCCGTTGGAGACGCAACATCCGGCTGATACCTCGGGCGGTTGAGTTTCACACAATCTGAATATTGCAAACACAAAAGGACAGAACATGAAAACTTTCTCCATCACCGCAATGGCCGCGCTGGCAACGCTTGCCTACTCCGGCCATGCCGCCGCCGATTCCGCCGAACTGGCCAAGCAGCTTTCCAACCCGATTGCGGCACTGATTCAGGTGCCGTTTCAGTACAACTGGGACACCGGCATCGGCGCGGCGGATGCGGATCGCAGCCTTCTCAATATCCAGCCGGTGATCCCGTTTTCGATCAGCGAAGACTGGAACCTGATCTCGCGCACCATTCTGCCGATCATCGATGCCGATGCCCCGGTTGCGGGCGGCGAGAGTCATTCCGGCACGGGCGACATCGTGCAAAGCCTGTTCCTCGGCCCCAAGGTACCCACCGCCAACGGCTGGATCTGGGGCGCGGGGCCGGTGTTCCTGCTGCCGACCGCCAGCGACGATGCGCTGGGAACGGATAAATGGGGGATCGGCCCCACCGCAGTGGCGCTCAAGCAGCAGGATGGCTGGACTTACGGCGCGCTCTTCAATCATATATGGTCGGTCGCGGGCGACGACCAGCGCGCGGACGTCAACGCCACCTTCCTGCAACCCTTCCTCGGCTACACCACGAAAACGTATACGACGATCACGCTGACGCCCGAAACCACCTACGACTGGGAAACCAGGCAATGGACGGTTCCACTCAACCTGGTGGTCAGCCAGGTGCTGAAAATCGGCGAGCAGCCCATCAGCCTCGCGCTGGGGTATCGCAAGTATCTCGATGCACCAACGGGCGGTCCGGACTGGGGACTGCGGTTTGTGGTGTCGTTTATGTTCCCGAGGTGAACAATTACCCGGTACATCAGTTTGGATTTATTAGGACTTACGCAGGCGATGGCTTTGCCCCCTCGCCCCTCGTGGGAGAGAGGGGGAAGTGTCCTATAAAGCATAGGCTTACGCCAACATCCACACCCTCTCCCCAACCCTCCCCCGTCGAGGGGGAGGGGGCTAAAACCAATGTATTGCGTAAAACAACGAACGTCCCAAAATGGCATTGGGGGCAGTCTCGTTTGATCTTTACATAAGCAAATACGTCTTGCTCGATTCGTGAGTTTTTTTATTCCTCTCTCG
>SDAY01000026.1 GCA_006212015.1 Halothiobacillaceae bacterium
GCGGCTACCTCACCACCACCGGCAAGACCGTCGATGTGCCGCTCTCGGAGGCGAAAGACTGGCCGCGCGTCTGGACCGCCTTCGCCAAGGCCGGCTTCGAGCCCGCCGAGGACCATCACCTGTTCGGCGGCCTGTCCTATGTCAAGGGCCGCCAGCATCAGGAGCTGCACCGATACCACCCCGGCATCAACGACGCCGACCACGCGCTCGAAGGCGACACCTGGACCGCGGGCATCGACCTTGGCTACCACTACCACGCGGATGGCGAGCACGGCGCGGGGGACATCAAGCTTACCGCCGAGTACGTCCACCAGACCAAGGACCTGACGCTTGTCTACCACGACACCAAGCCGTGGAACATCGGCATGCCGCGCGAGCTGCATGTCGACGCCTTCGTGCTGCAGGCCCTCTACGGCATCGCCCCCCGCTGGGACCTGGGCCTGCGTTATGACGTGGCCGGCAACACCCACGAGGCGGTGCGCAGCGGCTCGCCGGCCTCCTGCCTGCCGCCCTACCAGGCCAAACCCTGCCCGCTCCAGACCAGCAGCTTCGACGCCATGGACCGCCTCAGCGCCGTCGCCACATGGTCGATTGATGAGCGCCAGAAGCTGCGCCTGCAGGTCTCCCACGCCAACGTGCCGGTGGCCGAGGACACCGATGGCGACGGCATCAACGAGGCCGTCGGCAAGACCTTCAACCAGGTCTTCCTGCAATACCAGCTCATGCTCGGCGGCAAGCCCGGCGGCCACGATCACGCGCATTGAGGGCCTGTGAAGAAATCATGCGCACACCAGCCTTCATCGCGGCGGGGGTGCCGCTCCTGCACGCCCACAGCCACAACGTCATCGCGGGTACCGGACCATCCTGCCCGGCCCCCTTCGGGCCTGCTCCGCAGTCCAGCGCCGTTCCCTACGGCGCTTTTAGCGCCGAAGGCCCATGAATGGCCGCCCACCACGGCCTTCGGCCTCGTGGCCAAGGGCAAGACCGCTCGCCATGACGATATTCCCTTCGTCATCGCGAGGCCGAAGGCCGTGGCGATCCACGGGCTCGACGGCTCATGGATTGCCTCGCCGCCACGCTTCGATCGCGGTGACGTCCCTGCGGCTCGCAATGACGATGATGCACCCGCGGGAGACCCCCGGGGCCAGCGCTCGGCGTGCTCGCCACGATTGCTTCACAAGCTCTGAGGCCGCTTGTCCGCCCGCGCGAAATCGCCCAAGCTAGCGGGTATGTCGCACTGCACCCACCATGAAACCTGCCTGGCTCACGCCCTGGACCAGGCCCGGACCCTTTGCGAGGACAAGGGCGCGCGCCTGACGCCGCTGCGCCGCCGCGTGCTCGAACTGATCTGGTCCAGCCACGAGGCCGTCAAGGCCTACGACCTGCTCGACCGCCTCTCCACCGAGGACCGCACGGTCAAGCCGCCCACCGTCTACCGCGCCCTCGACTTCCTGCTCGAACAAGGCCTCGTCCACCGGGTCGACAGCCTCAACGCCTACGTCGGCTGCACCCACCCGGACGAGCCGCACGACGTCCGCCTGCTGATCTGCAACCAGTGCGGCCAGGTCACCGAACTGGCCAACCCCGCGCTGGACCAAGCCCTCACCCGCGCGCTGGCCGAAACCGGCTTCAAGCCCACCCGCGCCCACCTTGAAGTCCACGGCCTGTGCGCCCCCTGCCAGACAAAAACAGGCGCCGAGAAAACCGCATGAGCATTGACCCGCAACTGATCGCCAGCTGGCGATTGGACAACAACATCGAAACCACCCTCGCCGGCCAGAAGATGCGCTTCTGCACCACCTGGGGCCTGTTCTCCCCGCGCGAGATCGACAGTGGCACCTGGCTGCTGCTCAAGCAGTTCGAGGACGGCGAGATCGACATCAAGCCGACCGACGACTGCCTCGACCTCGGCTGCGGCTACGGCCCCATCGGCCTCACCCTCGCCCGCCTCGCCCCGCAAGGCCAGACCCTGCTGGTGGACAAGGACTTCGTCGCCATCGACTACACCCGCAAGAACATCGAACTCAACCGCATCGCCAACGCCGAGGCCATGCTCAGCAACGGCCTCGCGCAGATCGACAGGAAGCGGAAGTTCGACATCATCGTCTCCAACGTCCCCGCCAAGGTCGGCAAGGAAATGCTCTACATCATGCTCGACGACGCCCGCGCCCACCTCAAGCCCGGCGGCCGCATCGTGCTGGTCACCATCTCCGGCCTGCGCGAATTCTTCAAACGCACCCTGGTGGAAATGTTCGGCAATTACGATAAGGTCAAACAAGGCAAGGACTACACCGTCGCCCTCGCCATCAAGCAGTCCAACAAGCACACGTGAGGTGATTCATGGAACACGGCTTCCACCCCCTGACCGAACTGTTCGACCAACTCGGCCTGCCCTCCGACCCGGCCTCCATCGACGCCTTCGTCGCCAACAACTGCCCGCTCGACTACGAAGTCGCCCTCGCCGACGCCCCGTTCTGGACCGAGGCCCAGGCCCAGTTCATCCGCGAGGCGCTGGAAGCGGACGCCGACTGGGCCGAGGCGGTGGATCATCTGGATGCGCTGTTGCGGTGATTCGGGAATGGACGGCACGGGAAATCGCGCCGTGCTTGTCCATCGCGGACGCCGTCATAACACACTCATCCCACAGCAATATCAAGTAGTTACGCTGTCATGCCGCGTGTTATACGGCAGACCCATTCATCTTATACGGCGCGGCGCGCCGTATAAAACACGTTCGGCCTCTCTTTGTGATCCCACGATGCACCGGTTGACGAATACTAGTAATTTTACTAGTATCGCTCCTTCATTTCACACAGGAGCAAGCCTTCATGGCCAAGACAGACCTCACCCTTAGCACATCCGTTGCATCTCTATTCCGCGAACTAGCATCCGCCGCAGAATCTGACGCCACGCCGGATTTCAGCTTCAGCAAGAAGGGTTCCAAGATCACGATTACGGTTGATTCGCTCGATGGCTCAAAACGATTCATCAACAGCAAGGAAAGCGTACCTGGGCTGACGCGAGCGACAACAGAGCAAGTTCAAAAGCTCCCGATTGAAGAACGGCGCCAGTTGGTGAAGAAACTTCATGTCGATGAGGAGCTAACACAGAATGAGATTGCCGCGCGGACCCTCTACTCGCAGAAGACGATCTGTAACGATTTGGAGGCACTTCGGAAGCGTGGTGAACTTTAGGCGTGGGTTTCTGAACTGACATAGTCATGCAAATAGCAATTTTTGGGGTAGTCAAGAGGCCGAACCCGGTAGTCGAGCGGACCTGCGCGAAAAGCCGCGCAGGCCGCTCACTTCTACGTTATGCGGCAGTTCGGATCCAGCCCGCGTAGGGCGGGTTTGCGGGCTAACGCCAGCTACGCGTTCAGCGTAACCCGCCGAATGGAACCGACCTCCTCCATCCGGCGCATGATGCCCCGCCAATGCGCCCTACCTGTCACATTCCAGCCCATGAGCGTCAGCCCCATCACACCCGTGCCATGAATCCGAGACCGCCATGCATACCAGCACCATGATCATGCTTGCCGCCACGCCGCTGATGGCGTGGCGGTTCTACGTCCGTTCGCGTCGGCTGATCGGTCGGCAGAGGCTGGGCAAGGCGCGGCCGTGGATTCAGTTGGTCATCTTCACGGTATTCCTCGGGCTGTTCAGCCATGTGAACCTTGGGCATGCGCTCAATCTTGCCTTGCTGTACGGCGGCGCGCTGTTCGGCATCGCGCTGGCATGGCATGGTCTCAAGCTGACGGATTTCGAGGCGAACGAGGAGGGCCTGTTCTATACGCCGCACACCTGGATCGGGCTGGGATTGTCCGCCGCATTCCTCCTTGCGGTGGTCTATCGCATTTCGATGTTCATGTTCACCGACGCCGCCCCCTCGCTTGCGCACTTCGGACACACCCCGGCCATGGTGGCCGTGTTCGGAACGTTCGCGGGCTACTACATGACCTACGCCATCGGCCTGCTGCGCTGGCGCGCAAGCGTGAACCGGGCGGATACCGATGCCAGCACCCATGAAGCCCGTTGATGCACTGAAACCCGTCCTGATCTTCGATTCCGGCATCGGCGGGCTCACCGTGCTGCGCGAGGCGCGCGTGCTGATGCCGGAGCGCGGTTTCATTTACGTGGCGGATGATGCCGGTTTTCCGTATGGCGGTTGGGAAGAAGCGCCGCTGCGCGCGCGCATCCTCGCCCTGTTCGCGCGGCTGCTTGAAACCCATGATCCGGAAGCGGTGATCGTTGCCTGCAACACCGCCTTCACGCTGGCGGGGGCCGATCTGCGGGCTGCCTTCCCGGGCACGCGTTTCATCGGCACCGTGCCCGCCATCAAGCCTGCCGCCGAGCGTACGCGCTCCGGCATCGTGTCCGTGCTCGCCACGCCCGGAACGATCAAGCGCGCCTACACGCGCGAGCTGATCGAAACTTATGCTGGAAAACATCAGGTTCACCTGGTCGGCTCGGATCATCTGGCCCGCATGGCGGAGGCCTACATTCGCGGAGATGCCATTGCGGACGATGCCGTGCTGGCCGAGATTGCGCCCTGCTTTGTCGAACAGGATGCACGCCGGACCGACATCGTGGTGCTGGCCTGCACCCACTACCCTTTTCTTGCCAACATGTTCCGCCGCCTTGCGCCCTGGCCGGTCGATTGGCTGGACCCGGCGGAGGCGATTGCCCGCCAGGCACGTCGCGTGGTGCCCCTTGTCGCCGATACCGGCGGGGTGGCCGGTGACGATGTGGCCCTGTTCACCTCCGGCCAGCCCGACTTTTCAGCAAGGCGCCTCATGCAAGGCTTCGGCCTGCGTGTCCTGCCGGGCATGCCCGTCCACACGGCTTACTGTCAGGATTCAGTGTGCTCGCCCCGATGATGCGGGCCTTGATCTGGCGCGGCCGTTCCCCTCCCCAGCCCTCCCCACAAGTGGGGAGGGGGTCTTTGTTGAGCGCGTCCCTCATGCACCCTGCTTCTCACCCTTCCTCATGAACTGCCGCCCCCACTGCGCCGCCTGCTGCATCGCGCCGTCCATTTCGAGCCCGATACCGGGAATGCCTTTCGGCAAACCCGCTGGGGTTCGTTGCATCCAGCTCGACGAGGACGACTGCTGCAGGCTGTTCGGCCTGCCCGAGCGCCCGTCAGTGTGCGGCTCGTTGCAGCCCGGCGCGGACATGTGCGGGGACAGCCGTGAGCATGCCCTGCGCTGGCTCGGCTGGCTGGAGGAGCGCACCGCGCCGACCGCCTGAGAGCGCCGCCCGGGCCTGCCGGCTCAGCGGCTCGCCCCGAACACGATCCCGTGCGGCGCGTCATTCGGCCCGAGGGCGGGCCTCCTACATGCAGGAGCGGCGCCCCCGCCGCGATAGGGCCGCCCGTAGCGACGCCCTCGCAGGAGCGCGCCCTCCGCCGCTCGCCATGATTGATTCACAGCCTCTCGCCGCATCGCCCTATCCCCTCCCCGCGGGTACAATGCAGGCCATGATTTGCATGTGAACCTGCCATGACCTCCGCCCTCTTCGACTCCCACATCCCCAACCTTCCCCTGATCCACCGCGGCAAGGTCCGCGACATCTATGGCGTGGACGACAGGCACCTGCTGATCGTCACCACCGACCGCCTGTCCGCCTTCGACGTGATCCTGCCCACGGCCATTCCGGGCAAGGGCGAGGTGCTGACCCAGACCGCGCTGTTCTGGTTCAGGCGCTTCGAGGGGCTGATCCCCAATCACCTGGCGACCGACCTGACGCTGGAGGAGGTGATCCCGGACGCCAAGCTGCGCGCCGAGCTGGCCCCGCGCACGATGCTGGTGAAGAAGTTGAAGGCCCTGCCGATCGAGGCCATCGCGCGCGGCTACCTGATCGGCTCGGGCTGGAAGGACTACCAGGCCACCGGCAAGGTGTGCGGCATCCCCCTGCCCGCCGGGCTGCGCCTGGCCGACAGACTGCCGGAGCCGATCTACACCCCGTCCAGCAAGGCTCAGGTGGGCGAGCATGACGAGAACATCGACTTCGACGCGACCGTCAAACTGGTCGGCCCGGAACTGGCAGCGCAGGTGCGCGACATGACCCTGCGCATCTACAAGGAGGCCGCCGGGTATGCGCTGCAGCGCGGCATCATCATCGCCGACACCAAGTTCGAGTTTGGCGTGGACGAGCACGGCACGCTGCACCTGATCGACGAGGCGCTGACCCCGGATTCCTCCCGCTTCTGGCCCGCCGACACCTACGCCCCGGGCTCAAGCCCGGACAGCTTCGACAAGCAGTTCGTGCGCGACTGGCTGGAGACGCTGGACTGGGACAAGACCCCGCCGGGGCCGGAGGTTCCGCCCGAGATCGTCGAACGCACCGCGGCCAAGTACCGCGAGGCCCTGCGCCGCCTGACCGCCTGATTTGAACACCTTGTAGCCCGGATGGAGCGGACTTCGTCAGCTTCGCGTTAAGCGGAATCCGGGAAGCCCCCCGGATTCCGGCCCTTGGCCTGCATCCAGGCCACCTCAAGAGAGCCCTTCGATGTGTGACAACCACGCCCCGATCGACAAGCTGGTGGAAGGCTTCAAGCACTTCCACCGCGAGCACTTCACCCAGCAGGACCGCTATTTCCAGGCCCTGGTGCGCGAAGGCCAGAACCCGCGCGTGCTGTTCCTCGCCTGCTCCGACTCGCGCGTCGACCCGGCCATCGTGTTCGGCAGCGAACCGGGCGACCTGTTCATCATCCGCAACGTCGCCAACATCGTCCCGCCATTCGAGACCAACACCGGCCAGCACGGCGTGAGCGCGGCCATCGAGTACGCGGTGAACGGGCTCGAGGTCGGGCATATCATCATCAACGGCCACTCCCAGTGCGGCGGCATCCGCGCCCTGTGCGAGAACCCGGGCGATGCCCACATCGACAGCCCGAGCCTGGTGGGTCGCTGGCTGGCGCTGGCCCGCCCGGCCTACGAACAGGCCCGCGCCGACTACCCGGACGCCGACATGGACCGCCTGGCGCACGAATGCGAGAAGGATTCCGTCATCCGCTCGCTCGACAACCTGATGACCTTCCCGATGGTCAGGGCGCGCGTCGATGCCGGCACACTCAAGCTGCATGGCTGGTATTTCGACATGGCGCGCGGCCTGCTGCAGTCCTGGAACCCGGAAAGCGGCCGCTTCGAGGCGCTGAGCGCTTGAGCATCCCCGGCCTGTTCGTCACCGCCACCGACACCGGCGCGGGCAAGACCTTCGTCGGCACGCGGCTGATCGAGGGCCTGCGCGCCGGGGGCCTGAAGGTCGCGGCGCGCAAGCCGGTCGAATCCGGCTGCCCGGAGGTCGAGGGAAGGCTAGTCCCTCGGGATGCCGAGGCCCTGCGCCAGGCCGCCGGGGCATGGGAACCGATGGATACCGTCTGCCCCATCGCCCTGCGCGAACCCCTCAGCCCGCCGCGCGCCGCGCGCCGGATGAAGCGCAAGCTGTTCCTCGATGAGCTGGTGGCGGCCTGCAAGGCACCCGATGAGGCCGGGTTCATGCTGGTCGAGGGCGCGGGCGGCCTGTTCGCCCCGCTGGCGGAGGACGCGCTCAATGCCGACCTCGCCAGGGCCCTCGGCCTGCCCGTGCTGCTGGTGGTGCCGGACCGGCTCGGGGCGATCAACCAGGCCCTGCTCGGCATCCACGCCGTCACCCACTACGGCCTGAAACTGGCCGGCGTCATCCTCAACCAGCTCGAACCGGAGCTGCCGCGCGGCATGGACAACCTGGCCGACCTGCGCCTGTGGACCGGCGCGCCGCTCATGCGCCTGCCGCATGGCGCGGGGCCGGAGGCGCTGCGTGCGCTCGCCGAGGACCTCGCGCGCGCCTGATCGCCCGCCGGCAGGATGCCGCGCCATCGTCCATACTCGCCATGAGTCCATCCCGACGTCCCCGAGGGTCCGCCCGACGACGCAATGACCATGGAAACCATCCGAACGCCCGCCCCATGGCGGACCCGTCTTCTCCTGCCCCTGCTGCTGGCCATCCTTGCCTGGCCCGCGCTCCTGTGGGCCGAGGCCAGCCCCGAAGACATGGCGCGCTGGATCGCCGAGATGAAGGAGGAGCCCCGCGGGCCGTTCGAGCGCATCCGCTGGTTCTGCAAGGACGGCACCACCCTCCCGCCCGGTCCCTATGCCTGCGCCAGGCATGGCGGCGGCATCCAGCACGGCCAGCTCAATGACCGGGCGGAGGCCATGCAGGAGGCCGGCTATCCCGTCGGCACCGTGCTGGCCTCGACCGATCCCGTCGCCCTCGCCGCGCCCGAGGGGCGCGACAGGCTCAAGGCCATCCTGCTCGAACGCTACCTGATCGCCGCCGATGACGGCTGGATCCTGCGCCAGGCGCGCTACTACCGCGGCGCCTTCCAGATCGAGGATGAGCAGGCCGCGGCGCAGGCCCTGCTGACCGAACTGGCGCGCCAGGCCCGCGACGGCCGCCATCTCCTGCTGCTGCGCCAGGCCGCCATGCTCCTGCCCGGACATGGCGAGGAGGCCGCCCTGACCCGCATCCACGCGCTGTCCACCACCCTGGCCGAACGCGATCCAAGCTTCGAGCCGCTGCGCAACAAGATCCACGCCCAGCCCGATGCGGGGGATGCCGAACGGGTGCTGCGGCATGCCGGAGAGCGTCTTTCGGCGGAACATGGCGCCCTCGCCGAGGCCATCGAACGCCTGTTCCATTGCCGCGACCTGAGCCGCCCCCTGCGCCAGACCGCCGACCGACTGGGCACGCGCCCGCTCGCCCGACGCCTCCGCCAGTGGGCGGCCACCTGGTCCACGGGCCTTGCCGCCGAACAGCGTCTCGCCACCTCGGCCTCCATGCTGGTCGATCTGCGCGAGGCCCTGCCGGGACTGACGCCCGGCCTCAGGCTGGCCGTCGTGGACCTCGGCATCGACATCGAGGCCGAGGTCTTCGCCGCCGGTCGCGAGCTGCTGGACGGGAGCCCGGGCATGCCGCTGGCGCAACGCCTGGGCCTGATCGGCCAGCTCGGCGACGCGCTCTACGGCGTGGGCCTGCTTTCCGCGCGGGAACGGCTCGAGATCCAGCGCTCCATCCGCGAGATCGGGCAGGGCAGCGTGCCCCTCGAGCGTTTCCGCGCCGAGCTGCGACACCTCGACCGCGTGCCCCTCTGGGCCGGCCGCGAGCTCGCCTTCCACTTCGCCGGCGCGGTGGAACATCTCGCCGCCATCGAGCCGAAGGCGCGCCACTTCATGCCCGACCGGCTGCGCGCAAGCCCGCTGCTGGTCTATTCCGCCCTGCTGGACGGCCTGCTGCGCGAGGCCCAGGCCCGCGCGGGCATCGAGCACACCCTGTTCGACCAGCCGGTCGGCGCCGGCCTGCGCAGCCTCAACCCCGGCCTTGCGCGCGGCGTGCTGCGCCTCGATGCCCGCGACCCCGGTCCGGACAGCATCGTCCTGCTGCCCGAGACCACCTCCGAGCTCCCCCCCGTCGCCGGCATCCTCACCCGCGAGGAAGGCAACGCCCTCTCGCATGTGCAGATCCTCGCCGGCAACCTCGGCATCCCCAACGTGGTGGTGGACGCCGGCCTCCTCCCCCTGCTGCGGCCCCATGACGGCCAGCGCGTGATCCTGGCCGTCAGCCCCGGGGGCCGCGTCCTGATGGCGGAGGACGGGCCGCGCTGGGAGGCCGCCTTCGAGCGGCAGGAGGCCCGACCCGAGCGACTGCGGGCCGACCTTGGCAAGCTGGACCTGGCCCAGCGGACGCCCATCCCGCTGGACCGGCTGCGCGCGGATGACGCCGGCCGCATGGTCGGCCCCAAGGCCGCCAAGCTCGGCGAACTCAAGCATCTCTACCCCGAGGCGGTGTCCGGCGGTCTCGCCATCCCCTTCGGGGTCTTCCGCGCCCTGCTCGACCAGCCCATGCCCGGCTCGGACGCAAGCGTGTTCGAGTGGATGCGGGGCGAATACCGGCGCATCGAGGCCCTGCCCGCCGACCAGCGCCTGTCCGAATCCGCCATCCTGCGCGAGCGCCTGCGCGGCTGGATCGAGGCCGCCGACCCCGGCCCCGGTGTCCGTCAGGCGCTCCGCGAGGCCATGGAGGGGGTCTTCGGCACGACCGGGCATGTCGCGGTGTTCGTGCGCAGCGACACCAATGTCGAGGATCAGCCGGGATTCAGCGGCGCGGGCCTCAACCTGACCCTGCCCAACGTGGTCGGCTTCGAGGCCATCCTGCGGGCCATCCAGCGCGTCTGGGCCTCGCCCTTCAGCGAGCGGGCCTTCAGCTGGCGCCAGATGCGCATGGACGATCCCGAACACATCTATGTCTCGGTCCTGCTCCAGCAGTCGGTGCCGGTGGAGAAATCCGGCGTGATGCTGACCATGGATACCGAGAGCGGACGCCAGGATGCCTACACCGTGGCCGTGAACGAGGGCGTCGGCGGGGCGGTGTCCGGGCAGGGGGCGGAGGAATGGCTGCTGGGCGGGGAACCCGGCGCATCGCGCCTGCTCTCCGAGGCCAGCGCCACCACCCGGCGCGCGCTCCCCGCCAGCGGCGGGATGAAGATGCTGCCAGTCTCGGGCCGCGATCATGTGCTGGAGGCTGCCGAGATCGAGATCCTGCGCGCGCTGGCCAACGAGCTGCCCAAGCGTTTCCCGATGCAGGACGCCGAGGGCCAGCCCCTGCCCGCGGACGTGGAGTTCGGCTTCCTCGACGGCCGCCTCGCCCTGTTCCAGATCCGCCCCTACCAGCAGAGCCGCGAGGCCCGCCGGAATGCGTTCCTGCTCGAGCTGGACCGCCCGCTGCGGGAGGGCTCGGGCAGGACTGTGAACATGGGAGAGACCCCGTGAAGCGCCTGACCCTGCTGGCCTTCGCGCTCCTGCCCGCCCTGGCCTTGGCCTATCCGCTGGATGGCGACCAGTACACCGGCATCGCGCGGCTGGAGGGCTATCGGCTCATCCTGGAAGGCAAGGCGCGTGGGCTGGTCCAGCCGCAGGGGGCGCGGCTGCCCATGGCGCAGGTCGATATCCATCCGCTTGATGGCATCCCTCCGCTGCCTGCGCCCGATCCCGAATTCACCCGCCAAGTCGTGGAACTGCTGGGCGGCGATGCCGAGCGCTACGAGATCGCCGTGCTGGACCTGTCCGATCCCGCGCGGCCCGTGTATGCCGAGCACCGCGCCGATGTCGAGTTCAACCCCGGCAGCGTCGGCAAGCTGGTGGTGGTCAGCGCCCTGTTCCAGCGGCTGGCCGACCTCTACCCGGAGGACATCGCCGCGCGCGAGCGCGTGCTGCGCGAATCCCGCGTGGTGGCCGATGGCTTCATCGTGCATGACAGCCACACGGTGCCGTTCTGGGACGGCAAGCGCTTCACCCACCGCCCGCTGCGCACGGGCGATGCCGCCAGCCTGTGGACCTTCCTCGACTGGATGCTCTCCGCCAGCTCGAATGCCGCCGCGTCGATGGTGGTGCGGGAGCTGATCCTGCTGCAGCGCTTCGGGCGCGAGTACCCGGTCAGCGAGGACCGCATCGATGCCTTCTTCCGCGACACGCCCACATCGGAGGTCTCGGCCCTGATGCTGCAGGCCCTCGGAGGATGGGTGGAGCGCAACGGGCTGGATCCTGAGCGCCTGCGGCAGGGCGGCTTCTTCACCCACACCGGCAAGGCGCGGGTGCCGGGCACCAACAGCACGGCCACGCCGCGCGAGCTGATGCAGTGGCTGGTCCGGCTGGAGGACGGCAAGCTCGTCGACCGCTGGTCCAGCCGCGAGATCAAGCGCCTGCTGTACATGACGCAGCGCCGCATACGCTACGCCTCGTCCCCCGCGCTGAGGGATGCCGCCGTCTACTTCAAGTCGGGGTCGTTCTTCCGCTGCCGGCCGGAGCCGGGCTTCGTCTGCCGCAAGTACAAGGGCAACGTGGAGAACCTGCTGAACTCGATCGCCATCGTCGAGCACCCGGCCGGGAATCCCCGGCTGCGCTACGTGGTGGTGGTGAGTTCGGACGTGCTGCGCAAGAACTCGGCAGTGGCCCACCAGACCCTGGGCACTCGCCTGCAGCGCTTACTTGAGCATCGCCACCTTGGTGGGGCCACCCTCGAACACGGCCTCGTCGAGACCCACGATGAGGCGGCGGAGCCATGACTCGCCCTGCGCATCGTCGGCCAGGGCCACGGCGATGTAGCGCCGACCGTCCCGCTCGACGAGCGCGCTGTCGGCATGCCAGTTGCGCCAGGTGCCGGACTTGCGGAACAGGCGGGCATCGGGATGGGCGGCCTGGAGCCCGCCGACGAACTTGTGGTGCAGCGCGGGATCACCAAGGATGGACTTCATCTCGCGGGTCAGATCCGCCGAGAGCAGTCGCCCGGTCTCCAGCAGGTAGTAGAAGCGCGCGACCTGCAGGACCGTGGCCCCGTGCGAGAGGTTGTGCAGGGGATCGCGCAGGTTGTCCCCGTCCTTGCCGTAGGGCTTGCCGACCCACAGGCCGCCGTTGCGCTCGGGGGCGTACAGGCGATAGGAGGGCGACTGCAGCAGGTCAGCCAGGTAGCGGATGCCGACGCGCTCAAGCATCGCCGAGGCATCGCGGTTGGAGGACACGCGGATCATGCGGGTCAGGCTGTCGCGGGTCGGCTGATCGAGGCTCATCTCGCCCGCCTGAATGCGGGCAAAGGCGCCGAGCAGGATGGCGATCTTGGGCAGGCTGGCCGCGTAGGCCATGTGGTCGGGGTTGAGCGCGGCGAAGCGGGGATGGGCAAGATCGGTGATGTCCACCAGGGCGACGGAGAGTTTCCGGTCCTTCGCGGCCCCGAGCAGATCAAGCTGCTGGACCTTGGCCTCGAGTCGGGCCTGGAGGGCAGCGTCGGTGGATTGATCGAGGGCGGGATAGACCGGATGGGCGGCCAGGGCAGTCGAAACCAGGCCCAGGGCAAGCCCCAGGAGGAGGTTCTTGAATGGCATGTGTGGCTTCTCTGATTCATGTAACGCGGGTCCGCGCGACGTTTCTGCCGCTGCGGGGCGGGACTCCTGTCTCTCCGGCGTTCCACGGCGTGGCGTGGTTCGGCGCGGAGCTCGGGCCTCCTTGGAGAACACATTTCATACCCGGCAATGGGGCACTCTGAACTATGGCAAACCATCACCCTGAAAGTTCCAACATCAAGCCTCATGCCATGAGCGGCTTGTTGCGCTCAAGCATCCTTGCGCTGGACTTCTTCCTCATCATCACCGCGCTCTACCAGCTCAAGCCGGCGAGCCGTTCGCTGCTGATCGAGGGTCTGGGCGCGCAGGCCCTGCCTTATGTCTGGCTCGGCTCCGCCGCCGCCCTGCTGGTGACGGTGGCGATCTACCGGGGCGTACTCGAGCGCCACGGGCGCGTGCGCGTGGTACTGGCGAGCTGCCTGTTGTTCATCGCCGCGCTGATCGGCTTCCGCCTGCTGGCCGCCCAGCCGACGGCGACCATGGCGGTCGCCTTCTACATCTTCGTCGACATCTTCGGCGTGGTGCTGGTGGAGCAGTTCTGGAGTCTCGCCAATGGCAGCTACCGCACCGACGAGGGCCGCCGTTGGTACGGCTTCGTCGGCACCGGCGGCCTGCTCGGCGGCGTCGCCGGGGGCGGCCTTGCGGCCCTGCTCATCAAGCACACGCCGCTGCAGACGCCAGACCTGATGCTGGTGGCCGCCCTGTTCGTCGGGCTCATCCTCGCCCTGACCTGGGCCATCGACCGCAAGGGCCTGCTGCGCCGGGAGGACGAGCCCGCCTCGACCACCACACCGGCCGACATCGGCGGCTGGCGCCTGATCGCCAGCAAGCGCTATCTCGTCCTCATCGCCGCCGCCCTGCTGCTGGCCCAGGCCATCTCGCCGCTGATCGAGTACCAGTTCCTGCGGATCATCGAGACCACCTACCCGGAACGCGAGGCGCGCACGGCGGCGCTGTCGCTGTTCTTCAGCATCCTCAGCGGCATCTCCATCGGCGTGAACCTGATCCTGACACCGCTGGTCCTGAGCGGGCTCGGCGTGCTGACCGGGCTGCTGATCCAGCCGCTGGCCATGGCGGCCGCGACCGCCGGCTTCATGCTTCACCCCACCCTCATCCCCGCCGCCATCATGAAGATCAGCGACCGCGGACTGTCCTATTCGATCAACCGCGCGGCCAAGGAGATCCTCTACATCCCGATCGAGCCGATCCTCATGGCCCAGGCCAAGGCCTGGATCGACATGTTCGGCTACCGCCTGTTCAAGGCCATGGGTTCGCTGGTCATCATCGGGGTCACGGCCCTGGCCGCGAACGGCTTCGGCGTCGTGGACCTCGGCTGGGTCGTGCTCGGCGGCTGCGCGATATGGGCCTGGGTGCTGATCCTGCTGCATCGCGAATACCTGCGCATGACCGCGACCCAGCGAGCGCCTTCCGACTAGCCGCCGGGCCTCGTGTGTAGAGCCATCCCCCGCCACCACGGCCGGGGGGATAGCGCCAGTCACGGCTCGATGCGCCACGCGTGGCGCGCCCATAAAAAAAGCGGCCCGGAGGCCGCTTTGTCGGAGTGCAATCGCGGGGCGATTACTTGACCTGCTGCTTCAGCGAGCCGGACTCGTAACGCTTGCGCATGTCGTCCAGGGAGATCGGCTTGATCTTGGACGCCATGCCGGCGGCGCCGAAGGCCTCGAAACGGGCCTGGCAGATGCCGGCCATCGCCTTGGTGGATTCCTTCAGGAACTTGCGCGGGTCGAAGTTGGCCTTGTTGTCGTGCAGGTGCTTGCGGATGGCGCCGGTGGAAGCCATGCGCAGGTCGGTGTCGATGTTGACCTTGCGCACGCCGTGCTTGATGCCTTCGACGATCTCGTCAACCGGCACGCCATAGGTCTGGCCCATGTCGCCGCCGTAGCTGTTGATGATTTCCAGCCAGTCTTCCGGCACGGAGGAGGAGCCGTGCATGACCAGGTGAACGCCCGGGATGCGCGCGTGGATTTCCTTGACGCGGTCGATGCGCAGCACCTTGCCGGACGGCTTGGAGGTGAACTTGTAGGCGCCGTGGGAGGTGCCAATGGCGATCGCCAGGGCATCCACGTCGGTGTCCTTGACGAACTGGGCGGCTTCTTCCGGATCGGTCAGCAGCATGGAGTGGTCCAGCTCGCCTTCCGCGCCGTGGCCGTCTTCCTCGCCCATCTTGCCGGTTTCCAGGGAGCCCAGGCAGCCCAGCTCGCCCTCGACGGATACACCGCCGCAGTGCGCGACCTCGGCAACCTTGGCGGTGATGCCGGCGTTGTACTCGTAGGAGGCCGGGGTCTTCATGTCGGCCATCAGGGAGCCGTCCATCATGACGGAGCTGAAGCCGGACTGGATGGCGCGCAGGCAGACGCCCAGGTCGGAACCGTGGTCCTGGTGCATGACGACCGGGATGTGCGGATACATCTCAACCGCGGCGGCCACCAGGTGGCGCAGGAACGGCTCGCCCGCGTAGGAGCGCGCACCGGCGGAACCCTGCAGGATCACCGGACTGTCGACCTTGTCGGCGGCCTGCATGATCGCGTGGATCTGTTCCATGTTGTTGACGTTGAAGGCTGGCATGCCGTAGCCGTTCTCGGCGGCATGGTCCAGCAGCTGACGCAGGGAGATCAGTGCCATTTACATACTCCTATCGGGGGTTGATGTTGAAAACCTTGCCCCGAACCTTGTCCGGGGCAAATCGCCTGAGTCTATATCAGGCATTCATGGATGCCCACTTGGGCAACCCGACGAACTTACTCGGTACCGGCTAGGACGGCCTCGCCGACGCGAACGATCTTCATCGCGTTGGTGCCGCCCATCTCGCCCATCAGGTCGCCCTTGGTGATGATGACCAGGTCACCTTCGTCAAGCACTTCGCGAGCGCGAAGCGCATTGACCACCTGGCGATTCACTTCGGCGTGATCCTTGGTGTCGTAGGGGAAATAGATCGGCACCACGCCGCGGTAGAGCGCCATGCGACGGGCCGAGCCCTCGTGGCGGGTCATGGCGTAGATCGGGATCGCCGAATTCACGCGCGACATCCACAAGGCGGTCGAACCGGATTCGGTCAATGCCGCAATCGCACGCACGGACATGTGGTTCGCGGCATACATGGCGGTCATGGCGATGGTTTCATCCACGCGCTCGAACGGGGTGTCCAGCGGCGGCACGCTCATCTTCGCCTGAATCTGACTCTCGGCGCGGGAACAGATGTGCGCCATGGTCGCGACGACCTTGACTGGATACTTGCCCGCCGCCGTCTCGCCGGAGAGCATCACCGCATCCGTACCGTCCAGCACCGCGTTGGCCACGTCGAAGACCTCGGCGCGGGTCGGGATCGGGTTGACGATCATGGTCTCCATCATCTGCGTGGCGGTGATGACCGCACGCTTCTTCTCGCGCGCGCGGCGGATGAATTCCTTCTGCGCGGCGGGCAGTTCGGCATCGCCGATCTCCACGCCCAGATCGCCGCGGGCGATCATGATGACATCGGAGGCCTCGATGATCTCGTCGATGCACTCGACCGCCTCGGCGCGCTCGACCTTGGCGACGATGAAGGCGTCGGAACCGGCCGCCTTCATCAGGCTGCGCGCCTCGTGCAGGTCTGCGGCGCTGCGCGGGAAGGATACGGCGATGTAATCCACCCCGATCTCGGCAGCGGTCTTGATGTCGGCGCGATCCTTGGCGGTGATCGCGGGGGCGGACAGGCCGCCGCCCTGGCGGTTGATGCCCTTGTTGTTGGACAGCGTACCGCCGACCACCGTGGTGCAGCGGATCTCGCTGCCCGTCACGCTGTTGACGGTAAAGACCAGACGACCATCGTCCAGCAACAGGGTGTCGCCTTCGCGAACGTCGTCGACCAGCTGCTTGTAGGTCAGGCCCACGCGATCCTGATCACCCGCGTCCTTGTCGAGCGAGGCGTCAAAAATGAACGGCGCACCGTCTTCGAGGACGATCTTGCCGTCTTTGAAACGGTCGATGCGGATCTTCGGACCTTGCAGGTCGCCCAGAATGGCGACGTGGCGGCCATGCCTGGCCGCGCTCACGCGCACCATGCGGGCGCGAGTCATGTGGTCCTCGGGGCTACCGTGGGAAAAATTAAGGCGAACACAATCCACACCAATGCGGATCAGTTCGTCGATCACCTTGGGGTCGTCTGTTGACGGTCCCAAGGTGGCAACAATCTTGGTACGGCGTTTCACGCGGATATGACTCTCGATAGGGGAGTAAGGGCCATCCGTGGCCAGGACAGATCAAACAAGGATCAGCCCTTGGCACGCTCTTCGAGCATGGCCACCGCCGGCAGGACCTTGCCTTCGAGGAATTCGAGGAAGGCGCCGCCGCCGGTGGAGATGTAGCTGACCTTGTCGGCGATGCCGTACTTGTCGACCGCCGCCAGGGTGTCGCCGCCGCCGGCGATGGAGAAGCCCTTGGACTGGGCGATCGCCAGAGCCAGGGTCTTGGTGCCTTCGCCGAACTGGTCGAACTCGAACACGCCGACCGGGCCGTTCCAGACGATGGTGCCGGCAGTCTTGAGGCTGTCGGCCAGCATGCGCGCGGTCTTCGGCCCGATGTCGAAAATCATGTCGTCATCGGCGACGTCGGCCACGTCCTTGACGATGGCCTCGGCGGTCGGAGAGAACGCCTTGCCGCACACCACGTCCACCGGGATGGGCACGGAGGCACCACGCGCGGCCATCTTGTCCATGATCTTCCTAGCTTCCGGCACCAGGTCAGGCTCGGCCAGCGACTTGCCGATCGGAAGGCCGGCGGCCAGCATGAAGGTGTTGGCGATGCCGCCGCCGACGATCATGTTGTCGACCTTATCGGACATGGAGTCGAGGATGGTCAGCTTGGTGGATACCTTGGAGCCGGCGACGATGGCGGCCAGCGGACGGGCCGGGGCCTGCAGGGCCTTGCCCAGCGCGTCCAGCTCACCGGCCAGCAGCGGGCCGGCGCAGGCGATCGGGGCGAACCTGGCCACGCCGTGGGTGGAGGCCTCGGCGCGGTGGGCGGTGCCGAAGGCGTCCATCACGAAGATGTCGCACAGGGCGGCGTACTTCCTGGCCAGATCGGCGGCGTCCTTCTTCTCGCCCACGTTGAAGCGGACGTTCTCGAACAGCACGACCTCGCCATCGGCGACTTCGACGCCATCCAGGTAGTCCTTGACCAGGCGCACCGGCTTGCCGAGCAGCTTGCCCAGATGGTCGGCGACCGGCTGGGTGGAGTTCTCTTCGCTGTACTCGCCCTCGGTCGGACGGCCCAGGTGCGACATGACCATGACCTTGGCGCCGGCCTTCATGGCAAATTCGATGGTTGGCATGGTGGCGCGGATACGCGCATCCGAGGTGACCACGCCGTCCTTGACGGGGACGTTGAGGTCGGCGCGGATCAGTACGCGCTGACCAGCCAGGTCGAGATCGGTCATCTTGATGACGGACATGTCGCTCTCCTTATTGGGATAGAAGTGTTTGAACAATCGGTTAAGCCTGCGATGGCGCGTGCTTAACGGATGGCTCAAACAAAGAATAACAGCTAGAAAAAGAGGGAGTCGCCTCCCCCTCGTGATGAGAACTTACTGAGCGATATGGCGAACCACGCGCATCAGGTTGCAGGTATAGCCGTACTCGTTGTCATACCAGGCGACGATCTTGACGAAGGTCGGATCCAACTGGATGCCGGCCTTGGCGTCGAACACGGACGGGGCGCTGAAGCCGCGGAAGTCGGTGGAAACGACGGCCTCCTCGGTGTAGCCCAGCACGCCCTTCATCGCGCCTTCGGAGGCGGCCTTCATGGCGGCGCAGATGTCGGCGTAGGTCGCTTCCTTGTTCAGCTCACAGGTCAGGTCGACCACGGACACGTCGGAGGTCGGAACGCGGAAGGCCATGCCGGTCAGCTTCTTGTTCAGCTCCGGGATCACCACGCCCACGGCCTTGGCGGCGCCGGTGGAGGACGGGATGATGTTCTCCAGGATGCCGCGACCGCCGCGCCAGTCCTTGGAGGACGGGCCGTCAACGGTCTTCTGGGTGGCGGTCGCCGCGTGAACGGTGGTCATCAGGCCACGCTTGATGCCGAAGGTGTCGTTCAGCACCTTGGCGACCGGCGCCAGGCAGTTGGTGGTGCAGGACGCGGCGGAGACGATGGCCTGACCGGCGTAGGTCTCATGGTTCACGCCATAGACGAACATCGGGGTGGCGTCCTTGGACGGCGCGGACTGGACCACTTTCTTGGCGCCGGCGTTGATGTGCGCCTGGCAGGACTCCTCGGTCAGGAAGAAGCCGGTGGATTCGACCACGATGTCAACGCCCACTTCGTCCCACTTCAGGTTGGACGGATCGCGCTCGGCGGTCAGGCGGATCTTCTTGCCGTTGACGACCATGAAGTTGCCTTCAACGGACACGTCGCCCTTGAAGCGGCCATGCACGGAGTCGTGCTTGAGCATGTAGGCCAGGTAGTCCGGCTCGAGCAGGTCGTTGATCGCGACGATCTCGATGTCCGGGAAGTCCTGTGCGGCGGCGCGGAACACCATGCGACCGATGCGACCGAAGCCGTTGATACCAACACGAATGGCCATGTTTACTACTCCTGTGACGGATTATTGGAATTTGTCATGGCCCGCCGGAGAAACCGGCGGGCTCGATCGGTGAGCGGAATCAGGCGAGCACGGACTCGCAGGTCTTGACCACGTTTTCGACGGTGAAGCCGAACGCCTTGAACAGCTCGCCCGCCGGAGCGGACTCGCCGAAGGTGTCGATGCCCACGGACGCGCCGTCCAGGCCGACATACTTGGCCCAGAATGCAGTGACGCCGGCCTCGACGGACACGCGCCTGACGCCCGGGATCAGCACGGTGTCACGGTAGGCCTTGTCCTGGGTGTCGAACACACAGGTGGACGGCATGGAGACCACGCGGATCTTCCTGCCCTTGCCTTCCAGGTCGGCGGCGGCGTTCATCGCCAGCTCCACTTCGGAACCGGTGGCGATGATGATCAGGTCAGGCTGGCCTGCGGCATCCTTCAGCACATAACCGCCCTTCTCGATCTGCTTGACCTGCTCAGGCGTGCGATCCATCGGCTTCAGGTTCTGGCGGGAGAAGATCAGCGCGGACGGGCCGTCCTGACGGGTCATGGCCATCTTCCAGGACACGGCAGACTCGATCGCATCACAACCGCGCCAGGTCTGGAAGCGCGGGATCATGCGCATGGTGGCGATCTGCTCGACCGGCTGGTGGGTCGGGCCGTCTTCGCCCAGACCGATGGAGTCGTGGGTGTAGACGTAGATGGTCGGGATCTTCATCAGCGCGGACATGCGCAGGGCGTTGCGCATGAATTCCATGAACATCAGGAAGGTCGCGCCGTAGACCTTGAAGCCGCCGTGCAGGACCATGCCGTTCATCATGTGGGCCATGCCGAACTCGCGCACGCCCCAGGAGATGTAGTTGCCGTTGGCGTTATCGTGGTTGACCTTGACGGTGCCGGACCAGTTGGTCAGGTTGGAACCGGTCAGGTCGGCCGAGCCGCCGAACATCTCCGGCAGCAGCGGGCCCATGGCCTCGATGGTGTTCTGGGACGCCTTGCGGGACGCGATGTTCGGCTTCTGCTCCTGCACATGGGCGATGAACGTGTCCATCTCCGCGACGAAGCCCGCCGGCAGCTCGCCCGCCATGCGGCGGGTGAACTCGGCGGCCAGTTCCGGATGCTCGGCGGCATAGGCGGCGAAACGGTTGTTCCACTCGGCCTCGACGGCGGCGCCCTTGGCCTTCTTGTCCCAGCCTGCATAGATGTCGGCCGGGATTTCGAACGGCGCATGCGGCCACTTGAGGAATTCGCGGGTGGCGGCGATCTCGGCATCGCCCAGCGGGGCGCCGTGGCAGTCGTGGGTGCCGCACAGGTTCGGGGAGCCGAAGCCGATGACGGTGCGGGTGCAGATCAGGGTCGGCTTGTCGGTGACGTCCTTGGCGGCGCGGATGGCCGCATCCACGGCTTCGGCGTCATGGCCATCGACATTGCGGATGACATGCCAGTTGTAGGACTCGAAGCGACCGGCGACGTCGCGCTCCATCCACTCGCCGATGTGGCCGTCGATGGAGATGTCGTTGTCATCCCAGAAGGCGATCAGCTTGCCCAGGCCCAGGGTGCCGGCCATGGCGGAGGCCTCGTGGGACAGGCCTTCCATCAGGCAGCCGTCGCCCATGAACACATAGGTGTGGTGGTCGACGATGTCGTGCCCCGGACGGTTGAAGTGGGCCGCCAGGGTGCGCTCGGCGATCGCCATGCCCACCGCGTTGGTGAGGCCCTGGCCCAGCGGACCGGTGGTGGTCTCGATGCCCTCGGCATAGCCGTACTCGGGGTGGCCCGCGGTCTTGGAATGCAGCTGGCGGAAGTTCTTCAGATCGTCCATGCCCAGCTCGAAGCCTGTGAGGTGCAGCAGGGAGTAGATCAGCATGGAGCCGTGGCCGTTGGACAGCACGAAGCGGTCACGGTCAACCCACTTGGCATTGCCCGGGTTGTACTTCATGTGGCCGTTCCACAGGACTTCGGCGATGTCGGCCATGCCCATGGGGGCGCCCGGGTGACCGGACTTGGCCTTCTGCACGGCATCCATGCTCAAGGCGCGGATGGCATTCGCAAGCTCACGACGAGTCGACATGCGGGGTCTCCTAAACGAATGTTGAGATAAGGAAATCGTGCCCCGGTGAGGCGGTCCTGGAGGCGCGCGCGGGCGCAACACTCGCCGGACAAAGTAATTGGCATTCTGTATCAGTTCATTGAATCGGGCAACTTGGCTGGCCAATCGGCTGGCCAATCAGGCTTCGGAAGCACATGGTTGCGGATGAACAGGACCATCGTGCCGTGCTCATCGCTGCAGTCCGCCCGACGCCAGATTCGCCCATCGACGCCGGGCAGGGAAAAATCAGGCGCCGACCGCCCAAGCTCGGCAGCAGGTGTAGCACGACCGACGACAACCCCTCCTTCAAGCGCAACGCTTATGCGCTCATCAATGAAATCTCGTGGACGGCGACCCGCAAAACCATGAAATTGGGTGATCCATCCCCTCCACGCCAAGGATACCG